>JAPOYT010000272.1 GCA_026706445.1 Chloroflexota bacterium
AGAGATCGCCATCGGCGTTCTTGAAGTAATCGGCGAAGCTGGTGAAGGCGCTCTCGTCGTAACCTTCATAAGCCAGGTCCGGGTTGTCAGCGGCGAATTGCGTCAGGTTGACCAGGTAATCCTGCGCCAGGTAGGAGTAGATGATATCCTGCTCGATGTAGACGAAGTCATAGATGCCGGTATTGGCTTCCATGTCGTTGATCGCCTTTGAGTACATCTGGTCCCAGGACGTCGTCTCGAACTCAACATTGATGCCAGTGAGTTCGGTGAATTGAGCAGCCAAAACATCAGCCACATAATTCGAAGGCGGCGTGCTCTCGGATACGCCGCGGATGGTCGCGCCGGCGTAAGGCGCGGCCGCGTCCGCCCACCAGTCGTGCATGTCGGCCGTAACCAGCGACATATTCGCCAGCAAGGCAAAGGCGAGCAGCAAAACAATAGTGAAGACTTTCTTCATGTTGGGTCTCCTTGGAGAACTATGGGAATCCGAATGCCGGTCTTCAGCTGAGGGCGCCGCGCATGATGGCAACCAGCATTAGATGCGGCTCGGTTGGCGCACAGCGCTGAATCTCGGCAAGAAGGCATTATCTAATGCCGATTTGATTTATTCAAGGCGGAATGATAAGGCCAACACACATGCGGCGCCGTGGGCAAAGAACGCATATGAAGCAGCCGCCTAGCCGCAAACCCCGGCGGTCGTGACATAATCAGCGCTGATCCAGCCGGAAACGCCACGGTAATCCACCTTGAACCAGCCCGACTCGCGCGCGGAAGCGGTCAAAGTCGCATTCGCCGGTACCAAACCGATGCGATTGCCAGCCGGTCCATCGCGAAAGTTGAGGACATGGGTAGTGGTCACCCGGCATGTGCGCGGGTCGGCTGAAGCCGCGACTGAAGCGAGTTGCATTGTACTTGCTTCGCCATATTCGCTGGCGCCGATATCGCAGCCGCCGCCGATCGGACGCGGCTTGCCCGCCTGATCGGTCGCGAGACAAAACTGCGCGTCAGCGGCATCCACCAGCGGGCTGCCTTCAATTGGCGGGAAGTAACCGGGCGCGCCGGTCATCTCTCCCAGCATTGGATCCTCAGCCGTCAGCGACCCGCAGGTGCCGTCCTGGCTGAAGTTTCCGCGGCTCACATCCACATTGCCGTAGCAATCTTGCAACCGGCTCCAGCCGCGACCCACGACGACGCTGTTGCGCAGAACAGCCGAGCCGTCCCATTGCCGAATCGCAGCCCCTTCGCCATACGAAGGCGAATTGGCCAGCAAAGTCAGGTGCGTCATCGTCAGCGCGCCACGGCTAATTGAAATGGCGCCGCCACTGCTCGAGCTATTCCTATGGAATGTGCTGTTTTCAATGGTCATCTGGCCACCGCTGACCTCGATCGCGCCGCCAATCCTGATCCTCGATTGGATATGAAGGCGCTGCCGTTGATGTTCGCCGTCCCACCGTTCACATAAATGGCGCCGCCGCCGAATTCCGCCTCATTGTCCTTGAATACGCTGTCGTTCACGCTTATTCTGCCGCTGAACCGCTGCGTGCCGAGCGCGCCGCCGTAACCGCCCGTGAACCGGTTTTCGCCAATGTCCACTGACCCGATCGAGTTTCCTTCAAAGACGGAATTGTTAACGACCAACTCTGCGTTGTTCCGCACGACTATTGCGCCGCCGGCGCCCTTTGCGCGCCCGCGGGTGAGCGTCAGGTTGTTGATGGTGAGTTTGCGCCCGACGACGACAAAGATCTGAAATTGATTGTCGCCGCTGATCGTATGCCCATTCCCCTCGATTGTAATGGTGCCATTGATATGCGGCAGCGGCGCGCTGAGCGTAATGTCTTCAGTCAAGGTGATGATGTCGTGGCTCGTGCCTGCGGGGCAGCCGCCCACAGCGGTATTCGTGTTGGCGGACAGGATCTGATTGGACAACGTGCATTCGGTAGGCACCGGCGTTGGCGCGGCCGGCGCTGCCGTCGCCGATTCAAAGGCGCCGATATCGCAACCGCCGCCAAGGGGCCGAGCGTTTCCGGCTTGATCCGCCCCCAGGCAAAATTGGCTGTCGGCGGCGTCCACCGCCGGGCTGCCATTCAGCAAGGGAAAATAACTGGGCGACCCAGTCAAATCGTCAAGCAGGGGATCTCCGCCGGGCAAAAGCGTGCAGGAGCCGTCTTCGCTGAAGTTCCCTGCGCTCTGATCCAGACCGCCGGTGCATTCCAGCCCATTGCCGTCACCGGCGACGATGCTGTTGCGCAGGTACACCGTTCCACTCCGTTTGTGTATCGCGTCGCCTTCGCCCAAATCGGACATATTGTCCACCAGCGTGAGGTGAGTCAGGGTGGTGGTGGCACCGCTGACCAGGATCGCGCCGGCACGGCCCGCTCGATTGCCAGCGAAGGTGCTGTTGCTGATGCGGACGGTACCGACGAAGGCTTCGACGCCGCCGCCGAAACGCTCGGCTTCATTATCCACAAATGCGCTGCCGGTAATCGTGGTAGTTCCGGTATAGGCGAGGACTGCGCCACCGCCGGACCCGGACGAATTGCCAATGAATTGACTGTCGCTAATGGTCAAGCTGATGTTGTTGGGCAAGGTCGAAATCGCGCCGCCGCCCTTTTCCGATCGGTTATTCGTGAATGTCGCATTCTCGATTATGAGTTCGGCGCCTTGTGCCAGAATCGCGCCGCCATCTTGCGCCGAGTAGCCGGCGGTAAGGGTCAAATTTCGGATCGTGAATTTGCCGCCGATTATGCTAAAAATCGGGAAGCGATTGCCCCCGCTAATCGTATGTCCATTGCCCTCAATCGTGATTGTGCCTTTGATCAGCGGCAAGGGCTCGCTCAGGGTGATGTCCTCGGTCAAGCTGATGATGTCGTGGCTCGTTCCCGCCGGGCAGCCGCCAACTGCCATATTCGTATTGGCGGCGAGGATCTGATCGGATAGCGCGCAGCCCGACTGCTGCTGCGAGGCCGCTACCGCTTCAGCCGGCGCCGCGTTGGCTGATTCAAAGGCGCCAATATCGCAGCCGCCGCCCAAGGGCCGCGCCTTACCGACTTGATCCGTCTCCAGGCAAAGGTCCGGGTCGGCAGCGTCTACCGCCGGGCTGCCATCCAAAAGTGGGAAGTAACCGGGAGAACCGGCAACAGCAGCCAGCAAGGGATCGCCGCCAGGCAATGGCGAGCAGGATCCGTCCGCGCTGAAGTTTCCGCGGCTCTCATCCAAACCGCCGGTACAATTGAATGCGCCGCCCGAACCAACGACGATGCTATTGCGCAGCCGCGCAAAGCCGCCCCGTTTGAATATGCCATCCGCTTCGCCTCCACCGGCCAGGTTGTCCACCAGGGTGAGATGCGTCATCGTCATGGTAGCGCCGCTCACCAGGATGCCGGCAGCTGTTGGCGCCTCGTTGCCGTGGAAGGTGCTGTTGCGCACATCAACCGTGCCGCTCAGCCCTTCCAGCGCGCCGGCATGATACGCCGCCTCATTGTCGCGGAACTCGCTGCCGCTGATGGCCGCTTCCCCGCCGTTGACAATGATTGCGCCGCCCCCGGCGCCAGCGGAGTTATCGTGGAAGACGCTGTTGCTGATGCTCATCTTGGCGTCGCCGCCCCTGGTCGCCAGCGCGCCGCCCCCACGCTCTGAACTGTTGTTGTGAAAGGTGACGTTCTCCACGACGAGCTGACCGCTATCCTGGACCATGATGGCGCCGCCATCTTCCGTTGATCGACCGCGGGTCAGCGTCAGATTGCGCAGGGTGAGCGTTGGCCCAGAGACGACAAATACCCGAAAGCGATCATCTCCGCTAATCGTATGACCGTTGCCTTCTACCGTGATGGCGCCGTTGATCAGCGGCAGCGGCGCGCTGAGCGTGATGTCCTCGACCAAATAGATGATGTCGTGGCTCGTCCCCGGCGGGCAGGCGCCAACCGCCTGATTCGAATTGGCGGCGAGGATCGCATCAACAAAAGTGCAAAGCTCGGGTTCTGGCGTCGCTTCGGGCGGGCTTGCAGTGGCCGACTCAAAGGCGCCGATGTCGCAGCCGCCGCCCAGCGGACGCGCTTTGCCCGTTTGATCGGTCTCGAGGCAGAATTCGGCGTCGGCGGCATCCACCGCCGGGCTGCCATCCAGAAGCGGAAAATAACCCGGCGCGCCGGTCAATTCGCCGAGCAAGGGATCCCCGCCCGGGCGCGGGGCGCAACTCCCGTCTTGGCTGAAGTTCCCGATGCTCTGATCCAAGCCGCCGGCGCAATCGAGCGCGCCGCCTTCCCCGCCGATGAGGCTGTTGCGCAAGTAGGCATTGCCATCGCGCTTCTGTATCGCATCGCCACCGCCCGAGCGGTTATCCACCAGGGTCAAATGGGTCATGGTTGTGGTGGCGCCGCTGACCATGATGCCGCCGCCTGCGCCGCCATAATTGTCGCTGAAGGTGCTATTGGATATGTTCGCTTCGCCGTTCAGCGTTTCGATGGCGCCGCCCCAATGGGTCGCTTCATTCTTGAGGAATGCGCTGCCGCTGACATCCAGGCTGCCGCCGCTGAAAAGGATGGCGCCGCCGTGCTGCGCGTGATTGTTGTAGAAGGTGGTTTTCTCAGCGACGAAGTCAGCCCCGCGCTTGAGCAGAATCGCGCCGCCGTCGGTCTCGCCGCGCGCTTGCGTCAGCGTCAGATTCCGGATCGTCAATTCACCGTCATCAACCACGAAAATCTGAAAGGCATCGGCGCCGCTGATCGCATAACCATTGCCATCGATTGTGATCGCGCCAGTAATCGATGGCAGCGCCTGGCTGAGAACAATGTCCTCCAACAATGAGATATTGCCGCTTCAATGGCTTGGAAAAGCGCCCCATCTTCGCCAGCAGCGCTAAGGCGCAGCGTTGGCAAGAACACGAATGAGAGCATCAGCCCAAGAAGTATCGCCGTAATGAGACCAGAGCGCTTCAAAACCATGTCTTCTCCCGTATACGCTTATTTGATGTTAGGAACATGGCGACAGTATAACGACAAATTGTATCGTTACCAAGCTTGCGCAATAGCGGCCAGGTGGAAAGCGATGACTGGCGCGCTGTAGCGCTGTCTAATGCGGGTTTTATCATTTGAGGCGAAACTGTGAGGCTTGCAAGCTCATCCGCTCGCCCGCGTGATGGCATCGCCCATGGTGTTGATGATGAAATCAGCGAAAACAAGTAAAACATTTGTTTGCACTAACTATATGAACTACAATAAGCGGAAGAGGCATTCCGGTTATCAGAGTAGCATAAACATTGACTGACACGGTTAGTCCAGAAAAACGAAGCCAAGTAATGGCGCTCGTCGGGAGCAAGAATACGAAACCCGAACTGTTGATTCGGAAGCGCCTGCACGCTTTGGGATTTCGCTACCGTCTGCATGTCAAAGACCTGCCCGGCAAGCCTGATCTCGTATTCCCGCGCTATAAGTCAGTAATTCAGATTAATGGATGTTTCTGGCACGGTCATTCCTGCCCGCGCTGCAGAATGCCAAGTTCCAACACTGAGTATTGGAATCGAAAAGTTGCAAGAAACATGGAGCGTGATGCTGCAAATCGTAGGTTGCTCCTTGATGAAGGATGGCGAGTGCTGACGATATGGGAATGCGCGCTGACTGGCAAATGGAAACTAGGGTTGAGTGAAGTAATTGCGTTGGCGTCCAAGTGGCTCTTGTCGAAAGAGTCAATTTGTGAAATCAAAGGCGAAATCGGGATGGTTCAAAATGTTGCGCGCGATTGAATTCTTCGCCGGCATGGGGCTTATGCGGGCTGGTCTTGAGCGCGTCGGAATCGAAACGGTCTTTGCCAACGACATCGACGAAACCAAAGCAAAGCTGTACGCTGACAACTGGGGGCGTGAAGAGTTGCATGTCGGCGACATCCGGGCGCTCAAAGGCGAGGATATCCCAAACGCAGAACTTGTGACCGCGTCATTCCCATGCACGGACATGTCGCTTGCCGGAAATTACAAAGGGCTGAACGGCGCCCAATCTAGCCTCGTGTTGGATTTTCTGCGGATTCTTGACGACATGGGAGGGCGCGCGCCGCGAACGCTAATGATCGAAAATGTAATGGGTTTTCTGACGGCAAACGGCGGGCGCGATTGGGATACGGTTATCACTGGAATCCAGAAACTAGGTTATCAAGCCGCGCACATAATAGTCGACGCGGGCGCCTTTGTCCCGCAAAGCCGAGCGCGAGTATTTTTGTTTGGCCACAAAGGGACCATCAATTTGCCAGATCCGCCCGAAATTCGGAAAGACCCCCGACTGGTTGAAATTGCCGAAGAGGACGGCGACTGGTGGTCGCCAGAACGCCTGCGCGCATTCCTGGAAACCTTGTCGCCAATACAATCCAAGCGTGTTTCCCTCTATCAGCGACGGTTTTGGCCCGGCTGCTACGGCGCATTTCGCCGAACCAGAGGCGGAAGGCCAGTATGGGAAGTCCGCGCAGATGAACGCGCGGGCGCCTTGCGCACTACCCGCGGGGGCTCGGCAAAACAGGCGATAGTTCGAGCTGGGCGTGGCGAAATCGCGGTGCGCTGGATGAGCTTGACTGAATATGCTCGGTTACAAGGCGCGGAGAATCTGCGTTACGAATCGGTAACGCCTTCACAGGCGATGTTTGCCCTAGGCGATGCTGTATGCGTCCCTGTCATCGAATGGATCGCAACAAATTGCCTAATGCCGCTCTTGCGTAAATGATCCCCAGAAAAGAACCGGAAGAAGTCACAGCCCTTTACGACGGGGTCAAGAATGCGCTTGATACCGACTATGGCGACGGTCGAAAGGTTGGAAGCTGCAAATGCGGCGTCTAACTTTTCTACGATTATGATGCGGAACCTATCTATGTAGGGCGAACAATAGAGAGTTTGAGGGGGCGCATCGGCCGCCACTTGACCAATCAGCGAACCGACGCCGTTGCAATGAGTGTACTCGATCCCTTTGAAGTTGCTGAAATAGAGATATGGCCGTTTTGGGACTTGGCGACAGTCGGAAAACGCGAAGCGAACGCAGCGCTTGATCGTGCCGAGTACGCTGTTTATCAGAAGGCCTTGCGAGAGTCGAGGTTTTCTGTAGTCCTCAATGAGAAAGATATAAAGCCCGCGGAAAACATTGTCCTGCCGAAGTCGGTTCGCGTGTCAATTTTACCCGCCAGGTTGAGAGAATCTCGAGAACATCCTGATATTCGATTGGCGAGACGAGCGCGAACAATTGCCAATCTGGCGCGCGTTATCAGTGAGCGCAAAGTAACGCCAGGCATTAGACACAGCCTTTGGGCCCAGGCGCGACGACTCGAGCGCCTAGCTAAGACTCGGCTGGAAGAGTTTGAGCAACGAGACGATAAGTAAACTGTGAGGCTTGCAAGCTCATCCGCTCGCCCGCGTGATGGCATCGCCCATCGTGTTGATGATGAAATCGACCTCATCAGCCGTGATGCAGAGCGGCGGCGCAAAGGCGATCGCCCCGCCAATCGGGCGCGCCCGCAAGCCCATCTCCAGCGCCGCGCCGCTGATCTTTTCCGCCATATCGGCATCGGATTCGCGGCTCTCCTTGCTCTTCACCACATCAATCCCCGCCATCAAGCCCAAGCCGCGCGCATTGTCAATAGTGGGGAATTCAGCGACGAGCGCCTCCAATCCGTTCAGCAGCCGCTCGCCCATGGCACGGCTGTTTTCCAGCAAGCCATCGCGCTCGATGATGTCGATATTGGCGATGGCCACCGCGCAGGCGGTCGCGTGTCCGGAATAGGTATAGCCGTGCATCCAGCTCTGATCTTCCGGCGCGCTATTGATCACATCACGGATCTCATCAGTCACTTGAATGCCGCCCAGGGGCATATAGCCGCTGGTCACGCCCTTGGCGAATTGCATGATATCGGGGTTGATGTCGAAGGCGTCGCAGCCGAACCAGTTGCCGGTGCGTCCAAAGCCACAGATCACCTCATCGGCGATGAATAAGACCTCGTATTTCTTGCAGATGGCTTGAACCAGATCGAAATAGCCGTCATCGGCGATCATGACGCCGCCCGCGCCCTGAATCGGCTCGCTGATGAAAGCGGCAACCGTCTCCGGTCCCTCGCGCAATATCGCCTCTTCCAGTTCGCGCGCCGCCGCCTGCGCCACGCTTTCGCCATTGCGTAGCTCGCCCTCGTAGCGATAGGCATTGGGATTCGCCACATGCACGAAGCCGGGCAGGACGCCGCCGAACATCGTATGAAACTTGCTCATGCCGGTGGCGCTGGTCGCCGCCAGCGTCATGCCGTGGTAGCCAATCAAGCGCGAAATGATCTTTTTCTTCTTCACTTTGCCCAGCTGATACCAATAGAAGCGCGCTGTCTTGAAAGAGGTATCGCTGGATTCGGAGCCGCCCGAGGTGAAATTGGTGAAGTTCATGTTCGGGCGGAAGAAACCGGCCAGCTTATCAGCCAGCTGCGCCGATGGCGGATTGGTCATGCCAGCGAAACCGGAACTGTAGGCGATGTCGAGCATTTGCTCATAGGCGACTTGCGCCAACTCGCGGTTGCCATAGCCGATATTTACATTCCAGAGGCTAGCCATAGAATCGAGAATTTTGCGGCCATCGGTGGTGTAGAGCCAGACGCCATCGCCCTTCTCCACCATGACGGCGTTCTCGGTGCGCGTGGGGTGGTACATCGGATGCAGTTGCCGCTCGTCTTGCTGAACCAGTGTGGCGTGATTGTTTGCGATCATTCGGTTTTACTCTTCTCTCGGCAAATGGGCTTATTGCTAGCATAGCGTAGAATCGGCCGATTTTCGACTGGCGGACCGGATGGGGGATGGTGAATTTGTTGGATATAACGCAATGCCGAGAACCACAAATTTTTCGCCACAGAGGAACGGAGGCAACACAGAGAGCACAGAGGAAAGCCTTCTATTGGAAAATGTCGGTCCCTTCTTTTCCAATAACTAGATCCAGCGACGGTTGAATTCCACTTGTCAGCTCGTTGCGGACGTAAAGAGCCCTTGCAAACGTAAACTTTGTGTTCTTCGTATCTCTTTTTTTGAAACCGGTCCAATTCCCGCTCACATACTTGTCGACAACCGTAGGGGCGAGCCTTGGCTCGCCCGCACGCACACGACTTTGCGTCTCATATTATGTGTGAGCCGAGTCGAGATTTGTGAAGAACTATGGCGAAGCATGTGTCAGGCGCTAGTCCGCTGGATAAGCACGACCCTCAGACTTCGCTCAGCGATTTATAGAGGTGGATGTAGCGCTCGCTGATTTGCTTGACGCCGTATCGCTGCACAATCCGCCGCTGCAATTCTTCCCGCGACCACCCTCGCGCCAGCGTCCATTTGATGCCGGCGGCCAAGTCGGCGCTGTCTTTCATGCGCGCGAGGTAGCCATCCACTTGATGCGCGACCAAGTCCTTCGGTCCGGTGCCTTCGAATGTGACGCAGGGCGTCCCGCAAGCCAGCGCTTCCATCAGCGTTTTGCCCAGCGCCTCCTGGGTTGTCGGCAGCACGTACACATCGCAGGCGGAGTATAGCATCGACAGACTCACCTCATCATGCAAACGCCCAAGCTGATGCGCCGGCCGGTCAACATCTAACGCTTCCTTTCGCGCCGATCCGAATACCACCAGCTCGACAGAATCAGCGTTGTTCAGTTTGCCGAGCGCTTCCGCCAGGTAGCGAAATCCCTTTCGCCTATCACTCGTGCCACCGATGGCGCCAAAGAGTATCAGCTGCTTGCCCAAGGGGAGATTGAAGGCTTGTCGAGCGGTCCTGCGATTCAGCGGTTTGAAGACGGTCGGATCAATCGGATTGCCGATGACTTCAATCCGTTTCTCTCCCAAAACCGAGCTGTTCCGCGCGCATTCCGCCAGCCATTCGCTGATCGGCGCCACGGTCAGCGGCAGCTTCGCCCAGGCGCGGCGCTTCGCTGCATGTGTTTTGGCGCTTAGATCGTCTTCAGCGCGATTGACCAGTTGCGGGCAGTTGCCGCAAGCAGCCTGATAGTTGAAGCAATCGCCCGCATAATGGCAGCCGCCGCTGAAAGCCCACATATCGCGCAGCGTCCAGACGATGGGCGCCCGAATCTTTTCCAGCTGCCCTATCGGCGCAAAGTTATCGCCCACCCAGTGAAGATGCACGACATCGGACCCAAATGAATTGATGGCGGAAGCGATTGGGTAATTGAAAAGATTCAAGCTCCAGTGACCGCTGCCCGGGGCGCGCGGATTGTCGCCCAGCCGCCGCTGATGTCGACCTTCAGCCAGCCGCCGCCGAGCGCGCCCCCAGCGCTTGAGCCGCGACGAGAGCCGATGCACCGAGGGGTCCTCGGTGACCTTGCGCAGCACCAGCATCTCGCTTTGCACGCCGGACCCACGCAAGCCCCGATGCAGGCGATAGGCGCCCAGCGCCGCGCCACCGCCACCATCGCTGATCGAAACGTGAAGAACCTTCACTGAACGCCTCAACTCGAACCGTACTTGCGATTATACACAGGCGGAGCGTCTTTCAGTGTCGGTGGCAGTCCACTATATCTGGTATATTGATTGGGGGAAATGACATCTGTCTACTGAGAGATTACGCCTCTTGGCTGCAAGATCGCCTCAATCCAAAGTCCGCGCCTGGTATCAAGCGCTGCGTCCGCGCGTTTTTACCGCCACCTACGTACCGATGGGCTTGGCCGGCATCGTCGCCCTCGCTGACGGTGTTTTTGAGGCTGGCGCCTTCCTGCTGGCGCTGATCGGTACGCTCTTCCTGCAAAGCGCAGCCAATCTGATCAACGAATACGCCGATTACCGCCGCGGCGCCGATCGTCTCAAAGAAGCCGGTCAAGGCATGATCATCAAACACAAGATCCTCGAACCGGCGATCGTTTGCGCGGGCGCCATCCTGACGACGCTCGCCGGCTGTCTCATCGGGCTCTACCTCCTGGCGCACAGCGGGCCCCTGCTCTGGCTCATCGGCATCGGCGGCGTGCTCGTCGCTATCACTTACACCGCCGGTCCCTTTCCGCTCGCCTACAACGGACTGGGCGAAATCGCGGTTGCTGTATTCATGGGTCCGGCGATCGTCGTCGGCGCCTACTACGTCATGGCGCCAGCGGTCAGCGACGCGCGCATCGCCGAGCTCTGTTTGATCTCGCTGCCGGTCGCCTTCATGGTTTCGGCGATACTGCACGCCAATAATATCCGCGACATGGAAGCCGACCGCGCGGTCAACAAACGCACCCTGGCGGTCATCTTCGGCATCCGTTTCGCCCGCGCCGAGTTCATCTTCCTGGTAATCGGCGCTTATGTCGCGCAAGTTCTGGTGGTCGCCGCCGGTCTCATGCCGCCGCTCACGCTGCTGACGCTGATCACCTTGCCCGAGGCGCTGCGCCTCATACGCATATTCAATACCAGCGCCGCGGTCCCGCTGATGCATCAAGCCCAGGGGCGCATCGCCAAACTGCACGGGCAGCTCGGCTTGCTGATGGTTGTGGGCTGGTCGCTGTCGCTGGTATTGCCCGCCGCTTGATTGCGCCGATGTTGTCAGCGCTCGCATTTGCCCGTAGTATTATTCGCGGACATCACCGCCATCCGAAGCAGACTGCCCTATGACTTCCGACGACCGCGCTGTCAGCTCAGACGAAACCCCGCAAGCGGAGAAGGCGACTCTTTCTCCCGATCAGATTAAAGGGGCAGCCGCCCAATTCGGCGATGCGCTCGGCGAGACTTCCCCCAAGCCAGTCGCGCAAATCGGGCAGTTGATCGAAAAATGCGGCTTGCCCTTCGTCGAAAAGATCATGGCGGAGACGGAGGCAATCGAAGCGGAAGGCGGCTTGCTCACGCACGATCGGAAGCGCCGGCGATCCAAGGGCGGCGTCTTCTTTTATTTGGCGAAAGGGCAGATGGACGCGGGGCTGCGCGCGCAGATCTTCCCCAATTTCGGCAAAGGCGGCGATGGCACGATCGCGCCGCCGGGCATCGAGTGGGACAAACGCATCGAACCGATGAATACGCTGCGTCGCGATGCCGGCCAAATCAGCGGGCTGACTGTGACGCTGAGCGGGCGGCCCGGCAAACTGCATATCGATGGCAGCAGTGTTATGACCGTCATTGAACAGCGGCAAGTCAAGGCGCCACCCTACCCCAAAGGCGTACCCCACTTCGATACTGTAGACGGCGTCACAAGCTACTATATCTTCATGAGCCTGCGCCACTGGAAGCGGGTGGAAAAGGCGCTGGAAGACGAATCCGACTTGCTCGTGGTCGAAGGCAGCGCCGTGTATGATGCCAAGCTGGAAGGCATCACCGTACTGTCAACGCGCGTTTCCACCAAGAAGCTCGATTATCAAAAGCGCAAAGCCAAGACGCTGGGCGCGCAAAGCAGCGCTACGCCGACTGCTAAAGACGAATCGGTGGAACGAGAGGCATCTGCAACCGACGAGCGCGAACTGTCCGGTCTGCCGCCGGAAGAAGCCGAAAAACTACAGCAGCTTCAAAAAGCCGCTGACAATCTGCGCCAAAAGCTGGCCGCGATGGAAGAAGGCGGTCAAGAGTCGGGACAGAAAATGACGCGCCGCTTGCTCAAGCAAACCGAGAAGCAGATCGCCACGCTAAAGCACCGATATAACCGCTAGTCTGCCTTAAACCGCTTTATGAAACGCGCCAACCCAATGAGTGAGATGCGGCTCACATATCTGTCAGCCGAAAGTACTATATCGACAACAGTTACTTTTCTGCTGCTTTCTTTGGCGCCTCTTTTACACTTCTCCGGTATGGGTCTTTCCGCGTAGGTTTGCTATTTGCGCTATTGTTCGTATTGTTTTGCGCCGTCGTTCCATTGTTTTGAGGGCTTGACTGGGAATCATTACGTCGATTGGAGAACATATGAATACCTCTCGCAGAATAAAAGTAAGAGCTAGAGAAACGCCGAATCTTACCGATCAAGAGAAAACCATCTTTTCGCTATTGGATGCCAACATAAATGACACTGTTGATATTTTAGCGTCGTTGGAAAGGAAAGCGCAATACAACTTCGTCGTCACCAGTAGTATGGCTGCGGTCGTCGTTTTGGTAAACATTGAATTATATAAACTCGAGAAAGTGACTGACGAGATGCAGTTCGCATTGATAGCGTTCGGTGTGCTGTATTTCGCAGTTGCAGTCTGTTCTATTCTAAGCCTGCGACCAAGAGTAGTGGGTATTCGCCCACTAGATCCAACTTGGGAAACTGTGTCGAATTTCCGCAACTATAATTGGAGTGAGTTTCGCAACCAGCTCATTCTTCATTATGTTGACATTCATGAAGAAAACGATTCAATAATCAGGCAGAAGAATAGATGGATCGTAATCTCGTATCTGTTTGTTGCCGGGGCGATGCTAGCGATCTTAGCGGAAGCTGCGCTTTTCTTGATATACCCTCCCTCATAAGTAGCTTGTGATGTCTCTACCGCAAGCATACAACATGAATAATTCTCAAACCGTCCAGCGCCAGATTTGATCCCAGGCGGCCATCCAGCTATCCGCGCGGCTAAACACTCGCTGCGCCGCCCGGTCGAGTTCGACGCCGGGCTTCCCTTTGAAGTCATCCATCATCTCGACTTTGTCGACTTCTATGCTGATCGTCACCGGCGACGCCGGCGCATAAGGCGCCACCGCCGTCAGATCTTGCAGGGCTTGAAAAGCGCCTTCTTCAATCATCTCGCGCGCCCGCTTTGGCGGAATCTGCCGCGCCGAGTAACGCGACAGCCCACGCTTTACAGCGACAGTCTTCAGTCCCGATCCCAGCAGTTCAGTCACTTCCCGGCAGACGGCCTCATCGCCGGTGACCAAAAGCACCGGGCAGCCGTAATGCCCGCAGAGCGCCGCATTGATACCCGACTCGCCTACCAAGTCGTCATTGAACCAGAGATTGTGCCATTTCACCGTCGAAATGGTATGGGAAAGCACACCATCGGCGGTGTTATTGCGCGCGTGCATGCCGACCAGCAGGCAGGCGTCCGCGACCTGCTCCAGCAGCTCGGTATAGCGCGACCAGGGATGATGCGCCACCCAAGTGCAATTCACATCAAGGTCTTCGGGAATAAATGAGTTAAAGGTCCAATCACCGCCGGCGCCATGGCAATCCACCACCACGATTTCGTCGGCGCCCGCCCGCTTCGCGCCGCGCACAGCCGCGTTGATCTCCGCGGTGTAAAGCTTGCGCCTCTCTTCATACATCGGCGCGCCACCGCTTACCTGGCTCCAAGTCACAATCCCGCTCACGCCTTCCATATCCGCCATAATCAGGACTTTCATATTGCTCCCTTTCTCTATAGCGCAACTTCGCGTCAGTAGGGCGATTTTATCACCTTCTGTTGGAAGTTTGCGTTTGTGCCGAAGCCACAATGAATCTTCCGAATGTAGGGGCGACCTAGTAGGTCGCCCGCATGACAACGACAATACATCAACCCACCGGCTCGCCCCTACACACAGTTCGTATATACGCGGCCGCGCAGTTACTATCTGACTATGCGAAATCGACCAGTGATCCTTGTACTTGCGTCAGCGACCACTCAACGTCGGGCATCTGCAGGAAACCGTCGACGATCGGCGGCGCGAAACGCAAGTCGTCGTCCGCCTTCAAGTAAAAGCTGCACTCACTGGCGCAGTTCACCGCCGCCTGCCCAGCGAAAACCGCCGCCTGCATACAACCCAGCAGCGAGCTCGCCTGCGAACCAATCATCGCATCTTTGTCCGCGTCAAGGCACATTTCCAGCATTCGCCGCGACTGCGAGTAACCGCTGCGCGCCGTCTTGATATTGAGAATGTCGAAGCTGTCGAAAGTGATCTCGCGCTCCAGATCGCTAAGGGTGAAGGCTGAGTCATCGGCGATGATCGGCATCCGGCAATCCCGCCGCAGCTGCCGCCGTTCTCGCAAGAGGTGCGTCGGCAGCGCTTCTTCGCAATGCATCACGCCCAAGTCATGCAGCTCGTTCAAAACCGACGCGGCGCTTTCGGCAGCGAGCGTCTCGTTGGCGTCAACATAGAATCGCGCCGCCGGATAGGCTTCTATCAAGCGCCCTATCGTCTCAATCTCGCCGTCGATGTCGCGCCCGAACTTGACCTTGAAAACGCGCAAGCCGGCTTCGTAGGCAGCGCTCACATCAGCAGCCACCGCAGCTGACGATCCGGCGCTCACGATTGTGCTGACTTGAATCCGCTCCCGCGTCGCCCCAAGGTAATCCGCGAGTCTTTCACCGCGACTGTTCGCCAGCGCCTGATGCAGCGCCATATCCAGCGCGCCCTTGGCCGTGTTGTTGTTCTTGAAAAGCGCCAGCCGCGCGGAAAGCGCTGCGACGGATTCGAAGCCGTCTACCTCGGCGCCAAGCAGCGGTGGCGCCAGATGCTCGGCGACAATATGCAGGATGGAGGCTTGCGTCTCGCCATAGATGCTCGGTCGCGGAGTCGCCTCGGCGATGCCGACCGCGCCATCAGCCAGCTCAACCCGAATCAGCACATGCCTCAGGCGTCGCAGTTCATGGCCGCTGCCCCAGGTCAAGCCGCCCCTCAGCGGAAGGTCATAAGGCGCCGCGTTAATCCGCGTTATCGCTGGCATGTTGTCCTCTCGCGACCAGCTTCGTTACTCGCGACCATTATGCCGCGCGCCGCATCCGCCACACCCGCCGGCGACAGACCGTCGACATCAATATGATGATAGTTGGCACAACCGCGCCCGTCGGCAAAGGGGTCGAACCCATAATTGACCGACTCGGCTTGGACGATGGCAAGCGCTTCCCCCGTGATCTCGCCCGCTTTGAAGAGCGCAAGCGCTTCCCGCTGCAATCCGCTTGGCAAGAACGAAATATCCGCGCTGCCGCCCGCTCGGTCAAACTCGTCTCGCCGTCCGCTCAATCGGCGCAGGCGCGTCAAGGGGTTCAGCGACAGCTCGACAATTTGCCAGCGCGGGAAATGCCGCAGCGCGTATCGAATCTCGTTTTCACCGCGGATGCCCTCACTGAGCAAAACCTGGTGGCGGTCATCAGCGAGGTAGAGCCAGGAGAAAGCCGCCGCCATCCCGCCCGGCACATGCTCGGCGAATTTGCCGGTATAAGCAAAGCGCAGCCTGCGGTCCGGCGCCGGAACAATCGGCTCGCCCGCCAGCGTCTGCGCGGTCGGGATCGCGATCCAATCGGCGATTTCGCGCCGCGACGGGATTACACTTGCGCTGCCGCCGCTCATGCGCCCACGCAGCAGTTTCAAGGTCGTCGACTTGCCCGTGCCCGTCAACGCGACCAGCATCAGCAGCGCCTGATCGCCGAGCGGACGAAATCCCGCGCGCGGCAAGAGGCTCGTCAAGGGGTACTTCTCCGCCAATGGGATGTCCAGCCTTGGGTAAACCTCCCGCAGGTAATACTCGCGCCAATCCATCATGCCATCACCGTTTTCCTAAATCGCAACCATCTTACTCGCATCGGAGGGCGCAACAAGTCCTACCCCTACGAATACGCCATCGGATCGAGCATTAGGGCGAGACAAGGGGCGCGTTGACACTGCCCGTCTCTCGCCTCTACAATTTCCGCTCTGGGTGACCACCTTAGGACCAGTTGACGCTATGGACTGGTCATAGGGGTATAATTGAGCCATCAATAAGCAGCCCAGCGGAAGGAGAGGCGCCATGCCCCTGTTTGACATGCCTTTGGAAGAATTGCGCGAATACAAACCAGCCCGCGCTGAACCGAGCGATTTCGACCAATTCTGGGCTGCAACCTTGGCCGAGGCGCGCGCGCATGACCTTGATGCCGTCTTTGAGCCGACCGATTTCGGCTTGGCGACCCTTGATGTCTACGATGTGACCTTCTCCGGCTTCAATGGCGACCGCATCAAAGGCTGGTATATGCGTCCGCGCGCGAGCGAAGGTCCGCTGCCGGCATTGGTCGAATATATCGGTTATGGCGGCGGACGCGGCTATCCCCATGAATGGCTGGCATTCCCAGCGGCCGGCTTCGCTTATCTGGTGATGGACACGCGCGGCCAAGGCAGCGTCTGGAGCCGCGGCGATACGCCCGATATCGGGAGCGGCGCCAACCCGGCGGCGCCTGGCTTCATGACACAAGGCATCCTCAATCGCGACAGCTATTATTATCGCCGTCTCTACACCGATGCCGTTCGCGCGGTCGAGGCGATCAGGGAGCGCGCCGAGGTCGATGCGACGCGGATTGCGGTCACCGGCAGCAGCCAGGGCGGCGGCTTGTCGATTGCGGTCGCCGGTTTGCTGCCCGAGGTCAAAGTTTGCCTGGCTGATGTGCCATTCCTTTCGCACTTTCGCCGCGCCATCGATATCACGCCCCGCGACCCCTACCCGGAGATCGCGCGCTACCTCCAAATACACCGTGACAAGATCGACGCCGTTTTCCAGACGCTCAGTTATTTCGATGGCATGAATTTCGCCGCCCGCATGAAGGCGCGCGCGCTCTTCTCAGTCGGCATCATGGACACCATTTGCCCGCCATCGACCGTCTACGCATCCTATAACCACGTGACAAGCGAGAAAGAGATCAGAGAATACTACTTCAACGATCACGAAGGCGGCGGCGTTCAACATATAGCCGAGAAGATCCGCTATCTGCGAAAGCGCTGGCTGGCATGAGCCGGGCGCAGGTCGTCATCCTCGGCAGCGGCACGCCGAATGCCGAAGCCGATCGCGTCAGCGCCGGCGTGGCGGTCGCTGTCGATGATCAGCCTTATCTCTTCGATTGCGGCCATGGCGTCGTCCAGCGCGTTGTGCAAGCGCATAAGTCGGGCAAAATCGCCTGGGACACGACCGCGCTGACACGTCTATTCGTCACCCACCTGCACGCCGATCACAGCGTCGGCTTGCCCGATCTGCTTTTCACGCCCTGGATTCACGGACGTGAAGAAGCCCTCCTCGCCGTCGGTCCGCCCGGGTTCAAGCGCATGGCGCGGCACATTCTCTTGGCTTATGAGGAGAATATCCGCGAGCACCGCGCCGCCCACCCCAGCAGCGAGCAGGGCTACAAGATCGATGCGCGCGAGATACAGGACGGGCTCTGCTACCAGGATGAGCGCATTGAAGCGCACAGCCTGCCCGCCGATCATGGCGGTCTCGCCGCATTCAGCTATAAGGTCGTCACGCCCGTCGGAACTGTCGTCATCTCGGGCGATACCAAACCGGTGGCCGCTTTCGCCGACTGGGCGCGCGGCTGCGATATTTTGATCCACGAAGTTTATTCCTCAGCGCAATTCGCGAACCTTCCGCGGGATTGGCAGCGTTATCATTCACGCGTTCATACGTCCGCCGCCGAACTCGCCGCCCTGGCGCAAGTAATACGCCCCCGTTTGCTCCTGCTTTATCATCAGCTCTTCTGGGGGCTTAGGCCCGACGAACTGGTCGCCGAGGTTGCGGACGGCTATGACGGGCGCGTCGTCAGCGCAAATGACCTGGATGTTTTCGATCTGTAGCAACACGCAAGAGAGGCGGCGCCGATGCCAAGCAATCCCGTTTTCGAGCCACTGAACTTTGCGCGTCTCGGCGAGACCGAGCAAAGCCGGCGCTCCGAGGAATTCGCCGGGCGCATGCTCAGGCGGCGCAGCGTCCGCCATTTCTCACGCGAGCCCGTGCCGATCGGCTTGATTGAGAATGCCATCCGCGTCGCCGGTTCCGCCCCATCGGGCGCCAACCAGCAGCCCTGGACCTTCGTCATCGTCAGCGACGCGGGCTTGAAACGGAAGATTCGCATCGCTGCTGAAGCCGAAGAGAAGGAGAGCTACCAGCGGCGTATGAGCCAGGAGTGGCTGGACGCGCTGACGCCGCTTGGCACCGATTGGCGCAAACCCCATATCGAGGACGCGCCCTACGTCATCGTTGTTTTCCGCCAGGCTTACGGCCTCCGGCTCGATGCCAACACCGGCGAAGAAAGGCGCTATCGACATTATTACAGCGAGGAGTCTGTCGGCATCGCTGTCGGCTTCTTGCTCGCTGCCCTGCATATCTCGGGCTTGGCCGCCTTAACGCACACGCCCAGCCCGATGAAGTTCCTGAGCGAGATACTCGACCGACCCGCCAACGAACGCGCCTTCGTCTTAATTCCCGTGGGCTATCCCGCTGCTGAGGCCGAGGCGCCCGCCATTCGCAAGAAACCGCTGGAAGACATCATGGTCCGGCGCTGATTACGGCTGATTGGAGTGCATGACATGAGCGGGCGAGCCACCGTCTCGCCCCTGTTTACGATGCGAGCGGCAAACCCCCACCCCCGAAGGTCTATGTCTACGTGACCCGGCCCCTTCTCGCCATCTCTATGGCGAGCATCCCATAAAGAGGAAGGGGCTTTTTCATACGCAGATCCGGTGTTGTAGCTCCCCTTCCCTCTCTGTGGGGGAAGGGGCTGGGGGATGGGGGGGTTGAGATTCCCTCCTAAAACTTTGTCCCATACGCGGGGATCAGCGCGCCTTGGATGACGGCGCCCTCGTCGGAACAGAGGAAGGCAATCACGCGGCCCAGCTGCTCCGGCGTCACACCGGAATGCGGATCTTCGGCATATTGCTCGGCACTGGCAATCGCAGATGGCAAGACGGCGTTTGCGCGAATCCCGCGCCGCTTGTACTCTTCCGACAGGCTCTCGGTCAAGCGCAGCGCCGCCGCCTTGGACGCCGCGTAAGCCGCGTCATTGCCGCTCGAGCGCAAGCCGGGCCGCGCGCCGATATTGACAATCGCCCCGCCCCCGCCCTCGAGCATCGCCGGAATCACCGCCCGGCACATCAAGAATGTGATGGTCGAATTCAGCCGAATCATCGTCTCCCAGGTGTCGACTGTCATTTCATGCACCGGCGCCCCCGCGTCCCAACCGCCGACGATATTGACCAAGATGTCGATCCGCCCCCACTCCGCCAGCACGCGGGCGACCAGGTCGTCAACCACCGCCGGCTGCGAGAGATCGGTGCTTTGCAAGCAGAGATGATCGGGGTCGTCTCGCAGGTCCGGCATGCGCTCATAAAGACGATCATCGCCGCAGGTCAACGCCAGCTTCGCGCCGCCCGCTCGGAATACGGGGATCACGCCCGACGCCAGCAAACCAGACGCGCCCGTGATAATCGCCACTTGTCCGCTGAATTGAGTCATTGGCATAGCTCCGTCAACGTTTTCATGTAACCCAAAGATACCATACTACCGCTTCAATTCTCACAAGATTGGCGGATTCGAGTCAAGCGCAAACGTTTGTTCGCATTTGCAAATCGGTTGCGTAACGAGTAAATTATAGGCATCTCGACTGACGAGGGTATGATGAACGAACGCGACCAATTGGTCGAGCCGGACACTTTGGAAACCATCACTGCGTCCCTACCCGATCGCCAGCGACCACTATTCGAAACTCAATTAGACGGCGACGAAGAACCGCGCCAACAGTGGCTTGGCTTGCGCCAAGATTCAGACAGTTCCCGCAACGACGCTGTCCTCGAATGCCGTGACAACCTAGAGTTTTTGCGAGAGCAGCCGAACAATAAATTCAAGCTTGTCGTTACTTCGCCGCCCTATAATATCGGCAAGAGCTATGAATCGCGCTCGCCGATGGATCAATACTTGGCAGACCAGGAAGAGGTTATCCGCGAATGCGTTCGGGTATTGCATCCAAAAGGCTCGATCTGCTGGCAAGTGGGCAATTTCACGGACAAAGGAGAGATCTTGCCCTTGGATTGTTTGCTCTTCCCGATATTTCGCGGGTTCGGCTTGAAGCTCCGCAATCGTATCATTTGGCATTTCGGTCACGGCTTGCACTCAAGTAAGCGGCTATCAGGTCGCTACGAGACCATCAATTGGTGGACCAAAGGTGATGACTATACCTGGCATTTGGATCCGATCCGCGTGCCGTCGAAATATCCCGGCAAACGACACTTCAAAGGACCGCGCAAGGGAGAATTGTCTGGTAATCCAAAGGGAAAGAACCCAAGCGATGTTTGGGAATTTCCAAACGTCAAGAACAACCATCCGGAGAAAACCAATCATCCCTGCCAGTTTCCGGTAGAACTGGTTGAGCGCCTGGTGCTATCGATGACTGATGAAAACGACGATGTGCTGGATCCCTACGTCGGCGTCGGCTCTTCTGTCATCGCCGCGATAATGCACAATCGCAACGGCTACGGCTGTGACATAGTCGAAGAATACATCTCGATCGCCCGCCAGCGAGTCCGTGACTTGCAGGGGGGCCGCCTCAAAACGCGACCGATGGGCAAACCCGTCTACGACCCAATGCTGCCCAATGGCGGACATTGATGCGGATCGCAGCACAATACTCCCACCTCAACGGCTTGGAATACATGCTCGTTCACCACAACGACTTGTGGGAAGAGATTCAGTTGGTCATTGCCAATGTTGATGCCGAAGCCTGCAAGACAAAGGAGTCCAAAGAAAAGACAATGCCGGGCAGGATGCTGTATTCGCCCAAAGACATGAACGATGAGTTCAAGCTCAGCTTTGAGAGCTTAGGATGGAAGCAGCGGAGGCAGACCTTTTACGTAACAGACGACGAACGTCTAATGCGAAGCATTTACAGCCGGCCAGATGATGTTCAGAAACGCGAAATCGAAGCGGCCGGTCGTGAGCCAATTATGTCCTACAATCAGACCGACTTTGTCAAGAACCGGCTTGCCGTCGAGGTGCAGTTCGGCAAGTATTCTTTTGTAGCGCACGACTTATTTGTGAAACATCTCAGTTTCTTCGTCGCCGATATCATCGACGTCGGTATAGAAATCCTGCCGATGAAGCAAATGGAGCGAGATATGTCGTCTGGCGTTCCGTATTACGAACGGGATCTTGTCAACGTAATTCGACAGGGTCGCGGTGTTCCTGCCGTTCCCCTGATCTTGCTTGGCGTCGTTCCCTAGCCCGAGACACTATCAACTTATAGGACTTGTAAACGTCCGCATTTGACGAGGCAACCGCCAATGACCCAATACGATTACCTGCTCAAAGGCGGCCGCGTCATCGACCCGGCCAACAACATCGACGCGCCGATGGACCTGGCGATTAAACGAGATCGGATCGCCGCCGTCGCGCCCGTCATCCCCTCGGCGCAGGCGGCGCAAACGATCGATGTGTCGGGCTTGCTCGTCACACCCGGGCTGATTGACATCCATGTGCATGTCTACCACACGCGCGAGCCGGAGACGCTAAGCGTCATCGCCGATCATCACACTTTCCGCTCCGGCGTCACCACCGTCGTCGATACCGGCACCGCTGGCGCCAAGCACTTTCTTCATTTCAAGCGCACCGTCATCGACCGCTGGAAGACGCGCATCTTCGCTTTCATCAATATCGTCAAATCGGGCATGAGCGGTCCCTTCGAGCAGGACGTCAGCGAGATGGATCCGGCGCTTGCCGCTTCTATCGCGCTTGCTTACCCCGAAGACTGCGTCGGCATCAAGACCGCCCATTACTGGGTCAGCCAACCCTTTGACAAGGCGCATCCGCCCTGGGCCGCGGTCGATCGCGCGCTGGAAGCCTCCGAGATCTGTGGAAAGCCGCTGATGGTTGATTTTTGGCATCGCGAGGGAAGAACTTATCAGGAGCTGCTGGGTAAGATGAAGCCGGGCGACATTCACACACACGTCTACGCCCAGCAATTCCCGATTCTGGACGCCGACAACAAACCAGCCGACTTCATGTTTGAAGCGCGTGAACGCGGCGTAATCTTTGACCTCGGGCATGGCGCCGGCAGCTTCTGGTTCCGCCAGGCGATCCCCGCCTACGAGGGCGGCTTCGCTCCCGATTCGATCAGCACCGATCTGCACATTGGCAATGTCAACGGCGTGGTTCACGATATGCTCAATACAATGTCCAAGCTGCTTTGCATGGGCATGCCGCTGGGCGAAGTCATCTATCGCTCCACCGTCACGCCGGCGCAGGAAATCGGACACCCCGAGCTGGGCGCGCTGAGCATCGGCGCCGAAGCCGATATCGCTGTGCTGCGGCAGGAAAGGGGCGAATTCGGCTTTGTTGATTGTGGTTACGCGCGCATGAATGGCGATCGCAAGCTGAGCTGTGAAATGACGATCCGCGCCGGCGAAATCGTTTACGACCTCAACGGCCGCTCAAGGCCGCCTTGGGAAGAGGCGCCGCCGGACTATTGGCGGATCCGCTACCCGACAGGAGCTATTGAACCATGACCAATTATGAAGCCCTTGGCCTCCGCCCGGTCATCAACGCCTTCGCCACCGTCACCAAATACGGGGGATCGCTCATGCCGCCGGCGGTCATCGCGGCGATGAATGAAGCCGCCGGCGCCTTTGTCGATCTCCAGCAATTGCAACGTGCGGTTGGCGAGCGCATCGCCGAACTGACGCGCAACGAAGCCGCTTACGTTACCTCGGGCGCGGCCGCCGGCATCGTGCTGGCTTCCGCCGCTGCTGTCCTTAATAAGTATCCCGACGCGCTCAAGCGCTTCCCAAACCTCGGCGCATTCAACAATGAAGCCATCATCTTCCGCAGTCAGCGCAATCCTTACGACTACAGCATAAAGCAGACCGGCTTGACCTACATCGAAATCGAGGGCGCGTCCGCCGTCATGCGCGCTGCTATCACGGCTCGTACTGCCTGCGTCTTCTGGTTTCCGCGCGGTGACTGCAGCGCCGATGAGATCACGCTAGCCGAAGTAATCGCGATTGCCAACGAGCGCGACATCCCCGTCATTGTCGACGCGGCCGCCCAGCTGCCGCCCGTGGAAAACCTGTGGCGCTTCAGCGAGATGGGCGCCGCCCTCGCCCTTTTCAGCGGCGGCAAAGACTTGCGCGGTCCGCAATCCAGCGGGCTGATGCTCGGCCGCCGCGATTTCATTGAGTCCATCCGTCCGATCAGCAATCCCAATCATGGCTTGGGCCGCCCTTTCAAGGTCGGCAAAGAAGAAATGATGGGCGCCCTCGCCGCCGTCGAGCGCTATCTCAAGCTTGACCACGCCGCCCGCGAGCGCTATTGCGAAGAATCGATGCGGCTATTCTGTGCCGCCATGAATCCGCTGGCGGGCGTCCAAGCCGAGCGCGCCTTCCCCAACGAAGCCGGTCAGCCCCTGCCCCGCTGCCGCGTGACGATTGATCCAGGCCTACTCGGCAAATCAGCCGATGTTCTCGTGGCCGACTTTCTCAATCACGAGCCCGCCATCGCCGTCGCGCCCGACAGCGATACGAGCTTCTACTTGAATCCGATGACGCTGGAGCCGGGCGAGGAGATCATCGTCCGCGATGCTTGCCTGAAATTGCTGAGCGCGCTATGAACCGTCCCTTTGAACTCTACGACCTGCGCGTCACCGTCGAGCGCATTGAGGGCCGCTCCGTCTGCGGGCTGGAACCCGGCGATTACTTCGAATTGACCGAAAGCGCCAAACTGCGCATCCCCGCTGGCAAGCATTTCTGCATCTACGCGCTCTCCGCTGTGCTGCCCCTGCTGGCAGCCAAACAGCGCGAACTCAGCGAGAACGACTGGATGACCCGCGATACCGTCGCCGCTTGCCCCGATGTCGACGAGCGCCTCATCATGCGTATCGAACGCATTCACAAGCGCCGAATGGACAGCGACGAGCTCACCTGATCCTTCACTGTTCAATCGGCAGGAGTGGTGAATTTAGTGGATATGCGCTTCTTCCCTTCCCTCGTTCCGAGCTGCGAACAGGACAGGTTCGCATCAACCAAGAATTTCGGCAACGGGTCAGCCACCGGCTCGCCCGAAAATGACCAAAAGGTCGCGCGAATGTCGCTCAACCCTGGCCTAATGAAAAACTGTCCGCTCCTCAGTCGTCCAGGGGGCAAGGGAATAGGGGCTGAGATATGACATACAGGAAATTCACCTCTTCCCAATCGGCCAAGTCAGGCCTATTCAGCATAGTAATCGAGTAAAATAAAGATCCACAGCAACAGTAAAGCGAGTTTCGCAAGAGGAGATCATGAGCAAACAGCGAAAACACATTAAGGTCACCTACTCCACCCTAGGCAGCCCCGATCCGCTGCTGCATGAATATTTCGAAGAGGATGTCACCGAGCTGAAGAACAACCTCGGCCAGCGCTACCGGATGCTTATCAATGGCGAGTGGGTCGAGGGCGAAGCGACATTTGAGAATCGCTCGCCTATCAACACCGATTGGCTGCTGGGGGTCTTCGCGCAGGCATCGACTAATCACGTGGATCAAGCGGTAGCGGCCGCGGCCGCCGCTTTCCCCGCCTGGCGCGATACGCCTTGGAGCGAACGCTGCGACCTGATCAACAGATTCGCCGATTTAATCAGCGAGCGCCTCTTCGAAATCTCAGCCGCCGTCAGCATGGAAATCGGCAAGAACCGCCTCGAAGCCATCGGCGATGTCGAAGAAGCGGCCGACCTCATCCGCTACTGCGTTGACGCCATGCGCGACAATCAAGGCTTCGATCGGCAGCTGCTCAGCGAATCCGACCAGCACTTCAATCGCAGCGTGCTCAAGCCTTACGGCGTTTGGGGCGTCATCGGTCCATTCAATTTTCCGGCGGCGCTCACCGGCGGACCCACCGGCGCCGCGCTCGTCGCCGGCAATACGGTTGTGCTGAAACCAGCGGCTGAAGGTTCGCTCACCGCCTCCATGATCGCGCAATGCGTCGTTGACGCGGGCCTGCCGGCCGGCGTCTTCAATATGGTGCTGGGCGGGGACGAGCCGGGCATGGCGCTGACAGCGAACCCCGAGCTCGCGGGCTTGACCTTCACCGGCAGCTACCAGGTCGGCATGAGCATCATCAAGTCTTTCACTACGGCCACCGGTTACTTTCGCCCGGTCATCGCCGAAATGGGCGGCAAGAACCCGGCCATCGTCAGCGCCAATGCCGATCTCGATAAAGCGGCTCTCGGCGTCATGCGCTCCGCTTTCGGCTTGACGGGCCAGAAATGCTCAGCCTGCTCGCGCGTTTATGTCGATGCGGCGGTCAAAGACGAATTCGTCGATAAGCTGGTTGCCCTGGCGGACGATGTCAAGGTCGGCGACCCCACCGATGCCGATACCTATATGGGGCCGATCATCGGCGAGAGCGCCTACCAAGCCTATCAGCGCTATATCGCTGAGTTGGGCGCGGGCAATATCCGCAGCGGCGGCGAAACGCTTGCTGTTGGCTGTGGCGTAGACACTCACCGTTCCAACGGCTATTTTGTCGCGCCCACCGTGGTGACCGACCTGCCCGATGACCATCGTCTCTGGCAGCACGAAATGTTCGCGCCCATCGTCGCCGTGCGCGGCGTCGATAGCCCCGACGAGGCGATGCGGCTGGCGAACGGCGTCGCCCTCGGCTTGACCGCCGGCTTCTACAGCGAAGACCCGGCTGAGGTCGAATGGTTCCTGGACAACATCGAAGCGGGCGTGCTCTACGTCAATCGGGCGACCGGCGCGACCACCGGCGCCTGGCCCGGTTATCAGTCATTCGGCGGCTGGAAAGGCAGCACCGGCAGCAATAAAGCGTCCGGCAGCTGGTACTACCTGCAGCAATACATGCGCGAGCAGTCGCATACGATTGTGGCGGGCTGATTCATCTTCGTCTGAATCTGTAGACACACGCGCTGCATGGCAGGGGCTCACGCAAAATACCTTGCGTCCTGCAGCGTATAGCTCCCCCTCCGAAGGTCAGTGTCTACGCGACCCACTTTATGGGATGCTCGCCATAGAGATGGCGAGAGGGGGCCGGGGGGTGGGGGTTTGCCGCTCGCAACGTAAACAGGAGCGACCCATTGGGTCGCCCGCTGAACCATCGAATTTTGTAGGGGCGATTCTGTGAATTGACCTCTTTGTTGAGCTACCTTGATCGCCATCCATGTAAATTGCGCCATCAGTATCCCGTCGTCTAATGCAAGTTTAATAGTGTGCTTGATATAATCCTCATGTCAAACAATCTTGCGCAATCGAAGCGAAAGACAGCACATTGGTTCCGTACAAATTACTCCCGGGCTCGCCGATACTCAGAACGCTAACGATAGATCAGCAGATATATTGGTTTGAGGAGAGTTTGCAGAAGTGGATATTCGAGCCTGCGAAACTTCTTTTGGATACCGGCAACGAGAGCGTAGATTTCGCTGTATTGGGGATTCTTAACGCTGTACCGGAAATGTTGGCTAAGTGCCAAGGTCACGAGCAAACGTTTCAGCAAGGTCTGGCCCAGTGGAACGCGAACAGACAATCAGCCAAGTCGACATCGAATCCTCAATTGCAAAAACAGAAGAAACCACAGCTAAGTTCCTATCTCTACAGAAAAGGAATCGAATTCGTATTCCCCGACCATGACGACAATATCTTCGACGAAGATGAACTTATGGACGATCTCCTCTATGGAAAGCTGCGTTGCGGTCTTGCGCACTTCGCATTCGTTGGCGAGAGAATCCTGCTAACCCGCGGACAGGGAAATCTGTGTTCAATCCTTATCGACGCGGTGAACATGGGCCACATGCCGGGATGGACTTATTTTCCGCCATCATCCTGCTTGCTCTCAGTTGATGTGCTTGTTTGGTACGAGCAGATGGAAAAGCGCATAAGTGACTATATCTGTGACCTGCGGGACTCAACCAACACCAACATGCGAAGTGCATTCAGCGAGCGGATCACTCGAAGTGATGTGCCTAGCAAGTACATGCCGACCGACTGCATGTGCAGCAGTAAGCGATTGTGCGAGCGCTGTGCTGATCTCAAGTTCCCCGCCACACATGTGTAGAGAGATTGCGTAGCTATTCCAGTTCGATCAAATACTTTCGATCAGTCGTCACGGTTTTCCCAAATCGGCTTTCGCTCAACCAAACTCAGTGTACCGGGTGGTGAAAAAAGAAATCCGCGCGACCATCCAGTCCCCACCCCGCTCCCCTACCCTGCTACCCTGCCCCTAAAATCCAACCACACCGAAGGACCCCCATGCCCAAACGCGCCTACACGCCCGACGAAAAGAAACTCGTCCGCCGCCTGCTGCTCCTCCACCAGGGCAACGTGCCCATCGTGCAACACCTGACCGGTTATCCCAGACGCACAATCGAACACTGGCGCGCCAAATGGGACGACGACTACGAACTCTATACCGACGCATTTGCGCAAAATTTACTTGCTCGCGCAAACACAAATGGGACCGCCCTGGCCCCCTCCAGCGCCGATGAAGACTCGGATTCAGCCATTGCGCAAGCCCCAGATCCCTTTGCGCAATACGCGCAATTGCGCGCAAAACTGATGGAGCACACCATGACCCTCGCCGACAATCTCATGCTCGGCGACGGCTTCCTCAACCAGCGCGTTCATGCCCTCACGCGCTTGCTCGATCGCCTCCTCACCCTCGACGGAACTCTGCCCGACAAACAACCTGAACAGACTGTACGCTTCGAGTTCCATTACGACGACGCCGTCCAGGACAAACCGCCATGGGATGGGGCAAGCACCTACGACGGCGCGAAACAGTACAACGAACGCCATTTACGGGAAATGAAGAAACGTATGGACGAAAGCCTCGCCAATGACTTTCCCGATGAATACGCGAGCGATTCCGCATTCCGCCACAGCGCGGAACCGAAACCGTCAGAGATTGACTAATGCGCCCGTCTTCCGATGTAATCGACAGTGAAAACAATAAGAGCGATCAACGTCTCGCCCTTACGAATCCTGAGAATCTACCATCACCTTCACTGCGCCGAAGATACGCGCGCGATAGTGCGCCGCGCAATCAGCGACAGATTCACCAGGAAAATCGTTTCATTCTCGGCGCGTGAAGGCGCGGCAATCGATCATGAGCTTGCCCTTGATCCGATTGCATTCGGCGCAGAGGAGCTGGAGATTGTCAAGCTGTGACAAGCCGCCCCTTGCGATGGGAATCACATGATCCAGCACCAGCTTTTCCCCCGCCCCGCAATTGGCGCAGCGCTCGCCCCCATCGGCCGCAAGCCGCCGAAACCAATCGCGAGAATGCCGCCGCAGCGTCGCCCGTTCGCGCCGCTTAATTTGGGGCGGAACCGCCCATTTAGGCGGTCGCGCCAGAATCAAGGGGGCGTATCGCCGGCCCGCGCGCGCGAAAAAGCGGCGGATGTCGCTTTCCGGCGCCCCGCAGGCGCAGCGATGGCTCAGTCGTCCGCAATAGCTGCAGTACATCTTGCCTGCGCCTGGTAGACCAATTCGCCGCCGATGAGGGTCGCTTGCACACCCAGCGCTTCGTCCCAGAGGATGACATCGGCATCGGCGCCGACCGCCAGCGAACCCTTCTGCGGATACATACCAATCGAACGCGCCGGGGCGCGCGTCAGCATCGGCAGCGCTTCTTCCAGTGTCAAATCGCAAAAGCGCATCATATTCTTCAGCGCCTCTACCATCGTCAGCGTGCTGCCGGCCAGCCCGCCGTCGGATGTTCGGGCTTCGCCGTTCGTCACCGTGACGAATCCATCGACCGCGGCATATTCGCCATCGCCCAGCCCGGCCGCGCGCATCGCATCGGTGATCACGACGACGCGCTCAATGCCGACGAGTCGCGCCAACATGCGGATCACAGCCGGATGTACATGGATGCCATCGGGAATGAGCTGGAAGGTGACGTCGGGGTTTTCGAGCGCGGCGACGAAAAGACCGGGCTGCCGGTGGTGGATGCCGGGCATGCCATTGAAGGTATGCGTCACCTGGCTGGCGCCCGCAGCAAAATAGCGCCCCGCCGCTTCATATTCGGCGCCGCTATGCCCAATAGACACGGTCGCGCCATGCGCCAGCGCGTCGCGCATCAAGCTTTCGCCACCGGCGATTTCCGGCGCCAAGGTGATCAGCTTGACCAGCCCGCTCTCGAGCCAGGGCCGGTATTCTGCGGCTTGAGGCTCGCGCAAGTGCGCCGCTGGTTGCGAACCGCGGTAATCGCGATTGAGGTAGGGTCCTTCGATATGAAGGCCGACTAAGGGCCTGTGCGCTCGTTTGGCGAACTTCTCTACCGCCTTCAGCGCCGTATGGATGCGTTCGGCCGAATCGGTCATGGTGGTGGCCAGAAAACTGGTCACGCCGCCGCGCGCCAGAAAATCACAGAGACCAGTCAAGGACGCCGGCGACGCATCCATCACATCAAAGCCCATGCTGCCATGGATATGCAGGTCGACGAAACCTGGCAGCGTGTAAGCGCCGCGCCCGTCTATCCGCCGGTCGCCAGGCTGAGGCGCGACATCCGCTTCTGGCAGCAGACCGTCAATCACACCGTCGCAAAGGACGAGCGTGCGCCCGGCGACGAATCCGTCCTCCTGCCAAACGCGGCTGTTCTCAATCAGAATTCGGGACACCAGATATTCACCGGTGAAATTCCAAGTCTGCGCAACACGCGTGCCAGTATAACACTGATATTCAGCGCGTTGGCGACCGAAGCGCCGAGCGCCAAGACCTCGCCAATCGGCAAGCAGTGAAACTCTCTGTTAGAATGGCTGGGAGTCAAGCATATTCGGGGGCAGGTCATGCCCGGCGGGCAGCATACATGGCAAGAAATCATGAGCCAGCCGGCGGTCTGGCAGGACGCCCTGGGCGCCTTTCGCGCGCTGCGGGAAAAGTTCGCCGCCTTCTGGATGGAGGCCGCCCCGGACCAAGTCATCGTCACCGGCTGCGGCTCGACCTATTATCTGGCGCTGACCGCCGCCCGCCTGTTGCGTCGCAGCGGCGTCGATGCCAGCGCTTGCCCGGCGTCGGAGCTTTTGCTGAATACTGACGCAATTTGCGCCCCGGGCCGGCGATACCTGCTGCTTACGCTTTCGCGCTCCGGCACAACCAGCGAGACTGTCCGCGCGCAGGAGCGGTTCAAGTCGCGCATCGGCGCTTCGGTCATCACCCTAACCTGCGCTAGCAGCAGCCCGCTGGCGGGCGGCGCCGACCTCGCTTTCGCCATCGATGCCGCGCAAGAGAAGAGTGTGGCCCAAACGCGTTCCTTCAGCAGCATGGCGGTCATCGTTCAGCAGATGGCGGCGCAACTAGCCGGAAGGAGAGTGACAGACAGCAGCCAGTTGCCCGCCGTCTGTACTCAACTGCTTGAATCTCATGCTGGTTTGGCGCGTGCGCTGGCGGAAAACGCCGCAATCGAGAAGTTCTTTTTCCTGGGCATGGACGCGCTTTATGGCATCGCCTGCGAGGCAATGCTCAAGATGAAAGAGATGTCCCTCTCCTACAGCGAAGCCTATCACACGCTGGAATTCCGTCACGGACCGATGTCGATGGTCGGCGAAGACAGCCTGGTCATCGGCTTGATCTCGCCCGAAGCGGCCAGGCACGAAATCCGCGTGCTGAACGAAATGGCTGATATGGGCGCCACCGTATTGGCAATCGCGCAGACTCGCATCGAGAATCACCAGACTGTCAGGCTGCCGGCGGATCTTCCAGGCTGGTGTACGCCCGTCTTATACCTTCCCGTCCTGCAGCTGCTCGCCTACCATCGCGCCCTGGTCAAGGGCTGTGACCCCGATAAACCGCATAATCTGAGCGCCGTCGTGTCGCTTGACGATATTTGATGGCGCCAGCCAGAGACAGGATGAATGCCCTATGTCAGATATCACACTCTTTCCCCAACCGCAGCAACCGGAACGCAAGCCCGGCCGCTTCACGCTCAACGCGCATACGCGCATTTTCGCCGGCGACGGCGCGCCAGGCGAGATGCTGGCGAACTATCTACGTCCGGCTACCGGCTTTGATCTTCCCGTGCAGCCGCTTGACGACGACATACTAGCGGACGCAACGAACGCGATCTTGCTGGTTCCGTCGGCTGACCCCCTTGCCGCCGAAGCGTACAAGCTGGATGTCAAGCGCGAGCGAGTTACTTTGCGCGCTGGCGGACGGAAGGGCTTTCTCCATGCAAGCCAGACCTTGCGTCAACTGTTGCCGCCGCAGATACTGGCCGATTCGCCGCAAGACGACGTCGCCTGGGAGGTTCCGGCTCTGAGCATCAGCGACGCGCCGGCTTTCGGCTGGCGCGGCTTGCACCTGGATGTTGGGCGGCACATGTTTCCCGTCGACTTCATCAAGAAGTTCATCGATACGATGGCGTTTTACAAATTCAATACCTTCCATTGGCATCTCACGGAGGACCAGGGCTGGCGCCTCGAAATCAAGAAATATCCGCGCCTGACCGAGGTTGGCGCTTATCGCGCGCAAACGCAGATTCCGACTGATCCGAATCAATGGGATGGCAAGCCCTACGGCGGCTATTACACGCAGGATGAGGCGCGCGAAATCGTCGCCTATGCCGCAGAGCGAGGCATCACCGTTATGCCGGAGATTGAACTGCCGGGCCACAGCCTGGCTGCCCTCACGGCCTATCCCGAACTTGGCTGCGTCGGAAGCGATTATCAAGTGCGCACGACCTGGGGCATCGACCCGAACATCTATTGCGCCGGCAACGATGCCGTCTTCACATTCTTGCAAGACGTCTTCGAGGAAGCGCTGGCGATCTTTCCGTCAAGGTACATTCACATCGGCGGCGACGAGGCGCCAAAGGAACGCTGGGCCGCCTGCCCCAAATGTCAAGCGCGCATCAAAGCCGAAGGGCTGGCTGATGAGCATGAACTGCAGAGCTGGTTCATTCGTCAGATCGAAAGCTGGCTCAATGAACGGGGACGCCGCCTGGTCGGCTGGGATGAGATTCTGGAGGGCGGGCTGGCGCCGAACGCGACCGTGATGAGCTGGCGTGGCAGCGTTGGCGGCATCGCCGCCGCCAACGCCGGGCATGATGTGGTCATGACGCCGACAACTTACTGCTACCTGGATTATTACCAGCACGAAGACTGGACGCGCGAGCCGCCGGCGATCGCTCGCACCTTGACGCTGGACCAAGTATGGCAATTCGTGGTCGCGCCCGAAGAAATCGCGCCGGACAAACAGCATCACATTCTCGGCGGGCAGGGCAATATCTGGACGGAGTATATTCCCGACGCCGATCAAGTAGAATACATGGCATATCCGCGCGCCATCGCCATCGCCGACATCTTGTGGAATCATCCGAAAGAGCGAAGTGACGAGGCACTGGTGGAACGGCTGCGAGCGCATCTGCCCGGCCTCGATATGATGGGCGTAAATTATCGCCGGCTAGATGAGTAGAGGTATGGAGTGATATGCACCTGCAAAAGGAAATCGCGCAGCAACCGGCCGTCATTGAACAGCTGCTGAACGATGGCCGGGCTTTGACCGACGCCGTCGCCGCCGCCATCCGCGACTTCAATCCGGTATTCGTTTGCATCGCCGCGCGCGGCACTTCGGATAATGCCGCTCATTACGCCCAATATATGTTCGGCGGGTTGCTGCGCACACCGGTGATGCTGGCGACACCCTCGCTGCACACCGTTTACGAGACTGCGCCTGACCTTTCGCGGGCGCTGGTCATCGGCATCTCGCAATCGGGGCAGGCGGAGGATGTGCGGACGGTTTTAAGCGACGCGAACCAGCAAGGCGCCCTCACGCTGGCGATCACCAATTTTGAGGACTCGCCGCTGGCGCATACGGCGAAATACCATTTGCCGCTGCTGGCCGAGCGAGAGTTAAGCGTAGCAGCCACCAAGACCTACACCGCGCAACTGACCGTCATCGCCATGTTGACAAGCGCGCTGGCGGATAGCGACGCGATGCGGAAGGATCAGAGCGCCCTGCCCCGGCTTTCAGCGCAGGCGCTTCGCCTCGGCGAAGGGATTGCCGCCTGGGCGCAGCGCTATCGGTACATTGATCGCCTGGTCACATTAGGGCGCGGTTTCAATTACGCAACCGCCTGCGAGATCAGCCTCAAAGTTAAGGAGCTAGCTTACATCGCCAGCGAAGGCTACAGCGAAGCCAATTTCCGCCACGGTCCCATCGCCGCCATTGACCGTGGACATCCGGTCATCCTGGTGTCGCCACATGGCAAAAACCTCGCGGGGATGGTGGATATGTGCCAGCGGCTCAACGAGTTGGGCGCCGAAACCTTGGTCATCAGCAACAACAGCGACCTGCTTGGCCAAGGCCGGCAAGCCATGACGATACCATCGACGCCGGAATGGCTCAGCCCGATCCTGGCGGTGATGCCCGGTCAGATCTTCGCCATGCAGCAGGCGCTGGTCCGCGGCTACGAAGTCGATAAACCGCGAGGCTTGTCAAAAGTGACGATTACGGAATAGCAGATCTAACACCAAGAAAGTAATGAGAATGATTACAGCATCAAAGAAATCGCCAAAATAATCGAATCTTCGTGGGGGCGAGCGGCAAACCCCATCCCCCGGCCCCTTCCCCAGCAAGCTAGAGAAGGGGAGCTTAGCGCAGCGGGACGCAAGGTATTTTGCGTAGGCGGCGGCATTGTTGCGCGTGTGTCTACAATTTCTAAGTATTTTGTAGGAACTACTGAGATTCCAGCGTGAGCTAAGCTTCCGGCGAAAGCAGATTCGTCAACTCATCCAGGCGGTTGATGCGGAATTTGACCGACGGCAATTCTGCGTCTTCCCGCGGCGGCGGACAATAGTGGCAAAAGTCTATACCGGCGGCTTGGCAGCCATGATAATCGTGCTTAATCGAATCGCCGACGTAAAGCAGGTCGTCGGCCGTCAAGCCCAACATGGACAGCGCCATTTCAAATATCCGGGGGTCCGGCTTGGCGACGCCGACCTCCTCAGAGATCAGAACGACCTCCAGCATTGACAGCAAGCGCGCCGCATTGAGCCGTCCGCGTTGAGAATCGCTATGGCCGTTGGTGACGATTCCAAGCCTATAGGACAGCGACAAGCGCCGAAGCGTTTCC
>JAPOYT010000209.1 GCA_026706445.1 Chloroflexota bacterium
CCTCAGTAGTTCAAACAAAGTAATGAGAATGACTGCCGTACGAAAGAAAATGCCAAAATAATCGAAAACCTGTAGGGGCGAGCCGGTGGCTCGCCCACTCCTGCCATATTTTCCAATCAGGTTTCGCATGACTAACTTGGAACTACTTCTGCGCCTGGACGGTGGCGAAAGCGCTGAACAGGGTCAGCAGCAAGACGAGGGCAACAATTTTACGCAACATAAAGTACTCTCCCAAACGACTACTCGGCGAGGAGCAATTCAACAACTTGAATGTATGATAGCTGACGGGACGAACATGACCACGCTCCATCAACGCCACGCACAGATTACCACAGGCGGCGAGTGCGCGCCAACGATTCGACAAAGGGCGCAGGGCAATCGCATCAAATTGAAATGACGCTGAAATCAACTATTTCCCCACAACTTTCGTAATTCTGTAGGGGCGTTTCGCGGAAACGCCCGCTATTTGTCGACTATTTTCACGGGCGTCTCACGAGACGCCCCTACAATTTCACACTTTTAGACGGAGATCGGCGCGAAATGATTTTGATGCAATTGCCCTGGCAAGGGCCACCCGCTTTACCCCTTCACCGCGCCGGATGCCAAGCCGCGGATCAGATACTTCTGGAAGAAGATGATCACAAACAGGATGGGCAAGGTCGTTGACACAGAAGCGGCCGCCGCCAGCGTAACGTGACCGGGGTCTTCACCGCCGGTCCATTGAGCGATTCCCACGGGCAGCGTCCAATTGATCTGGGTCAGAATGCGCGCCAGCAGGAAGTCGTTGTAAGCCAGCAGCAGCGTGAACAAGCCAGTGGTGATAATGCCGGGCCACATGATCGGCACGATCACCGAGAGGAAAGAGCGCAAGCGCCCAGCCCCGTCGATCATGGCGGCTTCTTCGATTTCGCGCGGGATCTCCATGAAGAAGCTGCGCAGCATCCAAATGGTGAAGGGCTGATTTGTAGCGACCAGGCAGAGTATCAGCAGTATATGGGTGTCGTACAAGCCGGACAACTGACCCAGGTAGTAGAAAGGCAGCACGAGCGCCAGGCTTGGCAGCGAACGAAAAGCTAGCGCGATCACCAGAATGTAAACGGAGACCACATGGCGATAGCGCGCCAGACCGTAGCCCGCTAGCGCGCCGATGCTCAGCGAGATCGCGAGCGTCCCGATGGTGACGATCACGCTGTTGATGAGGTAGTCGTAAAACTCGGCGGTGTTGACGACGCGGGGCAAGCCCAGCGCAACCAGGACGCCAGCGCCGATGATGCCGATGTAAACGAGCGAGTTGGGCGCGGGAATGCGATTGGCGGAAAAGCCGATGACCGCCAGCGCGAAGATGATCAAGACGAGCAGCAAGCCATAGGGCGCAAAGGCTTCCGGCGATGTATTCAGCCAGAGTTCGGCGTAATTCTCGCCGGTCGGGCTGAAGAGGAAACGTGGCGTTCTGGCATTGGCGTCTTTCGGAAGCTTGATCGAATTCAAGATTGTCCAGCTGAAGGGCAATAGGTTGTATACCGTGAACAGCGCCAGCGCCAAGTAAATGAGCAGACGAGCAATTGGATTATTGGTCCTTGTCATCAGCTTTCTTCCGTCTGCTCGCGGTAGGTCAAGGCGAGGAAGGGGATGAGCACGACGAAGATGCCGATGACCGTGAGCACGCTCATGGCGTTGGCTTTGCCCAGGCGGCCGAAACTCATGGCGACCTGGAAGTTGTAGTACATGATGGTCTCGGCGTCGTAGATGGGGTTCTGCTGCGTCAGCACGAAGACGCTGTCGAAGACGCGGTAGGCATCCATTATCGAGATCAAGGCGATAAAGATGAAAAGCGAGCGCAGATGCGGAATGGCGACATGCCAGAGTTGGCGGAGCCAGCTAGCGCCATCGACTCTTGCCGCTTCCAGTGATTCCTGCGGCAGCGTCTGCAAACCGGCGAAGAGCACGATCATGGCGAAAGGCGTGGCCGTCCAGATGCTGTGGAAAATGATCAGCAGGGGCACGGTGGTGCTGTTCATGAATAATCGATAGTCAAATAGCTGCTGCATCCAATACCAGTAGGGACCGCCGCGGTCAAACATGTCGCGGAAGATGAGCGTGCCCACGACAGGCGTCATCACAAAGGGCACGAGGGCGGCGGCGACAAAGACGCCTCGGAAGCGCCGGATTTGATCCAGCAGCAGGGCGAAGAGCAGGCCGAGTACGATGCGCAGCGGCACGGTAACGGCGATGAAGATCAGCGTGAACTCGAGCGAATCCCAAAACTCGGGATCGGCAAGGACCTGCTCGTAATTCTGCAAGCCGACCCATTGCGGCGCATCAAGATTGCGGAAGGTGATGAAATGCAAACCAAGAATTATCGATGCCAGCAGCGGAACTGTCATCAGCGCGAGCATGATAAATACGCTGGGACCAACAAAGAATGTAAACGTGCCTCTTTTCATAGGCGTCAACCCTATAGCCAATAATCAACGGGGCGATGCGCCGGCGGGACAATACATCGTAGAGATTGGCCCGCCGAGTTCATAAGACAGATGACCCCTCCTCTCGAGCGCAGAGAAAGGGTCAAAGACAAGTTTGATCTGCTTAGCTTTCGATAAAGCCCTGGGCGGTGGCTTCGACGGTGTAGGCTTCGGCGGCGGCGTCCAGCAGTTCAGCGGCCGACATGTCACCAATGGCGATCTGGGGCAGCCATTGAGCCAAAACGGGATTCAATACGGCGCCGATAGCCGGGACCGGTGTGCCCTCGACTCCGCCGGCGATGGTGGCGAAGACAGCCGGCAGATAGCGCGCGTCGGCTTTGGCCGCCACTGCCTGGCGCGTGATCACACCGTAGTTGGAACCACGCAGCATCGTTTCTTCGTCCATCGCTTCCAGGATGACTTGGAATACCAGGTCTGGGTCATCGTCGATATTCGCCGGGATGCCCAGACCAGCGCCGGTGCCACCGGTGGCGGCGTAGGGCGCGCCTTCAACCGCTCTAGGGGCGGGCGCGAAATTAATGCCTCCAACGTAATCGGAGAAGTCTGGATCGTCCATGGCGGCGGCTCGGCTGGCCCAGGTGAAAGCCATCGCCAATTCACCGGTGGCGATGCCGATCTGGCTGTCATCGATGCTGTAGGTCAGACCTTCTTCGCCCATGCAGGCCTCTACAATCTCTACCAGCTTCTCCAGCGCCATCACGCCCTCATCGCTGTTGAATGCGGGTGTCATATCGTCATTGAGCGGCTGTCCGCCGAAGCCCAGCAGCATGTCGCTGAACTCGATGCGCCAAGCCCAGCCGGCATGCAACTGTGTGGTGAATGGAATGACGATGCTGTCTTCGGCTTGCAGCGCGCCACAAGCGGCGATCACATCGTCCCAGGTTTCCGGCACCTCAATGCCGTGCTTGTCCAGCAAGTCGGGACGATAGAACAGGTGACGCGTATTCTGCTCCATCGGCAGGCCGTAGACCATGCCATCAACCGTCATGTCGGCAATGCCCAGGATGTCGGAGATCTGGTATTCGTCCTCGTATTTGTCGATGAGGTCGTTGAGCGGCATCATCCAGCCTTCGGCGACGTAGGACTCGATATCGCCCTGGGTCACCATGATGATGTCGTAGGGCGAGGCGCCGCCAGCGCCCAAAGCCAAACGCAACTGATCATGCGCCGACCCGGAATCCAGCAGCTGCGTATTGACATCGATATTATCGACAGAATTGCATGCTTCGAGTTCATCAGCGTAAAAGTCAATGATAGGGTAGGTCCAGCCGATCATGTTGATCTGCGCGGCGCTCTCCGGCGGTTCGATCATACAGCCGCCCATATCCTGCGCGGCGGCCGGCAGCATAATCGCCAGCAGCGCGATTATCAGAATTGCTTTTTTCATGAGAGGTCTCCTTCGTGATTCGTAGACGGAAGCAAGGTGCAATATAGGCGCCTGCGCTCTGTAAGCGCAGGGACTCACTGAACATAATGTACCGCATCGCCGGTTGCGCGCCAAATGTTGAGGCGAATGGTAGTGTATTGAACTCGGTTGAAATTCTTTGAGCCATCCTCGAGATTATATCCCCAACCCCAAGTACGTATGATTTTGTAGGGG
>JAPOYT010000085.1 GCA_026706445.1 Chloroflexota bacterium
CTGGAGCATGGACAAGATCGGTCCCATGTGCCGCTCAGTCGAGGATTGCGCCCTCGTATTCAGCGCCATCTACGGTCCCGATGGCCGCGACATGACGCTCAGTCCCGAGCCGTTTGAATGGAATCCGGCGCTCGATCCGCATAGCTTGCGCATCGGTTATGTCGCGAGCGCCTTCGAAGCGGCTGATGCCGGCAAGACCGATGCCCATCATCGCCAGCAGGGCGCGGAGCTGCAGCGCGTCAACCAGGTCAACAGCGCCGCCGTGCTCGATGTGATGCGCGCGCAGGGCTTCGAGCTGAAGCCGATTGAGTTGCCCGCTGCCGATTTGAGAGGACTCTGGATCATACTCGCGGCGGAAGCGGCGGCCGCCTTCGACCAAATCACGCGCGACGGCTCGGTCGATGCCATGAAGCGCCAGGATAATGGCGCCTGGCCCAATGTCTTCCGCGCCGCCCGTCTCATCCCGGCTGTCGAGTACATCAACGCCAATCGCATTCGCACGCGGATCATGCAGGAGCTGGCGCGTGTCATGAGCGAGATCGATGTCTATATCTCGCCCAGCTACGGCGGCAATTCGCTGGGCATGACCAACCTCACCGGGCATCCCGCCGTCGTCGTGCCCAACGGCTTCACCGACAAAGGCAGTCCCACCAGCATCACCTTCGTCGGCGGGCTGAACATGGAAGCGGAGGCGCTCGCCGTCGCCAAAGCCTATCAAGACGCCACCGACTGGCACCGGCAGCATCCTGACCTTGACAAGGCGCTTGCTCAAAAGGAAGACGTGTAGGGGCGAGCCGGTGGCTCGCCCTCGATTAAAAATGGGTGATGTGCGGGCATCCCTCCAGGTCGCCCACAATTTCAAACGTAATGTGTAGGGGCGAGCCTTGGCTCGCCCGCAAATGGGAGAATTCGCCCAATCGCTACCCCAACAGCGCTTCCACCTCGCCCCGCACCCGCGCATCGTCTTCGCGCCGGTGCAGATCCGTCAGGAGCTTGCTGCTATCCAGCTCCATCGTGCGCCAGAGCGCCCAAGCCGCATGCCCGCGAACCAGCGCGCTCTCGTCATAGAGCAGCTGAATCAGATGCGGGATGGCGCGTTCGCCCCGCCAGTTGCCAGCCGCGACGCAGGCGTTCCGCACCATCTGCGCCCGCTTGACGTGCTCGACCGGACTCCGCCGGAACAGCAGGCGATACGACTCCTCGGTCGACATCAGGATGTCGGTCAGTTGCGGCGCCACGCGCTCGATGTCGAAGGGCAGGAAGGCGACTTCCTGCGTCTCTTCGCTGAAGCGCTGAAAGGGGCAGACATCCATGCAGATGTCGCAGCCGAAGATCCAATTGCCGAAGCCCTCCCGCAGCTCGCGGTCGATCCAGCCCTTGTTCTCGATGGTGTGGTAGCTGATGCAGCGCCGCGCATCCAGCACATACGGCTTGGGGAAGGCATCGGTGGGGCAGGCGGCCAGGCAGCGCGTACAGGCGCCGCACATGGTCTCGCGATGCGGCTCATCGTAGTCATCGATTTCGAGCGTGGTGATGATCTCGCCGATGAAGAAGCTGCTGCCCCGCCGCGGGTGAATGAGCATGGTGTTCTTGCCGATGAAGCCCAAGCCCGCTTGCTGGGCGTGGCTGCGCTCGAGGATCGCGCCGGTATCGACATAGACCTTCTGCTGGATCGCGCGCCCGCCGGCATCCGCCAGCCACTCGGCGAACTGCTCGAGGCGCAGCGCCAGCACTTTGTGGTAATCCAGCCCCCAGGCGTAGGAAGCGATGCGCCCGCGCGCCGGGTCGTTCAGCGTCTCTTCATCGGCGAAGCGCGCGTGGTAATCCAGGCCGACTACGATCAAGGACTTGGCGCCTGGCATGATTTCGCGCAGGTCCTGCCGCCGCCGCACGCGGTCTATCCGCGCCATATAGCCCATCGTGCCCTGCATTCCACGCTCAATCCAGCGCAGGTAAGCGCGCAAGGTGGGCGACGGCTCAGCCGGCGCGACGCCGCAGAGGTTGAAACCCAAAGCGCTGGCGGCAGCCTTGATGCGCGTAGCCGTCAAGGGCATAGTCTACTGGCTCGCGGCTTGAGAACGTGTTAGAAGCAATGCGCCAATGCGAAAGGACGATTCCTAGCTCGCTGCCGGCGGATACTCGATCTCGGTCAACGCGGCGACGATGCCTTCCCAGGTAGCGGGCGCCTCAAAGTCAATGTCGATCGTTTGCTTGCGCGCATCCCCGTTTACGCTGGCGACGCCGTCAAGCTCGCGCAGTTCGTTTTTTATCGCCTGCACGCAGCCCATGCAGTGGATGTTGGGCACTTCAAATGTCTTGGTTGTCATCAGGTCGTCTCGTCAATTCGGATGCTTGGCATTATATCCGATATTGCTCATCAGCGGCGCCACCTACTTTGAGGATTTCTCCCGATTGCATTTCCGGCAGAGCATCTGGCAGTTTTCTTCGATTGTTTTGCCGCCATCCGACCAAGGCCTGATGTGGTCGGCTTCCATGTCGGAAATGTCAAATGAATTATCGCAAATCGCGCATTTGCCCGCTTGCATCTCGTAGACCTTCTGCTTCATTCCCGCCTTGAATGCGCGTATATTCAAGCGCTTTTCATCGCCAGTGAGAATATATGAGTAAATCCCTCTTTTATTTTCTACGTCATCGTCAAGGATGAGACGCGCGGTTTCCGCCTCAATCGCATCTGGATCAAGCGCGGCGTCTTTGTAGGTGTTATAGAGCAAGCCCCAATCCACGCCTTTCATGATATTCTTGCGCTTTTTCGTGAATGTCGATTCTACCCAATCGATTACCTCTCGGAAATACTCCCACAACGGCGCGGCGCTTTTGTCGTGCTGATGTATTCCCATGTAGTCTTCAATGTCGTTGTCGCTAACCCACTTGATAACTGTTTCGAGGTAATCTTGGCGGATCGGGGAGCCGCTCATGTAATCGCCGCCCAATCCCGCAGCCGGGCAGCCCGACTTGCTGAAATACCGCTTGGCGTCCGATACCCATGACCCGGAGTAAACGGCGTTGCGGAGTTCCTGATCGTACAACTTCTCGCCTGCGATATTCACCGTCCTGAACCAATCCAACTTGTCTCTGTGACTGCCAGTACAGACATAGACCATCAATTCGTAATTGAGTATAGATTCTTGTTCTTCGAGCGGCAAATTGTGGAAGTAGCGCCCGTCTACCGAGAAATCGCTTTTGAGATACTGCGCGATAGAGATAGTCCGCTGCTGACCGTCGATGATTTCGTAAGCGCCGTCGTCTCGAACTGACCAGTACATGACATTCAACGGGAAGCGCTTGATGATGGAAGTAATGACGGCTTCGCGCTGCTTGCCCTTGTAGATGAACTCGCGCTGGAAGGGCGGGCGGATATCAAGCGCCCCGCCATAGCCGACCACGCCGCCTTCGCCGTCATCGTAGTAGCCAGCGACCAGATCGCGCACGCTGAGGTCCAGCAGTTCGATTTTCATTGTGGGCTCCTGACTGGAATTATTCGCGCCACGCAAAGCGTTAGCACTGTAGGGGCGAGCGAAGGTTTGTGTCTACGCAACCCGTTGGGTCGCCCGCCGCAACTTAACTTGAGAGCTTGGCATAAACTGCTATACTAGAGACAGCACAGATAACATATCACGAGAGACATCGTATGGCGGCAAACGCAGAGACTCGGCTGACGCAGCTTGAAACGCGATCCGAAGAATACGTCAAGAAGAGCGATGTATCCGCTACTTTGGCGCGAATGGAAGGTGAAATCGGAAAACTGGCGACTGCGCTCAATTATCAGAAGTGGATCCTTGGGCTTCTCGTTCTTGGGCAACTCTTCACGCTTGGGCGTCTGTTTGAACTCATCTAGGCGGTCTAAAGCCATTCGCAAGGTGTTGTCGGTCATGCCTGCATCCTCTTGTTGCGGATGAAAATACGTTTGTATTTTCCTTGTCCGTCAATTACTGGGGCATCATATCTTGTATGGGGAAGTTTCATATCTTCCAGCATCCCATCTCCTCCCCTATCTGTCGTCCATATAATCTCAAACTGGTCGGGGTTATGCTTATCGAGGAAGCTAATCGGCACGCCCATCGCGCCCGGCCAGTCGTATGGAATCTCCTTGGTCTTCGATACTTCAATCGCGTCGTAGTTGTCGTAGGTAGGATATTCCTCTGGGCTGTAGCGCTTGTACAGAATCAGTTCTTCATGGCGTTTTTTGTGGTAGAGGTTGGTGAACCACTTGGCATTTCTCATCTTGCTCTTGACCACCCCATCCACAATCACATAGGAACTGCCTTCGTTTCTGGTTGCAACCATTTCATCTGCGAATTCTTTCGGAACATCAAATAGCATTGTTATTGCTTGTTGCGCATGACCAAGCCATATATTGTCCTCTTTAATCAGCGGGAAAATCTCCTTGTAAGTAATCGCGTTCTGATGTCCGATAATCAGAAACTTCTTGTCGTATTCGACCAACTGCGCGACATACTCCCGGAACAGCGAAAAGGGCGGGTTCGTCACCACGATGTCCGCTTGCTTGAGCAGCTCGATGCACTCGGCGCTGCGAAAATCCCCATCGCCTGACAGGGGATGCACGCCGATTTCGTCAACCGATGGCACGCCGGTCGCGTTTCTTGTGCCATCGTATTCCAGATATATCGCGCGCTCGGTGTCGTGCTGGCTGAACAGGTGCATTTGCTGATTCTTGTAGCAAGTCGTTACCAGGCGTTTCAGCCCGAGCAAGTCAAAGTTGCGCGAGAAGTAGGTGAAAAAATTGCTCACATAAGGGTCGTCACAATTGCAATAGACGACTTTGCCTTGAAAGTGATCGCGGTAATGACGAAGCTCATTTTCTATATCGGCTAGCTGGGTATAGAACTCGTCTTTTTTGTTGGACTTCGCTTTGTGCAGGTTGCGATTTTGCGACATGCGCCCATGACATTCTCAGAGCCTCCCGCTTGAACAAAACAAAGCCGGCTGGTATAAAGCGATGAGAGAGCGACGCGGACCCAATAGGGAAAAGGCCGCTCTCGCAGCGTCAATTTCTTGGGGCGGGCGGGAGCCTCCAACTCAGAACCCGCCCTAAGAAACCACTTGCGCAAACCCTCTAGGGTTCGCGCCATTTTAGATTACATGCCATTCACGGTCTTCCTACTATCGTAGGAAGACAGAAACCCGCAGAAAACCGACAATTTCCGCACCTTACAGTAGCGGAATCGGTAAATGCGGGACCTCGACAAGTCTTTCGGAGATACGATTAGGCTGCGCCGAAAGGAATTAGGTCTTTCTCAAGAAGCCCTGAGTTTCAGAGCGGGGCTGCACCGGAATTACATCAGCGATATTGAAAGAGGCTTGAAGTCTCCGTCATTGCGCGTCATTGTCAAGCTGGCGGACGCGCTGGGCTTGACAGTGTCTACAATGATGCGGATGGCGGAAGAAAACGCATGCAAGCCAATGCCTTCCGTGAAAACAGAATAGCTGCTTTCCCCTACGGACGAGTGTCATCGTTTGAGGATCCAACTCACATAAATGCCTGGATGCCCGTCTGCGCGCGTCCCAGGATGAGCGCGTGAATGTCGCTAGTGCCTTCGTAGGTATTCACCGCTTCCAGGTTCATCACGTGGCGGATGACATGGAATTCGTCGGCGATGCCGTTGCCGCCGTGCATATCGCGGGATACGCGGGCGATGTCTAGGGCGGCGGCGCAGGAGTTGCGCTTGACCAGAGAGATCATCTCGGGCGTCGCCCGGCCTTGATCGAGCAGGCGGCCCACGCGCAGGGCGCCTTGCAAGCCAAAACTGATGTCGCTCATCATATTCGCCAGCTTGAACTGGATCAGCTGATTGGACGCGAGCGGCTTGCCAAACTGATGACGGTCCAATGTATATTGCCGAGCCGCATGCCAGCAAAATTCGGCGGCGCCAAGCGCGCCCCAGGCGATGCCGTAACGCGCGCGATTCAGGCAGCCGAAGGGGCTCTTGAGACCGCCTGTGTCGGGCAGCAGGTTTTCAGCCGGCGCGAAGACCTCGTCCATCACAATTTCGCCCGTGCTGCTGGCGCGCAGGCTGAACTTGCCTTCGATCGGCGGCGTCGACAAGCCAACCATGCCTCGCTCCAGAATAAAGCCGCGGATCGTTCCGTCGCTTCCCTCCGGATCGCCGTAAGTCTTTGCCCAGACGATAAAGACATCGGCGATCGGCGAATTGGTGATCCACATTTTGCTGCCATGCAGGATCCAGCCGCCATCAACTTTGGTCGCGCGCGATTCCATGCTGCCGGGGTCGCTGCCGTGGTTCGGCTCGGTCAAGCCAAAACAGCCGACCCACTCGCCTCCAGCCAGTTTGGGCAAATAACGAAGCCGCTGCTCCTCAGTTCCGTAGGCGTAAATTGGGTACATGGTCAGCGCGCTCTGTACGCTCATAGCGCTGCGATAGCCGCTGTCGACGCGCTCGACTTCGCGGGCGATCAAGCCGTAACTGACGTAGTTCAGGCCGGCGCCGCCGTATTCTTCCGGCAAGGTCGCGCCCAACATGCCCAACTCGGCCATTTCAAAATAGATCTCTCGATCAAAGGACTCGCGTCGGTTGGCTTCGAGGATGCGCGGCATGAGCTTGCCTTGACAGTAATCGCGCGCGACATCGCGCACCATGCGCTCTTCGCCGTCGAGCTGCTCTTCGAGCAGGAAAGGATCGTTCCATTGAAATTGACTCGCCATGAATGCTCCGTCAGATCTCCGCAGTCTCCTGAAACTATGATACCGATTTCGATCGACAATGAGAACAAGCAATCAGCGCGCCGACCGGTCGTCGCCTTGATTTGTCCGTTCTCGCTCCCATGACATACGGTTATAATTGGAGATCGGATTTGCCATCATCAAACACATGCCGTTGGTACGAGGGACAGGCGAGTCTTGCGCTAGAACTTGGCGCCGATGAGTTTTGGAATATGGCATGATGCAAGACAAGATTATCGTGCGCGGCGCGCGCGAACACAATCTGAAGAATATCGACGTCGAGATACCGCGCAATCAGTTGGTGGTCATCACTGGTTTGTCGGGCTCGGGCAAGTCGTCGCTCGCATTCGATACGATCTTCGCCGAGGGTCAACGGCGTTACGTCGAGAGCTTGAGCAGCTACGCCCGTCAGTTTCTCGGTCTTATGGAGAAGCCGGATGTCGACCAGATTGAAGGATTGAGCCCGGCGGTATCGATTGATCAGAAGAGCGTGAGTCATAATCCGCGTTCGACCGTGGGCACGGTAACCGAAATCTACGATTACCTGCGTCTGCTGTATGCGCGGGTTGGGATCCCGCATTGCCCCGAGTGCGGCGCGGAAGTTTCGGCGCAGAGCGCGCAGCAGATCGTCGATCAAATACAGAATATGCCGCCCGGCAGTCGTATTCAGGTATTGGCGCCGGTGATTCACCGCCAGAAGGGCAATCACGTCAAAGCCTTGCAAGATATTGGCAAGCAGGGTTTTGCGCGCGTTCGCGTCGATGGCGAAGTGCGCGACCTCGATGAAGAGATTGAGCTCGATCGCTATGTCATTCACGACATCGAAATCGTTGTTGATCGCCTGGTGGTCCGCCACTACGGTGATGAAGCCCATGAGGATGCTACTGCATTTGAAACACGCCTGACGGACGCGGTGGAAACGTCGCTCGAGCTGGGCGACGGCCGGATGATCGTGCAGGATGTGACCGACCGTGATAATCCGGTCGACCAGCTCTTCAGCGAGGATTTGGCTTGCCCCGAAGGGCATGGCAGCGTGCCTGAGCCGGAACCGCGTCTGTTCAGCTTCAATACGCCGAGCGGCGCCTGCCCGACTTGCCAGGGCTTGGGCTTCAGTTTGGAGATTGACCCGGACATGGTGGTGCCGGACAAGAACAAGTCGATCGCGGATGGGGCAATCAGCGCCAACGGCCATAGCGTGGAAGACAAGCGCGGCTGGAATTGGAATGTCTATTGCAGTCTGGCGCGCGCTTACGAATTCCGCCTGGATGCGCCCTGGAAAAAGCTGAAGCAGAAGCACAAGGACCTGATGCTCTACGGTTCGGGCGACCGACGCTTTGATGTGACTTACTATCATTCCAACGGAGCGGAACGTTCCTGGTCAACACGGTTTGAGGGCGTAATACCGAATCTGCAGCGCCGCTATCAGCAGACGGAGTCCGAGTTCATCCGCGGGAAGATTCAGGAGTATATGCGCGAGATACCCTGCCGCTCTTGTGGCGGGCAGCGTTTGCGCCCGGAAGCGCTTTCGGTGACCATCGGCGGCGCAACGATACACGACATCACGCATTTACCGATTGATGAACTGGAAGTCTGGGTCGATTCGCTTCGGGGCGAGAGAGCGATTCTGTCCAGCCGTGAACAGCAGATCGCCCATCAGATACTGCGCGAATTGACTTCGCGCGTCGGATTCCTGAGCAACGTGGGGCTGAATTATTTGTCCCTGTCGCGCAGCGCGGCGACCTTAAGCGGCGGCGAATCACAGCGGATTCGCCTGGCGACGCAGGTAGGCAGTCAGCTCACTGGCGTGCTTTATGTGTTGGACGAGCCGTCGATCGGGCTGCATCAGCGGGATAACAAACGACTGATACGCACATTGACCGGTCTGCGCGATATCGGCAATACGGTGCTGGTGGTCGAGCATGACGAGGACACGATGCGCTCGTCAGACTGGTTGATCGACCTGGGACCGGGCGCTGGCGAGCATGGGGGAGAGGTGGTGGCGGCCGGCACGCCGGAGCAGGTGACCTTTGTCGATGAAAGCTATACTGGCGCATTCCTCTCCGGGCGATTTCAGATTCCCACCCCCGAATGTCGACGGCCGGGTTCGGGCGAATATCTTTCTCTGCGAGGCGCGCGCGCAAATAATTTGAAAAGCATCGATATTGACTTTCCCTTGCGCAAGCTGATTTGTGTGACTGGCGTCAGCGGCAGCGGCAAGTCTTCGCTGGTGGTGGAGACGCTCTATCGGCGGCTGGCGCAGATGATCAATCGCAGCCGCGAGCGGGCCGGCGACCACGACGAAATCATCGGCGCCGACAGAATTGACAAGATCATCAATATCGATCAGAGCCCAATTGGGCGGACGCCGCGCAGCAATCCGGGCACTTATACCAAGATGTTTGACGATATCCGCAGCCTCTTCGCGGAATTGCCGGAGAGCAAGATCCGCGGCTACCGCGCCGGGCGCTTCAGCTTCAATGTCAAAGGCGGGCGCTGCGAGAATTGCGAGGGGCAAGGGCTGATCAAAATCGAGATGCAGTTCTTGCCCGATGTCTATGTGCAGTGCGAGGTCTGCCGCGGCACACGTTACAATCGCGAGACGCTGCAAGTACATTACAAGGGCAAGTCAATTTCCGATGTGCTCAGCATGACCGTAAGCGAAGGCTTGGCGTTTTTCGAGAATTTGCCGCGAATTCGGCGCAAGCTGGACACGCTGGACGCGGTCGGCTTGGGATATATTCGCATCGGTCAGCCGGCGACGACCTTGAGCGGAGGCGAAGCGCAGCGCATCAAGCTGAGTCGTGAACTTTCGAAGCGCGCCACTGGGCAGACGCTCTATATATTGGATGAGCCATCTACCGGGCTGCATGCGGTCGACGTTGAGAAGTTGATTAACGTGCTGCAGCAGTTGGCGGACGCCGGCAACACCATCATCGTCATCGAGCACAATCTGGACATCATCAAAGTGGCTGATCATATCATCGACTTGGGTCCTGAAGGCGGCGGCGGCGGCGGCGAAGTGATCGCGCAGGGCACGCCGGAAGAAGTGGCGGCGACCGCGGAAAGCTACACCGGGCAATACCTGCAAGCCTATTTGAAGCTGCCCGAGCCGGTCTGAGCGGGCGGGACTGGAAACGATTCGTGGCACGCTTCTGGTTCATATCGGCGCCGCTCTACAGTCACACGGATTGGGGCGGCTTCCTCAAGACGGCGCAATCACTGCAAGCGCAGGGACACGACATTCTATGGATTAGCGAAGCGCCGCTCGAGCGAGCTTTCGCGCAGAGCAATTTTCCGTTCCGCGCCATTCGCAAGACTGGCTGGCTTTGGCCCCCGCCGCCGCCACCCGACTTGAGTCAAATCGCGCCGCAGGACGCCGTCGCACTGCGCTATCGGCGGGCGCTCGACACTTGGCTCAGTGAGGAGTTGGTGGCTGACGCGGTCGAGGCGCTGCTGGATCTCGAAGATGAAATCGGCGCGCCGGATGCGATTGTTTCCGATCCCTTTCTCAGCGCATCGGCGCTCGTCGCCGAACTGCTGAATGTGCCGCTGATCATCTGTGGCTGGCCCGCGCAGGCGACGCTGGACGAGCAGAGCCTCTTTCCGGTGCAGCGAGATTTGAGCAGCGACAGTCAACAGCGGATTCAGCGATTATGCAATCGCTTTGGAATTGAAGGCAAGAATTTCTCTAAAGGCGCGGCGCCATCCATCATCAGCGAATGGCTTCATGTCGTCTACTTCACGCCGGAATGGCATCAATCGGAGCTGTCGACCATCCTGCCGCAGACGCGCTTCGTCGGTGGCATCGCCGAGGCGCCAACCGATTCTGCGCCGGACTGGCTGCTGGATGTTCCGCTTGATAAGCCGCTTGGGCTGGTTACCCTGGGCACGAGCTTCAATGGAGACTTGGGCTTTTACAGTTGGGCGGCGCAGGCGGTCGCGGGCGCAGGCATGATCCCGCTGGTGACGATCGGCTGGAATCCTGTCACGGCTGAGCAGAAAGCCGAGTTGAAGCGCGCGCTTCCACGGGGAACGCGCCTGCTAAACTGGGCGCCCTACGATCATGTATTGCCGCGCTGCCGCATTGCGATCCATCATGGCGGCATCGGCACAACGCATAGCGCGGTGATTCATGGCGTGCCGCAGATCGTGGTGCCGCACGCGGCCGATCAGCGGATACAGGGGCGGCGCGCGGCCGAGGCGAAAGTGGGCTTGCACTTGACGGCGCATGATGTGCGGCAGGGTCAGCTGCGCGAGGGCGTGCGGGCGATTATGGAAGCGGATTGGGTGCAGGAGAATGCGCGGCGGCTGGCGCGGGAAATGGCGGCGCTGGGTGGAGCTGAAAGGGCGGGGGCATTAGTGGCGGGGGTTGTGGGTTAAGTGGAGGAGTTTCGTATCGACTCTATCAATTTGTAAACTCGAGTGCCAAAGCCTCTGAGCGGATGGTTGGTCTCCTTTCTGTCAAGATTCTTGGCCTTGGAAATCGCCTCAATAGTCTTTGTTTCATCAAAGTAGCCCTTGTTTGTCACTTTTCCCTTCTGATAAGGTGGATCTTTACTCTTGAGAACGTCCATAACGGGCTTGCATTTGCCACCTGATGTCTTGCCTTCAAGCCCACGCAGTTCATTCAGTTGCTTAAAGTGCAGCAAGAGCCATAGTTCAAAGCACGGATAGCTTTCAGCCAAGCAATATTTTTTCTGGCGTACTTGCTTTGCAGCGCTTTCAAGATCCCATTGATCTTTATCAACTACAGCCCAATACTCATCTTCTTCATTTGGGTCGTATTTCTCTGCTATTCTTTCTTTAGCTTTGTCAAGAGCGCGGATGACGCTATCCGGATCAGAATCACCGCCACCCTGCTTTGCGAATGAAACGTTGCTGTATCTGTCCTTGCCGATAAGTTTCTTGATGTAATCTCTTTCTGTAGGACCTTCAGTGGCAACAACGATGCGCCTGTTGACTTCTCTCCGACTGGCACGACGCTTCCTCATGTGTCGAGCCATAATTATTCTGCCGTCATATGTTCGTGAAGGATTGATAAAATCGGTATTGCTCCGAAACGTCCCCCTAAGTATCCCTTTTGGATATTCATGTTGTCAGGGAGCTTAAACTCTTCAAGCGAAAACAATGTCGAAGAGCTGTTGCGGTCTTTTTCAATAAACCAAATCTCGTCACGCCTCAATAAATCAAAGTCAAGCAGACCTGTGTCATGAGTCGTAACTACCAATTGGCTACGACTCTGTCCGCTGCTAGTGAGGAACTGATCCAAGACATTGTAAGTTAGATGAGTATGCAAACTTCGATCAAGTTCGTCTATTACGAAAACATGATCCGATTGACCACTATGCAAACGGAACAGCGCTGGCAAAAGCATGAGCAAACGCCTGGTACCATCAGATTCTGCCATAAGATCTAACGGAACTGGATGCTCGTCGTTAGGACGATTATGTAGTGTTACTAGCTTGTAGGCTGAGAAATTGCTCGCCGCGTCAACTGTGAGGTACTGTTCGTTGCCGTAACGTCCAAATACGGCCCTCTGATCGGTATCATTGGGGATTTGCTTTATGACATCCTGTATATGCTGCGCGAAATCTTCCGGCAAGTCTCTTTCTGCATTGAAATCGATCGGTTGCAGATCAAACCCATCTATCCCAAGATCGAAAACGTCAATTAGCTCCTTTAGTCTGCGCTCCAAATCTTCACCTTTAATCATTCCGAGCCCAATGCCTTGAGTGGGAATCGAATCGGGAAACACAAGAACCAGCGTTCGATCGAACCAGTCGTAGATGATATCGAGAAAAGCGATCCTGGGCTCCGGACGCTTGGGGCTTGCTGAAGTCGCGACTAGATCTAACGTAGTGCCAGGTGTGCGTTCGATAAAAAGTCTGGCGTCTCGTCCATTAAGATTTTCACCCATTCTGTCATGTTGATCGTCGTCTACATTGATTCCGGTGTTCCCTTCTGTATTGACTGCTGTCAAGAAAAGCTCGTTCGGGCCGAATTTCCTGATAAAATCGAAATGGTCTTCTTCGTTCGTGACCAAGACATTTACTTCGCCAATCTTTACATTTGTATGACCCTGCGAGTCGGTTTCGCGTTCAAAAATCATTGCGGTTCTTTCTGCGAGAATCTCGTATAAGGTCTCCCTATGCACTCGCTGCCGATCTACCGAAAAGTAGTATTGGAAACACTGCGCTATACCGCATTGAATCTCAAACATGAACTCCGACGGCTTCGAAGCGCTTTTACTGTCTAGCAGAAACGGCGTTAATGTGAGGTTATCGGTCTCAAAAGACCCGCTAGTAATGAAGTTCTGCGCGAAACTTATCGCCTTAATGAGATTGGTCTTTCCCGACGCGTTTGCACCGAAAATCACGCCCGTCTTTAGAATTCGCATATCACGAACTTTGTGGATGTGATCAGAATGTTCATCAGACTCGCCGGCCACCATCGAAAACTCGACTTCGTCTTTGAACGAGAGGAAGTTTTCGACAAAGAATCGAATCAACATGATTTATCACCTCCGTTCTGAAAGTGTGAATTATCACGCTTCAGACATTGTCCGCGAATAGTACGGGAAATGCAATAGAAGCAAGATTAGCGCTACAGTCTGCGCCTAAGCTACAATACCTCCCACTGACCGCCCACCAACGAAAGCCCAAAACCCATGAACCTCCCCCTCGACAACATCGGACGCTGGCGCTGCATCGGTCCCTTCCGCGGCGGACGCGTCGTCACCGTCGCCGGCGACCCGCGCGATATCGGCACGTTCTATTTCGGCGCTTGCGCAGGCGGCGTTTGGAAGACGGATGACGCCGGGCAATATTGGCGCAATATCTCCGACGGTTTCTTCAATACCGCCTCTGTCGGCGCGCTGGCGGTATCGGAAGCCGACCCCAATGTAATCTACGCCGGCACAGGAGAAGCGACCATTCGCATTGATGTCTCGCACGGCGATGGCGTTTACAAGTCGGCAGATGCGGGGCGCAGTTGGAAGCACATCGGTTTGGAGGACACGCGTCATATCGGGAAGGTTCGCATTCATCCACAGGATCCGGATACGGTCTTCGTGGCGGCGCTGGGGCATGCCTTCGGAAGGAATCAGCAGCGGGGCGTCTTCCGCTCGACCGACGGCGGCGAGAATTGGGAGCAAGTTCTCTTCGTCAGCGACAAGGCGGGCGCGGGCGATTTGAGCATTGATGGCAACAATCCGCGCATCATCTACGCTTCGATTTGGGAAGCCTACCGCAACTTCCACATGATCAGCAGCGGCGGCGAAGACAGCGGCATCTGGCGTTCAATGGACGGCGGCGACACCTGGGAGAACATCTCATCGAAGAAAGGCTTGCCGAGAGGTATCTTGGGGAAGATCGGTATCGCGGCATCGCCGGCGCAATCGGGACGTGTATACGCCTTGATTGAGCACGAAGAGGGCGGCATGTACCGCTCGGATGATTATGGCGACAGTTGGCGCTTTGTAGCGCGCAACAACGACATCATCTCGCGCGCCTGGTATTACATGCACCTGACGCCAGATCCGCAAGACCCGGATACGGTATACGTCAACAATTTGCGCTTTTGGAAGTCGGTTGACGGTGGCAAAACATACTCAGCGATTGGCACGCCGCATGGAGACAATCACGATCTGTGGATCGATCCACAGAATCCAAAGCGCATGGTGCAGGGCAACGACGGCGGCGCCTGCGTCTCGCTGAATGGAGGCGCCACCTGGTCGAGCATTTTCAACCAGCCGACGGCGCAGTTCTATCATGTGGCGGCCGATAATCGCGATCCGTATTTCGTTTACGGTACGCAGCAAGACAATAGCAGCATCGCCGTGCCAAGTCGCAATGAGAAGTCCTCGCTGATGTGGATGGATGGCTTCATCGCCGGCTCGGGCGAGAGCGGCTATATCGCGGTCAAGCCCGATGATGACAACATCATTTACGTCGGCGCGATTGGCAGTTCGCCCGGCGGCGGCAACTGCCTGCAACGTTATGATCATCGAAGCAAGCAATTGCGGCTGGTGACGACCTGGCCCGAAATGACATCAGGAGAGGCGGCCGCCGATCTCGAATATCGTTTCGCCTGGACCTATCCGATTCTTTTCTCGCCGCATGATGCCAACACGATCTATGTCGGTGGCAATCGGATCATGAAATCCACCGACGAAGGGCAAAGTTGGCAGGCGATCAGCCCGGACTTGACGCGCGCGGATCCGACCACGCTGCAGATTACCGGCGGTCCAATCAATCGCGACGGCGCGGGCGCTGAGGTATACGCGACGGTATTTGCTTTGGCGGAATCACCGCATCGGCCGGGCGTCATTTGGGCTGGCTCGGATGATGGTCTGGCGCATATCAGCCGGGACAACGGCGAAACTTGGGATGATATTACGCCGGCGGAGCTGCCTGAATGGTCGATGGTCAGTATGCTGGAGCTTTCGCCGCATGATCCGGCGACTTGCTATCTGGCGGCGATTCGTTACAAGTTGGATGACTATTCGCCCTATCTGTTCAAAACGACGGACTATGGGGCGACCTGGACGCGCATCAACGACGGCATTCGCGAGGACGACTTCACGCGGGTGATTCGCTGCGATCCGGCGCGCCGCGGTCTGCTATACGCCGGTACCGAAACGGGCGTCTACATCTCCTTTGATGATGGCGCCAACTGGCAGCCATTTCAGTTGAATCTGCCGGTGTCGCCGATCCACGATTTGCTGGTGAAGAATGGCGATTTGATCGCCGCCACGCATGGACGTTCATTTTGGATTCTCGACGACCTGACGCGAATTCATCAACTGCCCGACGACTTTGACAGTGCAGGCGCGCTTCTGCTCAAACCGCGCGATACGCAGCGACTCCTGGAAAGCATTGACGCGCGCAGGCTGGTCGATCAGCCGGGCAAGACTTACCAAAGCTCAACCGGTGTCGTGGCGGCTTATACGCATTCGGTCACGCCCGAGAGTGTGGTCGAGCGTGAGTTTCTTGATTCGGGAGAGAATCTGCCTCGCGGCGTCTTGATTAGCTATTTCTTGCGCGAAGCGCCGGCGGGCAAGATCACGCTGAAAGTTTCGAACGCGAATGGCGCCCAATTATGCGAATTCAGCAGCATGGATGAGGCCGAACGGCAGAAACAGAAAAATAAGCCTGACAAGTCGATTGTGTACATCACGGCGAAACCGGGCTGGAATCGATTCGTCTGGGATATGCGCCTGCCGACTTCGCCCGCGATCGAAGGCAAAGATCCGCAATTCGAGCGGATGCCGGGCCCGACCGTAACGCCAGGCAGGTATCAGCTTTGCCTGCAGGTTGACGGCGAAGAATTGACTCAGTCATTCGACTTGCTCAGGGATGTCGCATCGTCCGCTTCCGATGACGACCTGCGGAAGCAGTTTGATCTGTTGATGGATATCTTCCAGTTGTATGCGGACGCCGCCAGGACAATTAATGCCATGCGGCGACAACGGGAGCAGCTGAAGAAACTTGCCGAGCGGCTGACCGACAGCGACGAATATGACGGTCTTGCCAACACTTTGACTAGTCTGAAGTACCAGATTCTCGAAATAGAGAAGGGCATCTTCATTCCCGATCTGCGTGAAGGCTGGGCGGGGCGGCTGAATCAGGGAACCGATCCATTACGGCGGTTAAGCGCCTTGCCGTCGGTGGTGGGCTTGGGCGAGTTTCCGCCGACCGAGCAAGCCTATGCCGTTTACGAAAAACTGGCAGGAATTATCAAGGGTCGTATGCGCCAATTTGAAGAGTTGAGCGACGGGGATATCGCCGCGTTAAATCGTAGACTGACCGAGAAGGGAATTGGACTCGTCGGATAAAGCCTTGCGCGGCGCCGCTTGACAAGAAGGACTACAGCGCCAGCCTTCAAGCAGGCGCGAGGAAGCCTGCAGCCAAAGGCTTTGCTAATGGAGATCGTCTATCGCGCGAATCATTGCTTTTCCAATTGTGAGCATCGCTTGTGGATCATCCCTGTCTTCCAGCAGGATGACGAAGGAGATTGGCGACTTGTCGGGCGACTGGTAAAAGCCATTCAGCCAAATCTGCTTGCTTTCTCCTGATTGCGACAGGGCGACTTGCGCGCCGACAGCCCCAGGGACAGATTTGAATTCGCCCAGCAACTTGTGCCAGGCCCGGCGCAATATCAGCCGCAATTCCTGAGCCACATCGGCGCTCATGATCGGCACGACTGTCGAGTCGCGCATTGTCTTTTGCCACTGGTCTTCATTTGGAGGTCGCGTTGCCGAAAGGATCTGTGGCGCAGGGGCGCCGCCATCGGTAGCGATTGCCGCCATGATGGCGGCCAGGTGCAGAGGTGTGGTGGTCAAGTCGCCTTGGCCCAGCGCCGACCGCAGCGCTAGCGTATCGGGGTCCAGTGTGCCCTCGGCTAGAGATGACCGGAGGTCTGTCAGTTCGGGCTCGGCAAAACCGCCCAGCGCCTTCGGATTATCAAAAGCGTAAGGCGCCAGGATACTGTCCAAGTCGATTGCGGCATCGGCGAGATAATATGATTGGAAAGGTGCTGGGCAGCCGTGGGCATAAGCATCGGCGAGCGAAAGTTCAGCTTGTATCGATTTTATGACGCACGCTAGTGTCATGCCGTCTTGAAACTCAATTGGCGCGGAAGCCTGGGGAAAACGCTGCGACAGATCGAAATCGGAGGCGGCCGCATGCGCCAGCAAGACGGTGTACATCGCGCCGCCAAGTTGATACCGGCCTTGGAGCGCGCGGTTGAAAAATGGTTGCCCGTCGGCTTCAATCAGGTATTCCCAATCGTCTTCAAGCGTATTGGGGTCATAAGTTGGCTGGCTGATCAGAGCCAGGACTCGGCCGGATTGCGCCTCAAGGACAACCGCCGCGGCGCGCGCGTCGCCAATAGCGTTGACCAGCGCCGTTTGCAAGCGCGCGTCGATCGCGAGCCTAATATCGGAGCCAACCTGAGGCCGGTTCAGCAGCCCCCGGTTGACATAATCTTGCAGCGTCTGTATCTCGCTTGAGCCGGAAAGGAGCGCGTCAAATGCTGATTCGGCGCCGCTTACCCCGTAACGCAGGCTGTAATAGCCAGTGGCGCTATAAGTAGCGGGTCGGAGATAGCGGCGCGTCAATGCGCCATCCTGAACTATGGATTCAGCAAGAAGCTGTTGGTTGCGGTCAAATATGCTCCCGCGTTGAATGGCGGCCAGCGCTTCGATCAGTCTGGGATTGTCGGCGCGCAAGAGAAGCGAGTCGCGGCCCGCAACCGCCCAGTATGTTGCCGACAGTCCTATCAGCAGCAGACAGGCTAGCGATCCGAGAAGCAGATGACGAATTCCGCGTGAGAATGCCATCTAAGTCCCTTCTGCCTGGCGCGCAGGCTCTGCCATGGCAGAAAGGCGGAGCAATAAGCCTGTCATGGTGAAGCAGACAAGCAGAGAACTTCCACCGTAGCTGACGAAGGGCAGCGTGACGCCGGTCAGCGGCAGCAGTTTTAGGACACCGGCCATGATCATTAGCGCTTGAACGACCAGCATCATGGTCAAACCAATTGCCAGCAGTTTATGAAAGGCGCGTCCAGAAGGCGCAAGACCGATTGTGAGTCCGCGGAATGCAAGCGCAGCGAAACAACTCAAGACGCAGATTACGCCGAGCAAACCCCATTCTTCCGCCAGCGCCGCGAAGACAAAGTCGGAATGAGCCACGGGAATATAACCCGGCGAGCCAAGGCCGACACCCGTGCCGAATATGCTGCCGGCGCCAAAAGCCATCAGGCTTTGCACGATTTGGTAGGCGCGCCCATCGGACTCGGGCCAGGGATTCAACCAGATGTCCACGCGCAGCCTTACCACATCAAATAGGTGATACGCAACTATCGCGGCGATGATGATCAATAGGGCGCCGCCGAGCAGGATACGGGCGTCGTCGCTTGTCAAATAAAGGAGCAAGAGGAAGACAACGAAGAATAGCGTAGCCGCGCCGAGGTCACGCTGCCAGATTAGAATCACCAGCGAAAGCAGCCACATGATCAGCATGGGTCCGATGAGCCGCGGCGAAAACGCGCGTGTCCTGCCGCCATCACGGGCGTCCGCGCGGATTGCCGTGCTCTGTTCGCCGAGATAACTGGCCACGAAGGCAACGAGTATGATCTTCATGAATTCTGATGGTTGAATGTAAAATGCGCCCAGGCTGAGCCATAGGCGAGGCGCGAATGCGAAGCCCGAGGGATTGCGGCCGAAAACGATGGTGGCGAGAAGCAAGAGAAGCGCGAGAGCCAAAACAACGTAACGATAAATGCGCAGCCAGCGCAAGATATGAGGGGCGAGCGCCACGGCGAGCAGCGCGGCTACGCTGATGACTAGCCAAAGCGCCTGTCGCTCGGCGAAAGACGGCGCGAGTCGATATATGGCGACCAGCCCCCAGCCGCTCAACAACATCGCCAGCGGGAAGAGCAAGCGATCGTGCGCGGGAAGATAACGGTTCAGCAACGCGGCGCCAGCTAGCGCGCAGGCGATCCATACGGCGAATGCAGTCCAGACATCGGAGCCTGACGGTCGCGTCAATGACATGGATGCCATGCCAGCGAAAACGAATATGCTGGCGGCGACGAGCAGCATGCTATGCAGTTGTCGAGAATACGGTAATTCTACGCTAGGCCTCATCGTCCCGCGCTAGTTGGCTTCAAGCCCGAGCGCGCGCGCGAGGATTGGACGCAGCCGCGCGATTATCGTCGGATCCATTGCTTCGCGCGAGGTCGCTATGGCGGTATCGAGGGCGGTGTGCGCTGGCGTCTGTCTGTCTTCATCTAGTTGCGCGATTGCCTCGACCAGCGCCTTCTCTACGGTTTCGACATTCTTGCTCAGCGTTTGAATCACCATATCCGAGGTGACCGCTTCTTCTTCGGCGTGCCAACTGTCGTAGTCGGTGACGTGCGCCAGCGAGGCGTAGTCGATTTCCGCTTCGCGCGCCAAGAATGCTTCAGGCGCAGCCGTCATGCCGATCAGGTCACAGCCCCAGGCGCGGAACAAATGGCTCTCGGCGCGGGTGGCGAAGCGCGGCCCGTCTTCGATCAGAAAGGTCCCGCGGCGATGGACAAGGCCGCCGACCGCTTCGACGGCATCGGCAATGAGGCTGCGCAAGTAATCGCTCATTGGGTCGGCGACGGATACGTGCGCCACCACGCCATCTTCAAAGAAAGAACGCGCTCGTGTATGAATCGTGTAGTCGACGATTTGATCGGGCGTGATTATGTGTCCTGGCGCGTACTCTTCTCGCAGCGAGCCGACGGCATTGACGGCGATGATGAAGCGGACGCCCAAAGTTTTCAGCGCAAAGATGTTGGCGCGATAGGGCAGAGTCGACGGCGCCAATACATGCCCTTCGCCGTGGCGGGGCAGAAAAGCTACCCGCTTTTCGCTGAGGCTGCCCACGCGGATTGTGCCGCTCGGCTTGCCAAAGGGCGTATCGACCTCTACCGTTTCGATATCAGAAATCTGATCCATGTTGTAAAGGCCCGATCCGCCGATTACAGCAATCTTTGTCGCTTCCATCTTCGCCTCCCTAAACTCTGTAATGTCTCACTTCCATACCTTTCCAGGCTCGTATGTGGAATCAGTTCGCCGATGCGTCAATTTGGGCTTCCAGCGTAAGTTGATAAGTGAGCTCGCCGATTCCGATCAGGTCGCCGTTTGCGAGTATGGTTCGCTGGTCGATGGCCGCGTCGTTTAGGCGCGTGCCGTTTTTGCTGCGCCGGTCTTCAAGCCACCACTGCCCGTCTTCCAGCACGATGCGCGCGTGCTCGGCGCTGGCGAAGTCGTCGTTGACAATGATCGAATTGCTGGCTGACCGGCCCAAGGTGGTAATCGCGCTCAATTCGTATGATTCTGCGGCCATTTCCGAAGAATCAAGCCGTCGGCATATCAGGTATCCGTATTTTGCGCGCGACGCTTGTAGCTGGCGGTCGAGTTGACGCATACTGCGCCAGACAATTGCAAACAGGATAATGAGAAAAGCGAGCAGACTCAAACCCGCCAGCAATCGCAAGATTAGGACGGCGACTTCAATGCTCACCTTGTCGACCTATTCCTGGCGGAGGGTCCGCGTTGTTCTGTCTCTTATGCCTTGCCGATAGTCATCGGCGTAAACGAAATCGCTGTGACCGATGCGGATCACATCGCCGTTTTGCAGTCGGCGTTTGCTAAGGGCGGTGTCGTTAACAAGCGTGCCGCCACGGCTGTTTACATCGTAGAGCGTATATTTGCCGAGGCATCTTCGCTGCTGTACGTGATGACGCGACACGAAGGCATCGCTGATGATTACATCGTTACTGCTCTCGCGCCCGATATTGATCACGGACTTGATGAGTGGCGCGGCGCCTTGATTGATGAGGTGGAGATGGGGCCTTTGCTCCGGCTGCCGCTGAACGTCGACCGCTGAAACTGCCGCCATCTTAGCTGTTTTGGCAGTCGAAATCGCGCTATGCGCCGCGCTGACCCGCGCCTGATGCGGCGCATAGCCAGGATCGGCGAGACTGGAAACTCCAGGCGCGGCGCGAAGCTGATAACCCGATTCGCTGCTGAGTTCGGCAATGAGAAGAGCCAGGCGCGCCGAAAACTCCGGAATGCGCGCAATAAACTGCTTGACGCTCTCTGAATGCAAGAAGACTTCGTAGGCATCTGGGGCGACGGGTTGATCGCCGCGCATGCCCGAATGGCAAACATTATCTTCCATCGCGCGGAACAATAATATGCCGTTATCGGGCGCGCCGGTTGCGCGCGGGAAGAGGCGGGCAAAGGCGCCTTCAATCAGGTCCTGCAGTTGACGTTCCAGCTTGTCAATTGGCTTCGCATTCATGTCTGCATTATAGACGAGACGTGAATTGCGGCAAACAGATTTGATTGGCGCTTGCTTGGAGCGCGCCGGCTGAAAGGCGAAGACTGATGGCGCGCGCTGCTAAAATTGCGCGAAATGCAAAATGGTCAGCCGGCGATCAGCCGCGCGGGACGAAATCGAGCCAGGAATCGAAGACCTCGAAATTCTCACTGTATTTTTCGCGCAACGATTCGCTCAATTGCTCAAGTTCTTGCAGTTTGGCGCGGTTGCGCTGCTGCTCCACTTCGCTGCCTGCGCGTTCTTCTTTACTGCGCACCTGCAGAATGTGGAAGCCAAACTCGCTTTCGACCGGTCCGACGAGCGCTCCGATCTCGGCGCTTTCAATCGCCAGGCGGAACTCGCGCACATAATTGCCGACGAAGCCTAAGCCTAATTCGCCGCCGCGATTGCCACTGCCTGGATCAGTCGAGATGGCGCGCGCCAAGGCGGCGAAAGACTCGCCCTGTTGCAAGGCTTCCAATGCCAGTTGCGCGGTCTCCTCATCGTCGACCAGGATATGCCGCAGGTCGGCATAGAGCAGGCTCTCATCGTCGGGTATGAGGTCATCGGCCAACAGGGATTCCAACGCGTTACGCTCGAAGAAGCCGTCTACCGTGTCACTGGCGACGTCTGCGCGATCCAAGTATGCGCGAAAGTCACTTTCGTTCTGTTCAAAATTGTCGCGCGCTTCTTGGGCGCTAAGGGTCGGCTCGACAACCGTCGGCTGTGGCGTAACCGTCGGTTCGCTGGTCGCTTCCGCTGCGCTCGCGGCAGGATCGGGGGTACTGGTCGGCTCGGGACTGTTGGTAGGAGTCGGCGAGACGAAGGGCGTCGGCGTGATGGTCGGCTCGAGGGTTGCGGTCGGCTCGACGCCGATCAGCGCGACCTGAGTGGGATCAAAGCCGAAGAACTCCTCCACAGCCTGGCGCAGGGCAAGGTCGTCGACAGCGATATTGCGCGTGGACGCTTCCATAGCGAGCAACCGGTCGTCAACCATATCATTGATCACACGCAGCCCGAGCTGGTCGGGCACGTTCACTTCACTGATCCAGGTTTTGTAGGGCTCCTGCTGCGCCAATTGCTGCAAGTCGAAGCCGGAAGACTGAAGCTGATTGATCTGCAGCCGCAGTCGATTGCGCTCAAGCAGAACCTGTTGGCGGAATTCGCGGACCGTGATATTAGATCCATTTACGACGGCGACCGCCTGATTGGGGATGATGAGTTGTTCAATGGCGAAGGTGACCGCTACCAGCAGAACTAGGACGACAGCGGCCGCGATGACGCCGCGAATCACCCACTTTTGCAGTTGTTCTTCTCTTTCGGCGCGGCTGACGTATGCTGAATCAGAACCGCCTAACTGGATATTCTCGCCCCCCTGTGTCGCCTCTGCCGCCACTGTTCTGCGCCGCCTGCGTTTCGGCGCGCCCGTCGTTTGAGCCTTCTTCGACATGAATCGCTAAACTCCTCAGATGGTCTTCATTTGGCGCTGCCGCCTATTCTTTTATTCGAGCGCCAAGCTATCCCGCCGTATTGCGCTTGGCGCCTCTAGTCGGCGACGACATAAGGCAGCAAAGCGAGGTGACGGGCGCGCTTGATTTCACGAGCCAGTTCACGCTGGCAGCGCGAGCAGTTGCCAGTTTGCCGCCGAGGCTTGATCTTGCCGCTCTCGTTGACATAGCGGGAGAGCATGTCCAGATCTTTGTAATCGAAGCAACGGCCTTTCGGGCAATAAGTGGTTTTCCCACGGCGCCGCCGCCCGCGTCTCCTTCTGTGGGGGCCACCGCGCCGGCCGGCTTCACGCTGCTGTGGCGGTCTGGATGCGCGCTCTGTTTTTCTCGGTTCCGTGTTTTCGCTCACGAGTCAGATTCTCCATTGCTTACAGTTGAACTTGCGGGTACTGCGCTGGGCGCGCAGCTAATTCTTGATACAGATTGGCGAATATGCCTAGGCAGGCTGCTTGACTTCGCCTTCATCTCGCACGAGTAGATAACGCAGCACCGGATCAAATAGCTTGAGCTCAGTTTCCAGCTCGTGGATGTGATCAGGCTGAATGGCGGCTCTTATCAGTACGTAGTGTCCCTCGCGCTGGCCGCCGATTTGGTAAGCGAGGCGCCGCCGACCGAAGATTTTGCGGTCGACGCTTTTGACCACGCCATTGTCGCCCAATTCAATATAGCCGATGACTTGATCGATGGCTTGGTTGACTTCTTCGTCTGAGGGCAGTATGCGAACAATGAAGGTGAGTTCGTAGTCTCTCATAGCGTCCTTTCCTCGGATAGTAGCCTCGCGTTGTGAGAGTTGGCGAAGCGGAAAGCTATCATTCAGTTGTTGAATCGCCATGCTAATGCAAGCGCGTATCTTATGCAATAGCGCTTTTGGAGGCAGTCTCGCGGGAATCGTCCATTGCCAGCTTCGAACTGGCGACGCAAAGGGCGACGAGCAGCCAGAACCAGGTGATGGATGATTGAAAATCGAGGCGGAAAAAATACAGATCAGCGATGGCGTTGACCAAGCCCGTGAATAGCGCCGCGTGAAGGCCAAGATGAATCGCCGCGAATTCGGGATTATCCCTGGCGGGGCGCCAAGCGCGATGACCATAAAGAAATACGCCCGCCATCGCAATCAAGAATACGAGAACACCGGTCAAGCCGATCTGACTGGCCATCATCAGGTACATATTGGCGACATTGGCGTAGATGTCAATCTCGGGCGCGCCGGTGAATCCCACGCCGAAAAGGGGATAGCGGCCGATGACCTCGAGCGAATCAGACCATTCGCCGATTCGCATCTGCGTCGCCAGGTCGGCGCCTTGAAAGGCTTGAATGAGCCGTTCGATGTACGCTTGCGTCTGCGGCAAGAGCAGAAAGAGGAGCCCGCTGAGGAAAAGCGCCGGGAGCAGGCGGCGGTATCGCAATAGCGCGATAACAAGCAGGCCAGCGCCCAGGGCGAGGAAAGAAGCGCGCGAAAAGGTCAATAGCAGGGCGAGACCGACAAACGCAAAGCTGCCAAGCGTAAGCCAACGCCAGGGCAGGACGGGGCGCTTGGCGATGACTTGCGGCACGATTATGATCGCCGCTGTCGCCAGGATGCCGCCCAAGGCGTTGGGGTCAACCCAGGTGCCGATCGCCCGTTCCGCCAAAGCCGGATTGGCTTCGATGTAGCGAATGACGCCGCCAGCTGGATAACCGATCCGCGACAAGCGAAGGAGGAGCGCCTCGGCCAAGGTATCGGGCGCGACATATAGCGCGACCGCTAACAGCGCCTGCGCGCCGACCGCCAATATGATGACCAGCGCGAGACGCCGCAGCATGGCTTGATCACGCAAGAGATCGGTTAGAACAAAGACCATGCTAATGCTCAATATCGTTTCTGCGAATTGACGAATTATCGCGGATGTTGGGCTGGCGTGGCGCAAGCCGAGGGCAAAGGCGAAAACGAGCCACATCACATAGAGCGCGGTCAGCGCGTGCGTGGGCGCCAGGCGGAGGCCGCCGCGGCGTCCGGTCATCCATTGGAAGAGGTATACCAGCAGGAACGCGCCCAAAGCCAGGTCGAGCAAAGTGGGTGTGATGGCGATCTTCACCGGAAAGACGCCAAAGGGCAGCAGCAGCACGACAGCGATGATGGCGTAGAGGGCAATGTTCACATCGGTGATGACATACAAGCCCGCGAGCAGACCGACAATAGCGGCGATTGCCAGCCAGGGACCGATCACAGCAATTGTGAGACCGATAACCGCGCCGATTACGCCAATGCCAAAGCCGACTGCGAGCGCATAGTAGCGGCTGTCAAGCTGGCTAATCCAGATCTGCAATCCGATGGACCTGCGCATTACTTATCTCCGCCAAATCTTCAAGATGGCGAATAGCGCCAAGCCAAGCCAGGTTGCCAGGCTGACTAATGCGCCGATGGCGTAAGTTGGCGGCGCGAAAACGAGGGCGAGCCGGTGCTGCCCAGCGGGGATTTCCACGGCGGACAGCCCGGCATAGGCGCGGATGATCTCGCTGGGTTTGCCGTTCACTTGCGCTTCCCATCCAGGATAATGTGGCAGTGACAGGGAGAGAATCGCGTTCGCCGGCGCGTCAATTGCGAGGACAATTTCTTCAGGCGCAAATGACGTTACGGCAACGCTTCCGCCGGTGGCAAGGCCGGGCAGGTCCAGTTTCGGCGGCTGATGGATCACGATTTTCTCTCGTTCATGGTAGCGTATATCGCCCATTAATTCCAAAGCCCATTTGTCACTGTCGACCACGTCCGCTTCGTAATACAGGCGCGCAAAGGGGCGCGGATCTTCGAGACGATGCAACCATACCGTTCCAAGCAGGTCGTCGCCAACGGCGATGACACGCGAGGGCACAGAAAGCCTGTCCTTGCCGCTGAAGACGTATTTGACCGCGAATAGCTCCCAAGCAAGCGGATTGTCGGTGTAGTCAGCGTAGACCAGTATCTCGGGACCATGGAGCCAGAGCGGACTGATGCCGCGCATGTCCATCAGGCCGTAGAGGCTGCCGTAATTATCGCGCAATCCGCGGAAGCCATCGACGCGAAAAGGCTGCGCTTCGTCGTCATCAAGCGCCGCTTGAACTAGCGCTGGCGGCCTCAGGGAAAGCTGCTCGTGGAATGGAATAGAATCGTAGTTGGCGGGATGATCGATATTCGTTGAGAACAGCTCGAAAGCGATCACCGCGATCAATGCGACTTGAGGGGCAAGCCGTCGAGGCTCACGCAAGAAATAACGCAAGGCGCCATAAGTTGCTACGGCGAACACCGCGCTCCTCGCAGCTATCTCGAACAGGTCTTGCCAGGCGCTTTGGTCTGCGCTCCAAGCTAGAAACAGGCCGATGGCGATAATCACGAGAATGGCTGAGAAGCGGCGCCAGAAGCCGAGCGCTCGCTTCCGAGGCGCGTGGTTCGACCAGGCGGCGAATGCGGTGATGCCGAGCGCGGCCGAGATGGCCAGGCTGACGGCGACGAGCATGGCGGCGCGTTCTTGGCCGCGGAAAAAGCGCAAGCCGGGGATCAGGTTGTAGCTGGCATAATAAAAGGCGCTGTTTTCGCCCAGGCTGTGCAGCAAGGCGACGAGAGCCACAAGCAGCCAGAAGCGGCTTTCCGGCGCGCGGCCGACGAGCGCGACGGCGACGAAAAAGAGCGCCGGAATGCCGATGTAAAGCGGCGACCATTGGCTAACTGAACCGGGAAAGACGAACTGGGCGATGTCGCGGAAGGGAAATCCGTTTCCTTTGGCGGCGAAACCAAGTCCTTCTCGCGTAGTCTGCGATAGATATTCGATGCCGGGGAATAAGGTTACGGCAGTTGCGCCAATCGCAATAAGCCCTAACAGCGCCAGCGCGGCGACAACAGCTATCCAGCCCACGCGCGCAGCGTGACAGCGATAAGCCAGATAGGCCGCCGCCAGGTAGGATGCGAACCAACTCGTCTGCGGATGACCGGCAAGCCAGGACAGACCCAATGCGAAGCCGGCCAGCGCGATGAAGCCCGGCGCTAGTTTACGCCCGCGTGTGCCCTCGAGGATGCCCAGAAGCGAGAGCGGAAGCCAGGCCGCCGCCTCCAGCACCGCCAACTGCAGCGGCGGATAGCCGGTTGTATAGCCGCCGTAACCGATGATCACCGCAGCCGTCAGCGCCGCCAAGTGACTCAACTCGCTTCGTAGCGTCAGACGCCGGACGAAGGCATACATGAGCAGGGTGTAGAGCAGCACATGAGCGGTCATTTCCATTTGCAAGGAATTGTAGGTCCAGCCGCCGCCCAGCGCGCTGAGCGCGACGGTAATCCAGCGTGGGGGATAAAAGACGGCCGCCTGCGTGTCGGCGATAAAGGGCAAACCGCCATTGTTGTAGGGATTCCATAAGGGGATCTCGCCTTGCGACAGCCGCTCGTATTGATAAGCGCCAAACGCGAAGAATTGGCCCGAGAAATCGCCTTTGGTTAATGAAGCTTGGTCGGCCGCGATCGGCGTGAAGAGCCGCCAAAAGAAGAGCAGCCACAGAATGACGAGCGCTGCTATGGCGCCGATATCCTTGTTTTGAGCCAGTCGATAGAGTCGCGTCAACGGTTTGCCCCATCAAATGAAAGTTTGGAAGAAAGCGATTGTCTCACGCGCGATTTGATCCCAGTCAAAATACGCGCTCAACGCAGCGGCGCCCGTCCGCAGCCGATCCAATTGCGGGCGATCGCGCATCAATGCCAGGATTGCCTCTTGCAGCGCGGCGGCTGAACGCGGAGGTACCAGCCACATGTTTTCCCCGTGGACAAAAGCGCCAATTGGCGCGCTTGGTTCTGTCGTAAGGATGGCGCAGCGGCAATGGATCGCCGCGATCAAGCTGCTGCGGCGATAAGAGGCGCCGTCGGTGAAGGGCAACACCATCAGATCGACCGCGCCGAAGCAAGCGGCCACTTCCTCGTCGGGCAAATAGCCAGTTCTTGTGACCGCGTCCTTTAGACCATGGCGCATTATGCGGTCGTCCAAAGCCGCCAGATAGTCATCGTCTTCTCTCGTATCGACTGAGTTGCGCCACCCGCCTATGAAGACCAGCCGCAGATCATGCCCGTCAGCGCGCAGACGAGCCATTGCTCCCAGCAAGTAGTCGATCCCTTTGATCGCCTTGACGAATCCGAAGTGGCCCAGGACAAAGGACTCGGCATCGCGTTGCGCTCGCCATCGCGTTGCGGGGATGTTGTCGTCGCCGCCGTTCAAATGGCGGATACTGCTTCCGATCGGAATAATGCAGCGATTGGGCAGATCCCGCAGCCGCAGATCATCCTCTTGATTCGTCGTTATGACGCCGGCTGATGAACGCGCGAGCCGCATAACGATCCAGTCGCGGAGGGCGCCGGCCTTGGGGAAGAGATAAGGATGGCGCAAATCGTGAAAGGTAGTAATAAGGGGTACGTCGATAAGGCCGGGCAGGAAATGAATAAAGGGCGACATGTCGTAGGCAGCCGTTTGATACTGCAGGTTGACGATGGAAATGCCAAGACGCTGGACCCAGCGCCGTATCGCTGGCAGGCATCCGAGTCCCCATCCGTTGACGGCGCCGACATTCAGGTTGGCGCTGTAAGATCCGGGCCGGCTTAGGATATGGACATCATGCCCAGCTGCGCGGATCTGTTCCGCCAAGCCCCGTGAAAAGTCACCAACGCCGCCGGGCATAGGGGGAAACTCGCCTGTAATGATTCCTATCTTCATACTTGGGCTTTCAGACCATTGCGGAGCACCTGCCAGTAGATGCGGATGCGCCGCGCGCGGAGATCGCGTTTGTGGCCCAGCGCGCCCTTAACGCTCTCCAGACAGAGTTGCCAACTGAACTGAAGCAGCAGTATGGCGCGCAGAATGAGGTAGTGTCCGTAACCGTGATGCTTGCGAAAATAGCGCAGTTTACTGGACTGAAAGTGAATCTGCTTTAATGCCCCCGCTTGCTCACTGCTTTTGCCGCCATGATGCGTAATGTAGGCGCCTCCGTGGTAGGTGACACCCCAACCGGCGGACTTGGCGCGCCGGCAATAGTCGAGCTCTTCCGAATACATGGTGAAGCCCTCGTCGAGCCCGCCGATTCCATCGTAGACCTCGCGCCGCAGCAGCAGCGCAGATCCCTGCACCCAATCGGCCTGGAGGATATCATCGTCCCGTGTGTCCAGCATGCGATACGTCCGCTCTACAGCAGCGGGCGCCCAAGCGGAAAGCCAGGTGCTTTCAAAGATGCCGGTCAGCAGCGTGGGGAAGCGGCGGCGCGTTGACTGATGGCTGTCGTCGCTGTTGAGCGTATGCGGACCGAGGATGCCAGTGCGCGGATGCCTATTCATGTAATCAAGCATTGTTGCGAGCGCATCGGGGCTGACTTCCGTATCAGGATTGAGCAACAACAGGTAAGCGCCTCGCGCCTGCGCTAAGCCGATATTGTTTCCACGCGTGAAGCCGACATTTTCCTTTTGAGGCAGCAACACAACTGTCGAGTGACGCTCGCGTACAAGCTCGGCGCTGCCATCTTCGCTCGCCGAATCCACCACGATGATTTCAAAGCTGAATTCGTCTTGGCTTCCGGGGCGGGTCGCGCGCCGTGTCTTATGCAAGCTGGCCAGGCATCTGTCCAGCAATTCACCCACATTCCAACTGACAATGATGATGGAGAGGTCAAGCAAACTGCCGTCCCCATAGCTTCTTAACATCAGGCAGTTTAACAGCGTTGACGGGGCTGTGTCACCGGTCAGTGTCACCGGTCAGTGTCTACGCGACCTACGCGACCCTTGCCGCTTTCGAGAGCGCATGTCGCTGAAATGGATCAACCGCCGTGCCAGGAGAATAGCCTTTCGGCGTTGCAAGTCGTCTGCCGCGCCATTTCCGCCGGGGTCACACAATGCAGCTCAGCCAGCTTCTGGTTGATATAGTGAAGATAAGCCGGTTCGTTGCGTTTGCCGCGCCGCTGTTGGGGCGCCAGGAAGGGACCATCGGTCTCGATAAGGATGCGATTGATTGGCGAACGTCGGGCAATTTCGCGTAGTTCATCCGCCTTCTTGTAGGTTACCGGTCCAGTGAAGCCGAGGCAGAATCCCAGCGCAAGCGCCCGCTCGGCGATTTCGCCGGATGCGGAAAACGAATGCAATACACCAAGGCGTCCATGCAGGCTCGCCGCCGCGCCAGGCGCCCAGTTTTCCAGCATCGCCATCAGATCATCGCTCGCCTCACGGTTATGGATAATCACGGGCAGCTCAAGCTCAGAAGCTAGCCTTAGCTGTGATTCAAAGGCGCGCCATTGCGTGGGCTTCGGACTCTTGTCCCAGTGGTAGTCGAGGCCGATTTCGCCGATCGCTACCACTTTGGCATTGCTCGCAAGCTGGCGCAAGGGCTTGAGAGTCGAATCGGCGAATCCGCCGCTGCAATTGGGATGAATGCCAACTGAGGCGAAAATGTCTTCATAAGAAGCGGCCAGCTTGAGCGCCTGCCGGCAACTGTCCAAATCGATCGCCGGGACAATTATGCGAACAATGTCGGCGGCGCGGGCGCGCTGCAGCGCCTGCGCGCGATCAGAGTCATAGTTGCGAAAGTTAAGATGGCAGTGCGTATCGACCAGCTCCATTAGATGACCTGGCGCGGATTGTCGCGCAGCTTCTTCAGGTCGGCCTCGACCATCATGCCGATAAGTTCTTCAAAGCTGATTTGCGGCGCCCAACCCATCGTTCTTTTCGCTTTAGATGGATCGCCGACCAACAGGGCCACCTCCGCGGGCCGCATAAAACGCCGGTCTTGCACGGCGTAGTCACGCCAATTCAGCCCGACATGACCGAAGGCGATCTCAAGCAGTCTCTCGACTGAATGCGTCTTGCCAGTGGCGATGACGTAATCATCGGGCTGGTCCTGCTGCAGCATTTGCCACATGGCGCGCACGTAATCGCCTGCATAGCCCCAATCGCGTTTGGAATCGAGATTGCCGATACGGATTTCGTTCCCCAGTTCGAGCTTAATCTTGGCGACGTGATAGGTCACCTTTCGCGTGACAAACTCCAAGCCACGGCGTGGAGATTCGTGATTGAAGAGGATGCCGCTGCACGTGAAGAGGTCGTAACTTTCGCGATAATTCACCGTGATCCAATGGCCGTAAACTTTGGCGACGCCGTAGGGACTGCGTGGGTAGAAAGGCGTCGCCTCTGTCTGTGGCACTTCGCGCACTTTGCCAAACATCTCGCTGCTGGACGCCTGATAGAAGCGTATCGCCGGATTGACGGTACGCACAGCATCCAGCATTCTGGTCACGCCCAAGCCTGTTATGTCGCCGGTGAATACCGGCTGGTTCCAGGAAATCGGCACAAAGCTTTGGGCGGCCAGGTTGTAAATTTCGTCAGGCTCGACCGCGCTGATGGCGGTGATCAGGCTGCTCAGGTCGCCCATATCACCCTGGACGAGATGAAGCTGGTCTTGAATATGCTGGATGCGCTCATGATGCACGGTGCTTGTCCGCCGAACCATACCATAGACGTCATAGCCTTTGGCGAGCAAGAATTCGGCGAGGTATGAGCCGTCTTGTCCGGTGATGCCGGTGATCAGGGCTTTCCTGGTCATAGATTGTTTTCCTCAATGCTTGTTCAGGCGCTGACGCCAGTCCGCCAACACATCTTGCAGCGTCTGTTCAAAGGTTAGCGCGGGCTGCCAGCCCGTATGGCGGTGGAGCTTGCTGGAATCGCCGCGTATTTCCGGCACATCAACTGGACGCAGGCGGGCGCGGTCGACGCGAATTTCAATTTTTGTCTCGGTCAATCCAAGCAACGCATCGAGCAGATGACGAATGCTGTGCGCCACGCCGGACGCGATGTTGTAGGCTTCGCCTGGCTTTCCCTTCTCCACGATTATGTGGTAGGCGCGGACGATATCGCGGACATCAGTAAAGTCGCGCTTGGACTCAAGGTTGCCGACATATATAACCGCCTCAGTTTGACCTTGCTCAATGGACGCAATCTGTCGGGCCATGGCTGGCGCCACAAATCGCTCGTTTTGGCCGGGACCGATATGATTAAAGGGACGGGCGCGCATTATTGGAAGGTTGTGGCTTAGAAAGTATTGCATGCCTAACATATCCTGCGCGACTTTGCTGACGCTATAGGGATTGGTCGGGCGGATCGCCGTGTCTTCGTTCAGCGGAAGCTGTTCCGGTTCGCTGGCGCCATAGATTTCAGCGGAACTGACGATCAAAATTCTTGGACGAATATCGAGTTCAAGGCATGCTTGTATAAGGTTGAGCTGGGCGCGGATATTGTTTTCCAGAGTCTCCCAGGGGTCTTCAAAAGAACGCGGCACGAATGCCTGAGCAGCCAAATGATATATGGCGTCGGGACGGCAATTGGCCAGCAGTTGGCGAACGTTGCTGTAGTCCTTAAGGTCTATCCGATAAACGTCGTTCACCGACTCGTGGACGGTTTCGCCAGACATTAACGTGGCGCCAGTCAGGCGCGCGCGCGGCTGCGCGCTGCCGATGTGCGCCGACAAATGGCGGCCGACAAAGCCGCCCGCGCCTGTGATCAGAATGCGCAACGCAGGCGCCCCTTCGAGGTGGCAGATTGTGATATAGCTGCCCGAAAACGGAATGTGCGATCGGCGATCATAGCGCTCAGTATTCGTCCAGACTGCGCGAGCATGTTGACCGCAGTATTATAGACTATCGGATTTGCCTTGCCAGACCAAAGCGAGCCTAATGCTGAAGACGGCGAAGGGCCGCGCGGCGTCCCTCAGCGGGCCGGGTTGCCCGCATTGTCATGCGCGGGCAGCAAGCTTAATACATAGGCTCGATCATAAATCCGACCGCGCAACAGCAGCGCCACATAATGGGCGGAAACCCAGCCATCCCGTTCCGCGTAGCGGGCTTTGACCCATTCCGCATTCTCGGTGACGCCGCTGAGCGCCACCCAGGTCCTCGCGGGAATCAGCGCGATTGATTCGGATTCGGCGTCCGGGTGCCGCCGCAGATGGAGCATGGCGCCGGGATCAAGCGCGACCTCGCCGACGACGCCTTTCATCATGTCGTCGGAAGGCGGAAGCGGCGTCGGTTCTCCGTCTTCAATTCGTCGAATGCTGCCCCGGATGTGGCTGGCGATCTTTGGCGCCACGGAGCTATCGAGGGCGCGCAGCGTGTTGGGTGGAACTGGCATGCCGTTCAATAGCAGCTGCACATAAGCGGCGCTGACCCAGCCTCTATAGATCTCGCCGCTGTCGGCCGCGTAGTCCACAAAAATCCACTCATCCGTCTCGTCGAGCCCGACCAGAATCAGATCGGTGTCAGGCGCCAGCTGCATCATTACTTCGCTTTCCGGGTCGTTCGCCATGCGCATGTTGAGGAGGGCGGCCGCATCCAGGCGGTGAACACGGGCGGTCACATAGTCAGCGAGATCGGGCGGCCGCACATCGGTGTTGAAGGTGCTGCCGGCCCGGTTCTGCCGAACCGTTGGCAAGCTCGCCAAACGCTGCTGATGCCCTGACTCATCATAGACATTCAGGAAAAAGGCGTTCACCCAGCCAAGAAGCGCGCCGCCGTCATCTGTCTGATAAATGACGAAGAGCCATGTGTCGGCTTTTGGCAGGTCTTGCGCCGGGTAGAGCGCCGCGGCCGGATCGGTTATGTAATCGCTGAAATCTATAGGCAGGTCGGAGATTTCGCCGGGATAGAATTTGGTCAGTCCACGCCGTCCGAGCACGATGAGCTCGGTTTGGCCTGGCAATAGACCAAGCGACAGCGCGTCGGTCGATGGGTATTGTCGCAGTTGTAATCTCGCGCTCGGGTCCAGATTGACGATGGCATAAGGTCCCAGGACAAGCGATGGACCTAATTCGGCCGGCGCGTCGGCCGCGCCTGACGGTTCGGGTTCAATTCCTGGGGCGGCATCGGCGGAGGTGTCTGGTTCGGCTTTGTTTTCCGTTTCGATGGTCGCTTCAGGTTCGGGTTCCGCCTCGGTCGGCTCGGTGGCCTCGATTGCTTCGGTTTCGGCGCTGGTTTCCTCAG
>JAPOYT010000197.1:0-18535 GCA_026706445.1 Chloroflexota bacterium
GAGCCTCAGCAACCGGGAAATCGCCGATATCTTTGAGCGCTGCGCCGATATGCTGCAGATACGCGGCGACAATATCCATCGCGTGCTGTCGTATCGCCGCGCTTCGGAAACCATCCGCGCTGTGCCGCGCGATTTGCGCGTGATCGCGAGCGAAGGCGGGCTGACCGATCTCAGCTATATTGGCAAGACGATTGCGGCGAAGATCGATGAAATGCTGGAGAGCGGCGAGCTGGATTTCTACAATCGGCTCAAGGCGGACGTGCCCGAAGGCTTGGTCGATATCATGCACATCAACGGCGTGGGACCGAAAAAGGCGAAGCTCTTTTGGGAGAAGCTCGACATTACATCGGTGGATGCGCTGAAGATCGCCGCCGACAACGATAAGCTGGCGGCTTTGCCGGGCATGGGCAAGAAAAGCCAGCAGAAAATTCTGGATGGAATCGAGGCGCTTTCGCGGCAAACGGGTCGGGCGAATATCGGCGACGCTTTGCCAGCCGCTCAGGGCATACTTGACTTGCTGCTGGAATTGCCGCAGGCACAGGAGGGCGCGCTGGCGGGCAGCATCCGCCGCGGACGCGAAACCATCGGCGATGTCGATATTCTGATCGCAGCTGATGACTCGGGACCGATCATGGAGCGATTCGTCAACATGGAGAATGTCGCCCGTGTGCTGGGTCATGGACCGACCAAGAGCTCGGTCGAATTGCTCAGCGGCTTGCAGGTGGATGTGCGTGTATTGGAGAAGGCGCGCTGGGGCACGGCGCTAAATTATTTCAGCGGCAGCCTGGCGCATAATGTCAGAATGCGGCAGATCGCGCTCGATCAGGGACTGAGCCTGAACGAGCATGCGCTCAGCCCGGTCGATGAGAACAAGACGATCATCGAATCGGCGGACAAGATTCTCTGCGATAGCGAAGAAAAGGTCTATGAGACGCTGGGCTTGCAGTACGTGCCGCCGGAACTGCGCGAGGATAGCGGCGAAATCGAAGCCGCGCGCGAGCATCGCCTGCCGCGCTTGATCGAGCGGGGTGACATCGTCGCCGACCTGCACATGCATACTGATTGGAGCGATGGCGCGAACAGCATTCGTGAGATGGTGGAGGCCTGCGTCGCGCGTGGTCATCAGTACATCGTCATCACCGATCACTCGCGCAGCCTGGGCATCGCCAATGGGCTATCGATTGAGCGTTTGCTGGCGCAGGCGGAAGCAGTGCGCGAATTGAACGACGAGATGGGCGATGTGATTCAGGTATTCGCTGGCACGGAGATGGACATCAAAGCTGACGGCAGCCTCGATTATCCCGATGACGCGCTGGCGCAATTGGATTTCGTCATTGCGTCGCTGCACTCGGGGCTGAGCCAGAAGCGCGAGCAGGTGACGGCGCGCCTGCTTAACGCCATCAGCAACCCCTACGTCAGAATGATCGGACATCCATCGGCGCGGCAGTATCCCAATCGCGAAGAGGTGGACGCTGACTGGGATGCCGTGCTGGCGGCGGCGAAGGCGCACGATACGATATTGGAGATCAACGCCAATCCGCTGCGTCTGGATCTGAAACCGGAACTGGCGCGACTGGCGAAGGATCTGGGCGTCAAGCTGGCGATCAACACCGACGCCCACCGGGTAGCGCATTTGGACTTGATGCCCTACGGCGTGACCAATGCGCGGCGCGGCTGGGTGGAAGCGAAGCAAGTGGTCAATACCTGGTCGCTTGAGCGATTCAACCGCTGGCTCGCTAATAAAGCCTAATCCGGAGCGGCGCGGACATGGCTGACGGTTCGACGGCAGAGAGCCAGAGTCAAATGGGCGAAGCGCAACCGCCCAATGCTGATGCGGCTAAAGCCTACCAAGAGGCGCGCGAGCGATTCTCCGCCCGACGTGATTATAAGCGCGCCCTGAGACGCGCGAGAAATCCCCTATATTTTTCGCTGCGCTCGCTTGCGCTGCTGCTCTTTCTGGTTCTGCTCGCCAGCGCGCTGACGCTAGCTTTGGTCTTCGCGCTGCGCCGAGAGCCTGAGACGGCGGAGTTGGCGCCGGTCTTTGAGGTGGTTGAAGAGCGGAACGACCGGGACGATGTGATTCAAGTGGAAGAGCCGAAGGCGACTACCGTCCCCGATGTAGAAATAATTATGGCGGCGGAAACGCCGGAGAATATGGTCTTGGAGGGACCTGCGATTCCAACTGTGATCATTACCAATACGCCGATTCCGCTGCGCGTAGCGGTGCAGGCGGCGATTTACGGCGTCGGCAGCGACAAATTAAACATACGCAATCGCCCGAGCCTGACTGGAAGCGAGGTGCTCTTTCGTGAAAGCGAGGGCAAGATATTCGATGTGATCGGCGGACCGCAAGAAGCGGATGGCTTCACTTGGTGGCGGGTTCGCGATCCGCAGTTCCAAGTGGAAGGCTGGGCAGTGGCCAATTATCTGCGGACGGTTGCCGAATAGACGGGACGGTGAAAATGAGCGGAGACATTCATAAGCGCGTTCGGGAACTGAGCGACGAATTGCATAATCACATTTACCGCTATCATGTGCTGAATAACCCAATCATCACCGACGCCGAATACGATCGGCTCTTTCGCGAATTGCAGGACTTGGAAGCGGAACATCCGCAGCATGCCCTTCCCGATTCGCCGACGCAACGAGTGGGTTCAGATTTATCGGGCGACTTCCCCAAAGCGCGGCATCCAGCGCCGATTCTGAGCCTATCGAACGCCTTCGACGAAGCTGATCTGGTCAATTGGGAGGAGCGCAATCTGCGGCTGCTGTCCGAGGATGCGAAGCTGCAATATGTGCTGCAGCCCAAGCTTGATGGCTTGGCGATCGTCATCAGCTATGAGAACGGCGTGCTGACGCGGGCGGCGACGCGGGGAAACGGCGAATTTGGCGATGATGTCAGCGCCAACGTAAAGACGATTCGCTCAGTTCCGTTGCGCATTCCAGTCAACAGCGATCGGGGGGCGCCGCCGAGCCGGTTGGTTGTGCGGGGGGAAATACTCTTCCACAAGGAGTCCTTCCAGGCGCTGAAGCGCGAGAGAGAAGCGCGGAATCGCGAGCGGGAAGCGCGGGGTATGAAACCTTTGCAGGCTTATGTCAACGCGCGCAATACTGCTTCGGGCTCGCTGAAACAGAAGGACAGCCGCGAAACAGCTAAGCGCAAGCTAACCGCCTACATTTACGCCATCGTCGACAGCGACGGCGTCGAATTGGGGAGCGAATGGGAGACGCTGCGTTATTTGCGCGATATGGGATTCAACGTCATCACCGACGCAGCGCATTGCCAGGACCTGGACGATGTGAGGCGGCGGCTGGATGCCTGGGAAGCGAGACGGGACGACCTGCCATTCGAGATTGACGGCTTGGTGCTGAAAGTTGACAGCCTTGCCCAAGCGCGTGAACTTGGTGTGGTCGGCAAGGACCCGCGCGGGGCGATCGCCTATAAGTTTCCGGCGGAGGAAGCGACGACCAAGCTGGTTGGCATTACCATCGGCGTCGGGCGAACGGGCAAGGTCACGCCGACGGCGCAGCTGGCGCCGGTCTTCATCGGCGGCGTGACGGTTTCCAACGCCAGCCTGCACAATTACGAACAGGTCTCCGCCCTCGATATCCGGCAGGGCGATCGCGTGATCGTCAAGCGTTCGGGCGATGTCATCCCCTACGTGATCGGTCCGGTGGCTGGCGCGCGCGATGGAAGCGAGACGCAGATTACTCCGCCGGAAAGCTGCCCTTTCTGCGAGACAAAGCTCAGGCAGCCGGCGGGCGCGGTCGATTGGTTCTGCCCGAATCCAAAGTGTCGCGAGCGGGTCATGCGCACGCTGGAGTTTTTTGTATCGCGCGGGGCGATGGATATTGAAGGCATGGGTCCACAGACCATCGCCGCGCTGATCGAAAACGAACTAATCGAAGATGAAGCCGATATCTTCTATTTGACAGCGGAGCCGCTGTTAGCGTTGGAGGGTTTCGCCGAGAAGAAAGTAGAAAATCTTCTAGCTTCTATCGAGGGCGCCAAAGCGCGCCCCTTCGAGCAAATGCTGACCTCGCTGGGCATTGATGGCGTCGGCTCAACGGTGGCCGCATTGCTGACGGACAAATTCGCTTCAGCGCAAGACCTGCTGGATACCGCCAAAGGGGTAGAAGCCGCTGAGGAAGCCTTTGCCGCAACGGTGGAAGCGCTGTTGGAAGACGAGCGCGCAAGCGGCGCGGATGTTGAGAAACTTGTATACCGCCTGAACCATCCATTAACCGAACTCGTGCCGCGTTATCTTGACGCCAGCGACTTAAGCGAGCGGCTCGCGCGTCTGCTGAAGCCTTTGGCGCTTTCGGAAGCAGAGGTCGCGGCCATCGCCGCATCGCTAAGTCCGTTGATCGCGGCGTCGAAACCGCTGCATAGTATCGAGGGGCTGGGTCCGGTGCTGGTGGAGAATATTGTTGAATGGTTCACCGATGAGCACAATAAGCGCGTGCTGGAGAAGATGCTGGAAGCGGGCGTCAATATGCGCGCCGAAGAAAAGGATGTCGCTGGCAGCGGGCTGGAAGGCAAGACTTTCGTATTGACCGGCGCCATGAGCGTTCCGCGCGGCGAAATCAAAGCGCTGGTGGAAGCGCATGGCGGCAAGGTCACGGGCAGCGTCAGCAAGAAGACGAGCTACGTGGTCGCAGGCGACGCGCCCGGCAGCAAGGTTGACAAGGCGCTGAAGAATAAGGTGCCCGTCATCAGCGAAGCCGAGTTGCGGGCCTTGATCAGCGGATGAGCGAAGTGAAGTCGAGTGTAAATGGCTGAGGGCGTAGTTCGGATTAAGCGGGGTCGCGAGAAACCAATCGTCAAGCGGCATCCCTGGGTATTTTCGGGCGCAATCGCTCATGCGGAAGATGCGGCGGACGGTGGACTGGTCACGCTCGTCGATCATAAGAATCGTTTTCTGGCGCGCGGGTATTGGAATTCGAAATCGCAGATCCAGGCGCGGATCATGAGTTGGCGCGACGAGCCGATCGACGAGGGCTGGTGGCGGAAGATGCTGGCTCGCGCCATCGACTCGCGCGCAGGCTTGGAAGCGGGCGCCGATGCCTATCGCTTGGTCAACGCCGAAAACGACTTCATCCCTGGTCTAATCGTTGATCGCTATGCCGATTGGCTCGTATTGCAAGCGCTCACCCGCTACATTGACCAGCAGAAGGAGCGGATCGCCGAATTGCTGCGCGAGTTGACCGGCATCGAGAATGTGTATGAGCGCAGCGATGTCGACGCGCGGACGAAGGAGGGCTTGGCGCCGGCGGTCGGCGCTTTACGGGGCCAGTTCCTTGCCGAACTCGTTGAAATCAGCGAAGGGGCGCGCTTCCAAGTGGATATAGAGCGCGGGCACAAGACCGGATTCTATCTCGATCAGCGGGAGAATCGGCGGACGCTGGCTGAGTTGGTCGGCGATTGCCTGGAAACGGCTGACGACGACTTGACGCTGCTCAATATGTTCTGCTACACGGGCGGATTCGCCGTTTCAGCTGGCCGATACGGCCGGGTTCGCTCGATAAATGTGGATTCATCCTACGCGGCGCTGGAATTGGCGGAAGCGAATTTTGAGCGCAACGGCTACGACTCGACCAAGCATGGCGAAACGGCCGAATTCATGCAAGCCGACGCGTTTGATTATCTGCGGCATTGTGTCGACGAGGCGATGGCATTTGATGTTGTGGTGCTGGATCCGCCGAAGTTCGCGCGGCACAAGGGGCAGACGCAGCGGGCGGCGCGCGGTTATAAGGACTTGAATCTGAGCGCCTTCAAAGTGGTCAAGGAAGGCGGATACTTGATGACATTCTCTTGTTCTGGCGCAATCAGCCGCGACTTGTTTCAGAAGATTGTGTTCAGCGCGCTGGCCGATTCGGGGCGGGAGGGGCAAATCCTGCGGCGGCTATCGGCGGCGGCTGATCATCCGGTCGCCTTGACTTTCCCGGAGGGTGAGTATCTCAAGGGCTTGTTGCTGCGGGTGTTCTAAGTGGCTGGGTCGGCTGTCGCGAGTGAGGAGTACGCGGGCGACCCAAGGGTCGCCCCTACAAGGCTTGCGCGGATTTGCGGGTGGGCGAGCCAATGTCTCGACCCTACAAGACATCTACGGTTTCGGAATCAGTATTGTCGGTTGCGATTGGCGGGCGGGCGGCGAGGCGGCGAATCTTGGCGCCGGTTTCGTACCAGCTTTGGCGGCTCAAGCCCAGCTTTTGGCGGATTTGATCTTCTTGGATGTCGGCGAGATATTGGTGGAGCGCCATGGTCCAGCGCAATACCTCAAAGGACAGCTTAAAGGGCATTTGGGCGCGGAGGCCGATGTCAGTCAGGATGTATTCCAGATTGCGGGTCGTGCAGGTGAAGAGCAACTCGTCCGGCTGATATTGGCGCAGGTAAGGGTCAAGCAGACGCAAGGTATCGGCATCGAGGTCAATGCGCCGCTCCTTGTAGATATCGCGCGTCTTGTGGCGAATGAAAACGAGGGCTGTTTCTGGATTACTGCGATCGATATCCGACAGATCGAGACGTCCCACTCGGCTTTTTTGATGCCCGTTTGAAGCAAGAGTCGAAAGAGGAATTCAGGGCGGAAGTCCTGCGCCGCGCCTCGCATTATTGAGCGGGCGGCGATGATGCAATCGCCCGCTTGGGCGTCGGTCAGCACATGGGACAGGGGCGCTGGACCGGATCGCTGTCGGATTGACTCCGCCGGATCCTCCGCCAGCAGGCGCAACTCGCAGAGCCACTTGCAATAAACTTTCAGGGTCGTCACGCGGCGGGCGTAGGTTTTTCGACTGCAAGGCAGGCCGCGCTCATGCTCCATCCATTCGAGGAAGTCGACCAGGAGCGCGTTCCGCAACTGACCGATCGCCAGCTCCTCGACGGCGTATGCCGCGAGCAAGCGCAAATCGCTGAGAAAGGCTTTGACGGTATGCTCCGTTTTGCCGTCGGCGCGCAGATGATCGGCGAAGAGATCGAATGTAGCCGCCAATGCCGTAGCGCCGTCGACGTCATCAGTGCTAAGCGGCTGGCGGGAAAAAAGCGAGCGTTGGCGCTTCATGAGGCGCGCTCCGAATTCATCGTTTGCGCGTCCAGGCGGGGTTGCCAAAGCGCTCGCGCCTTAAGGATTCTGCGCGCTCGGTCTCGGCGGGTGAAAGCGGCCCCGACGTGAGTTCCAAATCGAAAGCGAGAGAGAATCCCCGCTCGATGGCATGCGCGAGATTGGACCAGGTCTGCGCCGCGCCGATAGCCTCGGCCAGCGTAAGCGCGCATTCCCGCAGGCTACGCTTCTGCCGCGCGCGCGTCGCTTCGCTGGCAAAGCTGAGCACATCGCATACGCGCGCGAGGTCGCCCTGCAACGGGATCGTGCCATGCTGCAGCAGGCTGCCCCGCCGCCGCATCTGGGCGCTGCCGATCAGTTTTCGTCCAGCGACGCTGATTTCATAATGCGACGGAATATCGAAACAAACTGGACCGGCCGCCGCCGGACGAAGGCTCGCTTTGTGACGCTCGGATTCCGCCTCCAGCCCCAATTCACCCAGCGCGCGCAAAAGACCTGCGCTAATCCGACGATAACTCTCGACGATATCGCCGCTGGCTAGGGGATGATTTTGCGGCAGGCAGAGGCTGTAGGTCAACTCGTCGCCATGCAGGATGGCTTTGCCGCCGGTGGGCCTGCGCACAAGATCCCAGCCCCGTTCGTCAAGCGCGGGGATGTCTACGTCGCTCGTCCGCTGCCCGTAACCCAGCGAAAGGCAAAAGGGCTGCCAACCGTAGAGACGCAATGTTGGCGGCTGGTCTCCCTTGGCGACCGCTTCCATAATCGCGCTGTCGATGGCCATGTTGCTGGCGCCGTCGCGAAAGTGGCAATCTCGCAGCGCGCGGATTTGCCGCATTATGTCACCACCCCTATACTGACAAATGGATTTTAGCGGCGGACGATTGGAATCGCTTCTGCATGTCTCATCAATCGGACAACAGAAAGGGCAACGCTTCAGAAGCGAGGCTGAAAGTTCCTGGCGCCGCCCCAGGCGCGCCGCGCATGCCCGCTCCGCCAGCGGAAAAGCCGCCTCCAGTGTACAGCACCGCCCAATTCATCCGGAGCCAGCAGAAAGCTCCACCGCCCAGGTACCGCTCGCATTCAGAGGCGCGCAGGCGCCAAGACCGCGCCAGTCAACGGCGACGGCGGAATGAATGGGCATGGGTCATCTTAGCAGGCGGCATGATATCTGTCTTTGGTTTTCTCGTGCTGGCGATGATCGTGCTGGTACGCGTGCCCCATTCGGTCCAAGAAGTCATCCCCACAGCGGACTTGAGCCCGGAGCTGCCCACGCCGGTGAATGCGCGCAACGAATATATTGCGGATGGGCGCCGCGTCGGCGTGGACGTGTTGCAGCTGGACGATGGCAGCTTGATCGAAATGGCGCCCTGGGACGGACAATCGCGCTATTCCATCATCGTCGGCGGATTGGATCGCCGTCCGGATCAGACGGGCGAACCGGTGCGAACCGACAGCCTGATGCTGGTAAGCATTGACCCGAGCCGGAACAGCATTGGCGTGCTCAGCATACCGCGCGATCTTTGGGTGCGCATTCCCGAGCAGGAAGACCACGATCGGATAAACCGCGCATACTTTCTCGGCGAAGGGCGCGCCACCGGCTACGGACCTAGACTGCTGCAGCAAACGGTCAGCTGGAACCTGGGCATGCGCGTTCACAATTATGTGTTGGTGGATTTTCAGGCGGTCATAGACCTTGTGGATCATCTCGGCGGCATCGAAGTCACGATCGACTACACAATCAATGACGAGCGTTTTCCCGATATGAATTACGGCTACGATCCCTTTTATTTGGCAGCCGGGACGCATATTCTGGACGGCTGGGACACGCTTCGCTTCGCGCGAACGCGCCACGGCAATAACGATGTGAGACGGGCGGAGCGCCAGCAGATGGTGCTCTACGCGATTCGCGACCGCGCGCTAAGCCTTAACGCGCTTCAATTGATCGGGCAAGCGCCGACTTTGCTCGCGACCTTGGGCGAGCACGTACAAACCGGGCTCGATCTCGAGCAGATAGTGCAATTGGCTCTGCTGATGAAGGATATTGAATTCGAAGACATCACGATGCGAGTGATGGATTTCGCTTATCTGGAAGAATTCATCACCGAGGAATATCAGCAGCAGGTGCTGATCCCGCGAGTGGAGCGGCTGCCGATTCTGTTGACGCAGACCTTCGGAGAAGATTACGCCCACTAGCAGAAAAAAGACAGCGCGCGAAGGGCGCGCTGTCGATAAACCCAAACCCACCGTACCGTGTAGCCATAGTGTCTCGAACCTGCAAAATTACAGGGCGGGAATCGCTTGACAACCGCTGTTTTGGCTCAAGCCTATTACATGGGCTACCAAAGATAGACTCCCTTATAGAGAATGTTGGCTCGGCACATATAGACCTATCACGTATACAGCAGGCGCGGCAATTTATAGCAGATTCGTCATGGGATGTCAAATGGCGCGATCCTTAACGATGTAGTGGGCGCAAGAAGCGCGCGACGGCTTATAATGGTGATGTTGCAGGGCATGCGAACGCTGGCGGCAAGAGAGAATAAGGAGCGTTAAGGTGAACGATGATCTTAGAAGAGAACTGCTGGCCGAATTGATCGGCACTTTTGTCCTGGTTTTTGTGGGTTCAGCGGCGGTTCTGGTCGCGCCGATATTCGGCGTCGTCGTACCGGCGCTGGCGCACGGTCTGATACTTTGCGCATTGATCTACACATACGGTCATATATCAGGCGCGCAGGTTAACCCGGCGGTGAGCCTGGGCTTGGCGGTCGGCGGCGAGCAGGACTGGACCAAGACAGCCTATTACATCGTCGCCCAATTCATCGGCGGCATCGTGGCGGCCGCCGTGCTGGTGATGGTCTTCCCGCAGGAGAACGCGGGGGTAGCCGGTTTCCTGGGCGAAAACGCCTACAACTTTGGGCAGACGACTGGATTCCTCACTGCGGACTCGGTTTGGACCGCCGCGGTCTACGAAGCCATTTTGACATTTTTCCTGGTTAGCGCGGTCTTCCAGGCGGCGGCCTATGGCAATGCGGGCAAGCTTATGGGCGTGGCGATTGGCTTCACGCTGGCGGCCAGCATCTTGGCCGGTGGTCCGGCGACGGGCGCTTCGCTGAATCCAGCGCGCACATTGGGGCCAGCGCTGATCGCCGGCGATACGTCGTATCTAATTCCCTACCTGATCGGCATATTCGGCGGCGGCATCATCGGGGGCTTGGTGCAGGGAAATTTGCTGGGGCCGGATGAGGAAGGTTCGACGTAGGCGAGTGTATTGTTGTTTTGGTGGCGGCCGCCCCAATGGCCGCCCCTACAGGCTCGTCCGCAACTGTGTCAGTTTAACGCAGCAGCAATTGAATCAGGGTTCTGCTGGGGCAAGCCACCGCTGCGCGTAGGTCGTGTTGACACTGACCACAAAAAATAGCTAGCAAATCGCCCTTGCAGTGTCGATTGAGTTCCAACAATCCATCCCTCTGTGCTCTCTGTGTTTCCTCGATTCCTCTGTGGTGAAGCCCATGTACTCCATGGCGCTGCGCAGCGTCGGAAGCGAGCCGTCAAGTCGCGGACAAGCCTCATAGTTCAGTCGTGGCGGGCGGCATTTAGTCGTCGCCGTCGGGCAGGTCGAGCCGAATGTGAAGCTCGCTAAGTTGCTCGGGTTCGGCGAACGATGGCGCGTTCGCCATGATGTCGGCGCCAATCTGCGTTTTGGGGAAGGCGATCACCTCGCGGATATTGGGGGCGCCGGCGAGCAGCATCACCAGTCGATCGATGCCCCAAGCCATGCCACCGTGGGGTGGCGCGCCATATTCAAAGGCTTCCAGCATGTGACCAAATTCGCGCATTGCTTGTTCCATGCTTTGGCTGATTAGGGGAAAGATTTTTTCTTGAATCGCGCGGTCGTGAATGCGGATGCTGCCGCCGCCGACCTCGTGGCCGTTGCAGACGAGGTCGTACTGGGAGCCGCGCGCCGCGCCCGGATCAGTGTCCAGCAGGTGCAGGTCTTCCGGCAGGGGCATGGTGAACATGTGCTGCGAGGGGTCCCAGCGCTGGTTCTCCGCGTCCCAGATGAACTCGGGGAAGTCGATCACCCAGCAGAAGGCGAGCAGGTCGTCGTCCAGGTCCATTTCGGCTTTGAAGTGATTGCGCAGCGCGTCGGTGACGGCATAGACGATTTCGTCGCGGTCCGACATAAAGAGCAGCAGATCGCCGCCTTGGGCGCCCATGACCTCGATTAGTTCCAGCTTCAGCTCGACATTGAAAAACTTGCCGATGGGACCGCGCAGCTCGCCTTCGGGATCGGTCGGAATAGTGATGTAAGCCAGTCCCTTGGCGCCATGCCGCCGCGCCATGTTCTCCAAATCCCGCGCGACTTTGCGCAGCTGCGTGCCACTGAGCGCGCCCGCCACCCCGGGTACGCGCATACACTTGACCTTTTTGCCGGCTTTGACGTTTTCTACAAATACGGGAAAAGCGCAGCGGCCCGCAATGCCGCTAATGTCGATCGAACGAAGGTCGAAGCGAATATCGGGACGGTCGGTGCCGTATTGCTCTAGCGCGTCCTGGTAGCGGATGCGGGGAAAGGGCTCGGCGATCAGTCGCTTTTGCGGCGTGATCTTCTTGACGATGGCGGTCGCCAGTTTTTCCATCAGCCGCATCACATCTTCGCGCTCGACGAAGCTCATCTCCAGGTCGAGCTGGGTGAACTCCGGCTGGCGATCGCCGCGCAAGTCTTCGTCGCGGAAGCAGCGCGCGATCTGAAAATAGCGTTCAAAGCCGCCAACCATCAGCAACTGCTTCAGTTGCTGGGGCGATTGCGGCAGCGCGTAAAACATGCCGGGCTGCAAGCGGCTCGGCACCAAAAAATCGCGCGCGCCCTCGGGCGTCGTTTTGAAGAGGATAGGCGTTTCTATCTCGATGAAGCCTTCGCATTCGAGAAAGTCGCGGATGAATTTGACTGTTTGGTGGCGCAGGAAGATGCTCCGCTGCATTGATTCGCGGCGCAAATCGAGGTAGCGGTGACGCATTCGCAGCGCTTCGTCGACAGTCTCGTCATCTCGGTTGATGTAGAAAGGCGGCGTGCGCGACTGATTCAGGATGACGATTTCATCGGCGACGATGTCGATATCACCGGTTGGCAGGTCGGGATTGGCGGTGCCTTCGGGGCGGATTCGCACATTTCCCACAACTTTCAACACATACTCATTGCGGGCGCTATCGGCGATGGCGTGGGCATCGGGCGCCAGTTCGAGATCGACAACCACCTGCGTAATGCCCCAGCGATCGCGCAAGTCGATGAAAATCAAGCCGCCCTGGTCGCGCCGCCGATTGACCCAGCCAGCCAAGCTGACCGGTGTGCCTGCGTCTTTATCGCGCAATTCGCCGCAAGTATGCGTCTTCATCATCGGGCGACCACTCCTCGTTTATTGCATGGATATTCGAATGCTTTTGGGATTCGGCAATGTCAGCCCAGTAGCTTATCACGTAGGTTTCCGCAAAAGTATAGTCATTCGGCAACGGCGGATATGTCGCGAACCCTCCGATATCGGAAACCACACATTTTTTCACCACAGAGGAAAGGAAGTAGTTCAAACAAAGTAATGAGAATGACTGCCGTACGAAAGAAAATGCCAAAATAATCGAAAACCTGTAGGGGCGAGCCGGTGGCTCGCCCACTCCTGCCATATTTTCCAATCACGTTTCGCACGACAAACTTGGAACTACTGAGGCAACACAGAGAACACAGAGGACATTGGCATGTCATTTGAATGTATCATGTGGACGGAGGTAAGCAACTTGGTCATTCAGCGCGTTGGATGGGGGGCGCTGCCGGACTTTACAGGTTTGTACCGCTTTACTACACTTTGCGTTATGGACTTGGAAGAACGGGCTGTCAGCAAGCGGCAATTGGGCCTGTTATTGGCGATGGTCGGCATAGTGGGTTTTGTCGCGGTTCTGTTGATTGATGTGGTGAATGTCGGCCGGCAGGGCGGCATTGGACCGGCGCAGCGATTGGCTTTGGCGCTGATGGCGGCGACCGCGATCCTCGGTCTGACGCTGATTTCACGGGGCGACGCGCCGGCATGAACGGCGGGCGCAGCCGATTCCATATTGTGTTGATGCTGGCCGCCAGCGGCGCGCTGCTATTCTCATTATTGATTTACCTGCTTTATACGGCGAATCTGCTCGCCTTTCCCTATGATTATGACCAGGGCGAGGGCTTTGAAGTGTACGATACCGTGCTCTTCAGCCGTGGCGAACTGCCTTATCGCGATACCGAGATTTACCCGTTCTACGCCAGCAATTATCCGCCGTTGTTTCATGTGATGGCGGCGCCCTTCGTCTGGTTTTTCGGTCCGGCTCATTGGTATGGCCGTCTGCTGGGCTTCCTGGGCTCGTTGGTCAGCGCCGGCGCCATCGCCTACGCCGTCTATCGTGATGGCGGCAGGCATCGTTGGATCGCCGCGCTTTCGGGGCTGGCTTTTCTGAGCTCGAATTTCGTCTATCACATCGGTCCGCTCTTCCGTCAGCATACGATGATGGTGACCTTCGAGACGCTGGCAATCGTAACGCTGGCGAGCGCCTTCCCGCGCCGCAACCGGCGGGGAATCGCGCTGGGCTTGCTCCTCTTGATCTGCGCCGGTTATACCAAACAGCTTGCCGCCATCAGCGCTATCGCCGCGCTCGCCTGGATGTTCCTGCGGGCGCCGCTGCGGGCGATAAGATGGTCGCTGGCTTTTGCCGCCGTCGGCGTGGCGGTGTTTCTCTGGCTGAACGTCGCGTCCGGGGGGCAGTGGTGGATTCAAGCCATCGTCGCCAACGTCAACGAATTCATACCCGAGCAAGCCTTCGGTCTGTTCATTCTCTGGTTCAAGCTGCACGGCTTGCTGCTGGTTCCGGCTGCCCTGCTGGTCGTCTACGAACTCTATTTCGACCGGCTTTCGATTTACAGCGTCTGGTTCGCCTGCGCTGGGCTTTTCGGGGGAATCGCAGCGGGCGCCTGGGGGGCTGGCGACAGTTACTTCGTCACGTCGATCGCCGCCGCCTGCATACTCAGTGGCTTATGCTTTTCGCGCCTGCTGGCGATCAACTGGCGATTGCCAGGCTTCCCCGGCGAAGCGACGCTGCGAAAGGTCAGCCGCGCCGGGCTGATCCTCATCCCGCTGCTTTATCTAGGATATGCCCGCGCCACGCTTAAGATGCCTACCGATGGCGTCTTTGAGCCGCTCGCGACTGCCCTGGGCGTCGAAGCCAATGCGCGCCCAACATTCTATGACTCCGCAAGCTATCTAGTCGGCGGTTACGCTCGCATTGGGTACTTCTTGAAGCCCGACGATCACGCGGCCGGCGCTGAAATCCTGCGGCTGATCAAGGAAAGCGACAAGCCAGTCCTCAGCGAAGAAGCGGGATTCACCTTGGCGGCGGAGCGCGATGTCGTGACCAATCCGACGCAGTTGCGCAATCTGGATCGCGCCGGTTTGTTCCAAGGCGATCAACTGCTATCGATGATCAAACGAGGGGAATTTGGGCTGATTATTCTGCGCGCCTTATTCTATCCGCCGTCGGTGCTCGAGGCGATGGGCGGGCGATATGAGCATAAAGAGACGATCCACATGAACGGCTTCGATTATTTGATTTTGTATCCTAAAGGTCAAGAAAGCCAATAGGGAGATACCTGTGACGACCGCCTACTTGACTGACAAGCGTTTTACCGAGCACGATTTTCCGGGTCACCCGGAACACGCGGGCCGTATCGAGGCGGTCTGGCAGCAGCTTGGCGCCAGCGGTTTGTCGGAGCAGCTGCTTCATATCGCGCCGACGGCGGCGAGCGATGAACAGATCCTCGCCGTCCACACATTGGACCACCTGCGCCGACTGATTGCTGTAGCTCATGGTGAGCGGACGGTTCGGCTCGATCCGGATACGTACGCGCTGCCTGTCTCGCTGGATGCGGCGCGCCTGGCGGCGGGCGCGGTCATCGGCGCGGTCGATGCCCTGCTTTCGGCGCAAGCGGACAATGCGCTGGCGATAGTGCGTCCGCCGGGTCATCACGCCACCGCCGAACGCGCGATGGGTTTCTGCCTGCTCAATAATGTCGCCATCGCGGCGCGTCATGCGCAGTCGGTCCCAGGAATCGAGAAGGTCTTGATCCTCGATTACGATGTGCATCACGGCAACGGCACGAACGATATCTTCTACGCTGATCCGTCGGTCTATTTCATCTCGATTCATCAAAGTCCTTTTTATCCCGGCACGGGCGCGCTCGATGAGACCGGCTCAGGCGCGGGGCGCGGATATACGCTGAATATCCCCTTAGCCGGCGGACATGGCGATGGGTCTTATCGGCGACTGTTCGACGAGGTCGTCAGGCCGGCGGTTGAGCGGTTTGATCCCGATTTGATGCTGATTTCGGCTGGATTCGACGCGCACTGGGTCGATCCGTTGGCGGGCACGCAACTGACGCTCGGCGGCTATGACCATTTGGCGCGTGAATGCATCGGATTGGCGGAGCGCCTCTGCGATGGGCGCATCGTGTTTGTGATGGAGGGCGGCTACGATCTATCGGCGCTGGCGAATGGCTGGGTCAATATCGCGCGGGCGTTGTTGGGGCAAGATGAAATCAGCGATCCCTACGGCGAGGCGACCTCGGCGATGGACGAGCGGGTCATTGAGCCGCTGATCGACAAACTGCGCCGCGTGCACGGACTTTAGGTCATCATCAGGTCGCCTTCGAGACCCTGCTCTTGCACGAGGGCGCCTTGGAGGTCGAAGATTTGATCACGGAGCGCGGCCGCCTTCTCGAATTCCATGGCGTCGGCCGCCTTGCGCATCTCGCGCTCGAGCTCCTCAATCATGTCTTGCAGCTCTTCGGCCGGCAATGCAGCCAGCCCGGCGTCAATCGTCCTGTCCTCGTCTGCGCCATCGCCGTCAATTGCGCGCAGGCGGTCGGTGATGTCCTGAATGTCCTTTACGATCTGCTGCGGCTCAATGCCGTTTTCCAGGTTATACAGCTCTTGCTTGAGGCGGCGGCGGTCGGTTTCGTTGATCGCGCCTTCCATCGCTGGCGTCATGGCGTCGGCGTACATGATGACCTTGCCCTCGACATGGCGCGCCGCCCGCCCAATCGTCTGGATCAGCGCCGGCTCCGAGCGCAAGAAGCCCGACTTGTCCGCGTCAAGAATGGCGACCAGCGATACTTCGGGCAGGTCGAGACCTTCGCGCAGCAGGTTGATGCCCACCACCACATCGTAGACGCCCATGCGCAGATCGCGCAGAATCTCGACGCGTTCGAGAGTGTCGACTTCGGCGTGCAGGTACTGACCCTTGATGCCGAGCTCGTTGATGTAGCCAGCCAGCTCTTCGGACATGCGCTGCGTAAGGGTGGTCACCAGCACGCGTTGCCCCTCGCGAATGCGCAGCGCAATCTCTTGCAGCAAGTCATCGATCTGCCCCTCGGTCGGGCGAACATCCACTTGCGGATCGACAATGCACGTTGGGCGGATGATCTGATCGACCTTTTTCTCGACGCCTGGCATGACGAATTGCTCGACGAAGTGCTTTACGAATCGCTTGACGAATTGCTTTACAATTTGCTTGTCGATTTGCCTGAAGAGTGTCTTGTCGGTTTGCTTGACGACTTTATCGACAGTTGTCTCGACGAATTGCTCGGCGAATTGCTTTTCGATTTTCTTGACGTTTTTCTCGACAGATTTCTCGTCGAGTTGCACGGCGAACTGCTCGGCAATTTTCGCGGCAATTTGCTCGGCGATTTGCTCAATGAATTCCTCAACTAATTCCGTTTCAATTTGCTTGCCGACCTGCTTTTCACCTCGCCAGTAGAATTGCTCGGTGAATTTCTCGGCGAATTTCTTGACGAACTTCTCGACAAATTGCTTTTCACCTTGCTTGTCAATTGGGTCGGCGATATGCTTAGCGGACCTCTCGACGTATTGCTCGAAACCTTGCTTGTCAGTTTGCTGGCGCGGTTTCCTGTAATATTTCTTGTCAGTTTGGTCGACGTTTGGCTCAACGACTTGCTCGACGGTTCGGCCCGGAATTACACCTTCAAAGGGCCCCGGCGTTGCGCTGGTATAAATCGTCTGCCCTACCCGCCCCCAAAACTCGTGGAATTGCAGCGGCCGGTTATCCAGCGCGCTAGGCAGGCGGAAGCCGAAATCGACCAGAATTTGTTTACGCGCCCGGTCGCCATTGTACATGCCGCGTATCTGGGGCACGGTCATGTGGCTTTCGTCGATGACCAGCAGATGATCTTCGGGCAGGTAATCGATCAGGGTGAAAGGAGCGCTGCCGGGTTCGCGCCGATCAAAGTGGCGCGAGTAATTCTCAATGCCGGTGGTGAAGCCGACTTCGCGCAGCATTTCGATGTCGTAGCGCGTGCGCTGTTCAATGCGCTGCGCCTCAATCAGCTTGTCTTCGCGTTTGAAGTGTTTGATCTGCTCTTCCAGCTCCAGCTCGATTTCTCCCAGCGCTTCGCGGATATGCTCTTCGTCGGTAATGTATTCGCGCGCCGGGAAGATGGTCACATGCTGGTGTACGTGAACGACCTCGCCCGTTAGCGGATGGAACTCGATAATCTTTTCGATTGTGTCGAAGTCCAGATAAATCCTGAAGGCCGTTTCGGAATAGCCGGGAACTATCGACAGCGTGTCACCCCTTGACATGAATGTGCCACGGCGAAGTTCCAGGTCGTTACGGTGATACTGGATCCGCACCAAATCGCGCAGCACGCGCTCGCGCACCACCACATCGCCGACTTTTAGCTCGACCGACATTTTCTGCCAGTTGACCGGATCGCCGATGCCGTAGATGCAGGAAACCGAGGCGACTATCAGCACATCACGGCGCGAGAACAAGGAGGCGGTGGCCGAGAGGCGCAAGCGCTCGATCTGCTCGTTGATATCGGTCGACTTTTCGATGTACAGGTCGTGGCGCGGGACGTAAGCTTCCGGCTGATAATAGTCGTAATAGCTGACGAAGTACTCGATGGCGTTGTTTGGGAAGAGGCGCTTGAACTCAGCGTAGAGCTGGGCGGCGAGCGTCTTGTTGTGCGCCATGACCAGGGTCGGGCGCTGCGTCGCCTGCACGATATTAGCGATGGTGAAGGTCTTGCCGGTGCCGGTGGCGCCCAGCAGCGTCTGACGTTTATGCCCCTGATGCAAGCCAGCCAGCAAGCCTTCGATGGCGGTCGGCTGGTCGCCGGTGGGCGCGAAGGGAGAATCCAACTCGAATTTGGGCACGGTAAGACCTCGAAGTTCAGAACGAGTGTTCAGTGCTTCCGCTCAGTATAATCGCGGGCGTCGTGCGTGCGCAAGCGTTGATCAGTTCACAGTCGGAGGGCAATCCGCGAGACTTATGGGCTTGCTATTGACAAGCGCAAGCCTAGCTGATACGCTTTAGATTCGCAACGGTAATCGTTGCCTTGATGATGCGGGGTGGAGCAGTGGTAGCTCGTCGGGCTCATAACCCGA
>JAPOYT010000197.1:18573-34079 GCA_026706445.1 Chloroflexota bacterium
CGGAAGTTCAAATCTTCCCATCAGCACTGATTGGGACCCGTGAGCGGGTCTTTTTGGTTTGCCCGAGTATGGAATTGACAGTCTAAAACAGATGTGCTAACGTTAGGAATATACAATGATTATTGCGCGTGTTCGGTTTATCGAGTGAAAGGAGCAACACTATGAAGCGCGCCGATTTATTGTTGAAGATCATTGCTGCTGCCGAGGGCAAGCCTCTTACACCTGCTCAACTGCAGAAAGTGGCGTTTTTGCTTCGGATGGAACGCGGTAGCTACATGCCTGACGATTACTACCGATTTCGCAAGTATGACTACGGTCCGTTTTGCGCTGAAGTTTACCGCGACGCCGAACGACTTGAATGTGAAGGCAAAATCTCCATTTCGATACATCCACGTGGTGGATGGAAACAGTACTCCGCGACTGTAGCTGGGATACAAACTGAGATGCAGAACATTCCTGACGAGGTCTCCACTTACATTGAAGAGAAGGTGCGATGGGCACGACAATTGAGTTTTCAGGAGTTGGTTCGCGCAGTATACCAAATGTACCCTAGTTTCCGAGAAAACAGCGTATTTCAAGGTTAGGTCATAGATGACGCTTATCATAGGGGCTTGGTGCCGAGATGGGATAGTGGTTGGCGCAGATACAATTGCTACTTACGGCACGCCGTTCGGGATGCATACAATCGAACAAGAAGTTAAGAGCAAGATAACGGTTGAAAGTGGGAACGTAATCGTAGCAACTTCCGGTTCCGTTGGCTTGAGTCAGTTGATGATGGACGGTCTTACTATACATTGGGACCAGATAAAGGGCTTACCAGTAAGTCAGGCCAGAACAGCCATAACCCAAGTGTTGTGGTCACAGATAAATCCTGCTATTCAAAGAGCACGAGTTGCGCAGCAGTTGGTTGGAGATAATGCACTTTCCAGCGCAATTTGTACTTGTTTAGTAGCGTTGCCCGTCGGAAACAATCACGTACTTCTTCATTTCGATACACAGGCAGCTTCGGAAGCATGCACGCCCGATTTGCCGATGGTGGCAATTGGGAGTGGACAGCAGCAAGCCGATCCTTTCTTGGCGTTTGTTAAGCGAGTGATATGGAACAACGAAGCGCCTGCCACGACAGCAGCGGGAATCTTGGGCGTGCTGTGGACTTTAAAGCACGTAATCAAAGTGAACGCAGGCTTTGGCGTCGGTGGCCGTCCAACGATTGCTGTTTTGGAAAACCACAATGGCAAATGGATTGGCGAAGAACTTGACGCAGATCGTCTAGGGGAGCACGAAGAAGCAGTTGATGACGCAGAAAACTTGCTTCAGGAATTTGCAGAAGGACTTACAGCATCCAGATTTCCGGAATATCCAAATCAACTTGAAGAATGACTGAGCATAAGGCATGAAGCTCGTACGGATTCTCATGAATCAAGTTAAATCATGTCAGTAATAGCCTCCCGTCGGCGGCTGACCCACCAGCGATCGCCGTCGACAACGACCTCGGGCGGCCGTGGACGGGCGTTGTAGTTGCTCGCCATGGTCATGCCGTAGGCGCCAGCCGTCATCAGCGCGATCTTGTCGCCTGGTTTTAGCGGCGGCAGGTCGCGATCGCGGGCCAGCACGTCTGCCGACTCGCAGACTGGCCCCACAACTTGCGTTGAGATTGTTTCGTCATAGGCCTGTCGCAGCGGCACAATCTCATGATGAGCGCCATAGAGCGCCGGACGAATCAACTCGGCCATGCTCACGTCGACGATGACAAACGTTTGGCCGGCTTGTCGCTTCACGTAGAGGACTTCGGCGACCAGCACACCGGCATCGGCCACAATGGAGCGGCCCGGCTCGAGCAAAACTGAGTACGGTTTCAGACGCCGCGCCACCTCGGCGGCGAGCGGCTCTAGCGCAGGGGGCACCTCGCCAAAGCGATAGGCGACTGGCAATCCGCCACCCAAATTGATCGTCGTAATCTGCGGAAAGTCGCGGGCGAGCGCAAGCAGCTTGTCCAGGGCGGCAAGCGTCGCCGCGCTATCGCCAAGCTGGCTGCCGATATGCAGGTGGATGCCGGCGAAGTCGAGGCGCGGGTATCTTTGCTGGTCATTGAGAACTTGGCGAATCACGTCGCACGTCAAGCCGAATTTGGCCGCGCCGTGCCCGGTCGCCATGTATGGATGGGTATTGGCAGTTACTTGCGGATTGAGGCGCAGCGCCACCTGAACAGCTTGGAGCCCGGCCTCCGCCGCCATTGCCTCAATATGCGCCAACTCGCCCAGGTTCTCGGCGTTGATCCAGCCGACGCCGCTGTTGATGGCGTACTCGATTTCGGCGCGAGTCTTGCCAACACCTGCAAAAACGATGTCTTCGGCCGCGGCGCCCGCTTTCAGCGCGCGGAAGATCTCGCCGCCGCTTACGCAATCGAAACCGGCGCCCGCGTCTCGCAGCGTGCGCAATACGTCCAGATTGCCATTGGCTTTGACGCTAAAATGGAGGCATGCATGGACCGGCGCAAGCGCAGCTTTGAGACGGCCGAGATTGTCGCGTATTCGCGCGAGGCTATAGACGTAGGCTGGTGTTCCGACTTCATTGACGATCGACTCCAGGTCTACATCGTCGATCGTCAGACGTTCGTGCAGGTATCGAATCGAGGCATTGAAAACCATACTCGCTCGGGACAATAAGCTGAAACAAAAAATGGAGACGCCATAAGCGGCGTCTCCATTCGACGGGAGCGACGGGATTTGAACCCGCGATCTCCGGCTTGACAGGCCGGCATGTTAACCGCTACACCACGCCCCCGAACAACATGGGTAATGTAGCAGCAGACCTCATTGCTGTCAAGTAAAATCCGGTTGGTCGAAGAATTGGCTGAAAAACAAAATCTTTCGAAGGATCAGACTCTCTGCGCGGCGTGGACAAGATTTTATGCGGTTATGCCGAGCGCAGACGCTTTCGGATAGGCCAGCTATTCGATAAGACGATCGAGCTTGTTTTCAATTCGAGCCATGCGCTCGTCCATAGTGTCAAAGCGCTGCTCCATAGTGTCAAAGCGCTGCTCCAGTGAATTCATGCGCACGTCAATTGAATCAAAGCGCTCGTCATGTAAACTTATGCGCTCGCCCAGCGTGTCAATGCGACGGTTGACATTGGCAAATCCATCCTGCTGGCTTTTCGCAAGATCTGTTATCACTTGCGCGAGATCGGCAAACAGGGCGCTCGTGTGCCGCTCTAGCGCCGCTTGCAGATTACTGCGCTCTTCTAGAATCGTCAGGCGTTGATCCAAGGAGTCCAGCGTTGTCATCGATATCTCCACTTGGTGAGTTTACTTCGGCGCATGCTTAATCAAATTCGATGATAGCACAGGAGTCTTATATGTGACAGGATTGGGCAACTGGGTAACCGGCAAATGTAAACCCTTTGGCGAAATCAACGGATAATCCAAACAGTGTGTAAATCGCTGACAGATCAGGCGCCACTGATTCCATTCATCCACGAAGCGCTTCCCCATTCGCAAGCGCATCAGCATGGCGCAAGAAACGGCGTGACAGTCAATTTAGCTCGCGAATCAGCCCCGAGACACAGCGTACGAAAATACGGTATACCGAAAATCCGAAACATTCAGTGCAGAACCACGTCACAACAGTTCGTATCAATCGGGTCGCATATCCGATAGAATACGCGACATTGCCAACCTTTGAAGGTGACTAAAGCTTGACCTACCGCAAGGTATTGCTTTTTTGGCTGCCCTTGGCCTTGTCCTGGCTGCTGATGACCTTCGAGAGTCTATGGATCCAGGGCGTCATCGGCCGCAAGCCGGATGCGGAGACGCAGTTGGCCGCCTTTGGTTTGATGTTTTCGCTGTCGGTTCTCATCGAGACGCCGGTCATTATGCTGCTAGCGACTAGCAACGCCCTGTCGCGCGATCGGCAGTCTTTTCGCACGTTATGGCGCTTTATGATGGCTGTCAACTGTGTCATCACGGCGATCGCGATACTGATGGCATTCACGCCGCTGCTGGACCTGTATCTTGGCGCGTTGCTTAATGTGCCAGGTCACATCATTGAGGCGACCCGACCGGGCATGAAGATCATGATCCTTTGGGGCGCCTTCATCGGATATCGCCGCTTTCACCAAGGCATCATCATTCGCGCGGGCAAGACGCGATATGTCGCCGCCGGCACCGTCATTCGAGCGCTCGTGTCCGGCAGCGTCGCCCTTGCGCTGGGCGCGATCACTACGATTGCTGGCGCGGTCGTGGGGGCAATCGCCTTGATATTTTCGATGGCGGCGGAGACGCTCTACACCTATATCGTTTCGCGACCCGAGGTCAAGCGCCTGCTATCGACGCCGCTCAGGACGGGACGGCGCGCCCTTACGCAGCGCGATGCCCTGCGATTCCATCTGCCCCTGGCCGCTACCAGCGTCATCACGATTTTAGTGAGCCCGATCATAGAGCGGGGCCTCGCCGCCATGCCGGACGCGGCGCAAAGCCTGGCGGCTTGGCCTGTGATCTTCACCATCATGCTGGTCACGCGATCGGGAGGCATGGCTTTTCAAGAAGTCGTGATCTCGCTCGACGAAAGCGAAGAGCGCCATCTCGTGCTGCGCAGCTTCACTATCCGGCTCGGTCTGGCGCTTAGCCTGATTATGACTTTCTTCGCCTTCACGCCTGCGATCCGTTTCTACCTCAGCGCCATCTTGCAGGTTCCGGCGCATCTGCATGAGTTGGTGCTTTTGGGCGCGCAGGCGGGGATCCTGCTGCCCTTGCTGACAACCTTGCAAAGTTATCTGCGCGCCTTGCTTATGCTCAGCCACAAGACCACCACCATCTATCAAGCGATTGTCATCGGCTTTATTCTGACGGCAGCGACGGTTTGGGGCGGCATCGCGCTGGGCATGCACGGTATTTTGGCCGCTTCGGTCGGCTTAACGATTGGGATGGCTTTCGAGCTGGCTTACCTGTACCTGTCTTATCGGCGCGGGCACGCGGCGCTGCGCCTGCACTGGCAATCGGCTGTGGCGCCGTCAATGGGGAATTAAGTAGAACCAGGTTAATCGTGAGTAACACGGCAGATTTTCCGAGAGACGAATGGGCGAGCCACCGTCTCGCCCCTACAGATCTTTCCTTATTGACCTTACTTCTAAACTATTTGAGCTACGATTGGAATCTTTCTAGAGCAATTGGAGATTGCATACAATGGAGAGTATGAACGAGATTCTTCCGCTGCGGGAACAAGCGGCTATTCGCGATCGCTGGCTTAAGACGCGCTTGGACACGGTCGTTCCCGAATTGCTGGAGCGGGAAAACATTGACATGTGGATTGTCATCTGCCGCGAATACAACGAAGATCCGGTGCTGATGTCGCTGCTGCCGGCCACATCCATGTCGGCGCGGCGCCGCACGATTCTCGTCTTCGCGCGGACAGAAACCGAGGTCGAGCGCTTGACGCTGTCTCGTTATGGATATGAAGGCTTTTACGACGGCGCTTGGAATCCCGATGAGGAAGATCAGTTTGAGTGCTTGGCGCGGATCGTGCGCGAGCGCGATCCCGAGCGGATCGGCATCAATACCTCGCGAGACTTCGCTTTTGGCGACGGCATTTCGCATACCGAGCTTCAGTTGGTTCGCGAGGCGCTGGGCGAAAGCTGCGCGGCGCGAATGGTCAGCGCGGAGAAGCTCTGCGTAGGCTGGCTGGAGCGGCGCAGCGCGGAAGAAATCATTGCCTACCCGCGCCTGGTGGAAATCGGGCGCCAAATTATCGCGCGCGCCTTTTCCACGGCGGTCATCCACCCGAGCCTAACCACAACGGATGATGTGGTCTGGTGGATGCGGGAGACGATGCAAGAAGCCGGCTTAAGCGCCTGGTTCCAACCGACGATCGACATTCAGGCGCCTGGACAAACGTATAAAGATACCGAGAATCCGCGAACGACGATCATGCCCGGGGACTTGCTTCACTGCGATATGGGCTTTCATTACCTGGGATTGGCGACCGATCAGCAGCAGCACGCTTATGTGCTGCGCCCGGGTGAATCTGATGCGCCATCCGGATTGCGAGCGGCGCTGGCCGATGCAAACCGCGCGCAGGATATCCACCTGGAAGAGATGCAAGTCGGCCGGAGCGGGAACGATGTCTTGCGGGCAGCGTTGGAGCGGGCGAAGGCAGAAGGCATCCGTTCGCAGATTTACTCGCATCCGCTTGGCCTTCATGGGCACGCCGCGGGACCGCTCGTCGGCTTGTGGGATCGTCAGGATGGCGTGCCGGGCGTCGGCGATTATCCGTTATACGACGATACCGTGTATGCCATCGAACTGAATATCACCCGGAGCATACCCGAATGGGACGGGCAGGACGCGCGAATCATGCTGGAAGAAGACGCTGTGCTGACGGGCGGCGCGCTGCGCTGGCTTGATGGCCGGCAAGAGTCATTTCATCTAATCGGCTAATCGAGCGCTAATCTTCATTTACAGCCATTTTGCCATTGGCTCAGGTTTTCGCTACAACTCATTCCTAGACTGTAGCGCATGGCTAAACCAATGCAGTCCATGCGGAAAGGAATAAGCAATGAGAAGACTGATGCGCTACATTCTGATGGCAGGAGGGCGAACAACCGGCGCGCCGATACGCAACTGTGATAGTTCATTTTGAGCGGGCGGGCTTTGCCTGTGAAGGCGAAAGGGGTATATTGATATCAGCATTCAAAAGAAAGAAATGCGGCTGAATTCATGGGCGAAATCTCTTATCAGATAGAATGGCGGCAGCTCGCCGATGGCCTGTCTTCGGCCGTTCACCGGGTGGAAATCCCAGCGGGTAGGCTGCGCTTCGAAGACCTGCACCCAATAAGCAGCTACATCCGCCAACAGGATATCGCCCGCATGCACTACGCCAGGGCGCGGGCGCGCGGCGAAGACAGCCCGCATATCCTCACCTGGACGGCGATGCAGACCGATCGTCGGGCTGAGCAAATGTTCCCCGGGCTAAGCTTCGAAACCGATGACGGCGAGCGGCTTATCAGCGCCAACTCTTTCATCACTTGCGTTTTGCGCAAACTGTTGAAGGAAGGCTGGCTGCAACTGCACGAATATATCAGCGACACATACGAGTGGCAGGTCGATATCCCGCGAGCTCAGCGAGACTGGCGGGCGAGAGCGGAGGCGATTCTGCGCTGGCTGGAAGAATCGATCCAGCTTGACTTATATCCAAATATAGAGAGAGGCAGCTACCAGCCGCGCATATTCCGCCCCTTTGATGTGCGGCATAATTTCGTTCGAATCGGCCGCTGCGATTTCATCCGGCATTTCGTGCAGAACCACGAACGCCCGGTCGTATTCAATACATCTCATTTCTTGCACGAACATGATGACCTCATCAGCCATCACTCGGGTTATGGCGATGCCATTGGTTTGATGGTCGCGGAAAATACGATCCTGCGTCCGCCAATCTATAGGCGGGGCGCCTTGCTTTACGATGGTTCGAGCTGGCGAATCGATAGATTCAGCATGGAAGATATCCAACTGATCCTGCCTGGCGACATCCGATTGAACGCGACTCTAGCGGGCGAAAGCCGCTTTCACCTGAATCCGGCCGAACCATGCGACATCGCTCTTTACACGCGCGCTGGCAGCTTAGACCTTGACGGAGGCCCGCTCGATCGTACTCCGATTGCGCCGGACCGCATTGAATTCGTGCTGGTCAATCGTCAGGCGCTAAGCTGGAAACGCGGCGGGGCGCTGCGGATCCCGCAGAATGGATTCGTCTTGTCGCTGCGTGACGGCGCGCTGCCAGCGGGCGCCGCCGAGAGTTTGATCGAAGACTCCTGGGTCGAATACGAATTCGCCGATGAGAGTAGTCGCTTGGAGTCGGCGATTCAGGCCGGTCCGATATTGCTGCGCGATGGCGAAAGCGCGCTTGCCCAAGCCACGACGGAGGAAGAATTCTGGTCCAGTCGGGGCGATACGATTGGCGTTTCGCCGGTGCATATCGATCTTAAGGGCTTTGAACAGCGAAAGGCGCGCACAGCCATAGGCATCATGCCCGATGGCGACTTGCTTCTGGTGGTAGTAGATGGCTGCAATCCCAGTTTTCGCACTGAAAGAGACAGTCATGGGGCGACCTTGGAAGAAGTCACCGAAATATTGCGGGAGGCGGGCGCGGTCGACGCTCTTAACCTTAGCGGCGAGGGTTCAAGTCATTTGTTCATCGCTGGCGGTTTGGCGGGGCTGCCATCGGACAGACGGGGACAGCGAGGCGTATTCTACGAGCGAATGCTGCCCTCAATCGGCATCGTCGACTGAAGCGCCTACCGCTTGCAAATCCAGCCAGATCTGTTCATCTATCTCGATCACGCCGGCCGCGGTGAGGCGCTCATAGATTTGGTCGCCGCGTTCGCCCGGCGCCAGAATCTCTTCGGCGCCTGGCAATCGCTTGAGACGCTTCATGCGCGCCAAGAGGTCGCTGACGCCAGCCTGGAAGTTATCCAGATCATCCGCCAGCAATTCCGGATCAATCGCAAAGACGAGATTGCCCCAGTCCAGCTTGCGGCCCCTGTCATCGCGTGTGGCGCCAACCAGCGGACGCGTCAACACTTCGACGATCAGCGCCAGCGCCGCGCCTTTATAGCCGCCGAAAGCCTTGATTGCGCCCGCGAGCGCCGCCGCCGGATCGGTGGTGATTCGACCGTCGCTGTCGTAGGCGACCTCCTCGGGGATTGACTGCCCTTCCGCGTTGGCCAAGTGAATGCCGTACCAGGCGATCGCCGCCGTCGCCATGTCGAAGACGATCGGTTTTGCGGCGGAGGGTATGCCAATCGCCAGCGGGTTGGTACCGAAGAAGGGCTCGTAGGAGCCGTGCATCGCCATCAACTCCATAGAGCCGGAACAGACAAAGCCGATCAAGCCCGCGTTCGCCAGTTGGCGCGCGAAATAGCCGATAGCGCCAGTAGGCGAGTTGGTGCGCCTTGTGCCGACGATGCCGAAGCCATGCGCTTTTGCTTTCTCAATGGCGAGCTCGGTCGCGCGAGAGACGACCACCATGCCCTGGTTCCAGCCGCCGTCAATCAGCGCGGACAGCTTCGTATCCTTGACGAGCGCGATCTTGCCCGCGTCGGGATTGGCCGGCATACCGGCGCCAAGCAGCTTGATCACATTTTGATTGTTGCCGCGAAGCTGGGCGTAAAGGATGATCTCGAGAATGACCTCGGCATCAGCCGGGCTGAAGCCCTGCGCCCGGATCGCGCGCCTCGTCGCCGCCCGCAGCGCTTCTATTGAAACTTTCATCGTGACGCTTCCTTGGTTTGAGGCGGTCTCGGGCTTAGATCTTGCCGCGCGCCAGACCATTTGCGGTCAGGTAAGTATAACTCTGCTGGACGGCTTCCAGCCGGTCGTTGTTGCTGCGATCTTGCTCGACAATGTACCATTCAGCCGTGTCGGCCGTCGCGTTCACAATGGCGGGCACATTCATCGCGCCGTGTCCCACCGCCGCCATATCGCCTTTTGCATCCAGCCAGCCATCCTTCAGATGGATCAGGGGCGCGCGTTCGCCTGCTTGCTTGACCACCTCTACCGCGTCTTCGCCGCCGACCTGCGCCCAGTAGGTGTCGATCTGCAGGCCGACGCTATCGTCCAATTCGTCGAGCATGACATCCAGCGTAGCCTTGCCATTGATCCGCTTGAATTCCCACCAGTGATTGTGGTAATGCAGCGCCAAGCCATTGGCGCGCGAGAATTCGCCAGCGCGGTTCAGGCGCTCGCAGACGCGCTTGATGGAATCGATCGTCTCAAACTCGTCAGGCGGCAACATTGCGATAGCGATGCTGGAGAGATCAAAGGCTTCGGCGATCTCCACAATGGCGTCATTGCTGGCTTCGTCGGGAAAGGGCACGTGACTGTTGAAAGTCTGCAAGCCGAGTTCGCGGAATAGATCGGCGGCAGCGGAAAGCGCACATGGCATGCCGCTATAAGGTTCGACGCCGATATAGCCCATTTCAGCAACGCGCCGCACGGTTCCTTCAAAGTCCACTCCTAGTAGTTCGCGCACCGTGTACAATTGCAAAGCTATTGGCTTTAATTCGCTCATCGCTTTCCCCTTCCGCCAGTTGGTCTCATTTTGCTCGTATTGTGGCTTTAATCCAGCGGAATTCCAGTGTTGATACGGCTAAAGATAAACTTGCCAAACTGCCCCTACTGCTCGTAGTAAATTGCCCTGCCCTGCTGTACACTGAAGGCTTGTGTGTCGCCAGAAATCGCGGCAGCGAACGACCCAATCCACCGCGCTGCCAGGAGACCATTGATGGCATCAGCCGCCGCCGAACAAGAAAGCGCAGGATTCCCCAAGACGCAGAAAGAATCGCCAATCCGCATCTGGCGGCGTTTGATGGCCTACCTTGGCAAATACCGCTTTTGGGTCGCGACCGCCTGGGCTGGCATCATCGGCAGCAATATCCTGGCTTTATCGGTACCCTATATTCTGCGCGATGTTGTTGATGTCGGCATCGCCCGCCAAGACAGCGCATACATGCTAAGCGCCGGCTTGCTGGTCGTCGCCTTGGGGCTGATCCGCGGGGTGACGGCTTTCCTGGGCCGCTTCTTCGGCGAGCGGCTCTCGCATTACGTGTCTTACGATATCCGCAACGAGATTTACGATAAAGTGCAGCGGCAGTCCTTCACCTATCATGACTCAGCGCAGGTGGGCACGATCATCACGCGCGCGATCAGCGATGTCAACGAAATCCAGCGCTACTTCAACTACGGGCTGATGGACGGCATGAACGTGCTGCTGCTATTGCTGGGCGTGGTCGTCATCATGCTTGCGACCAGCCCGCTGCTGGCGGTTTTCGCCTTCCTGCCGCTGGCGCCATTGGCGCTCTATTCCAGCCGCTTTGTCATGCGTGTGCATCCGCGCTGGAAGAAGGTCATGGACCGGATGCAAGTGCTCAGCAACCACATTCAGGAGAATGCGCTGGGCGCCGAGGTCGTCCGCGTATTCGCCCGCGAGCCGTACGAGATCGAGCGCTTTCATAAAGAAAACCAGAACCTCTACGAAGAACAGCTGGACTTCATCACCCAGTGGATCACCTTTCTGCCAACCAGCGCCGCGCTCGCCGCCACATCGACCGGTATGGTGCTGCTCTTCGGCGGCATACTGGAAGCGCAAGGTCTGGCGAATATCACGGTGGGCTTGATTGTCACCTTCAACGCTTACGTGCTGCTGCTGGCGCCGCCCCTGCGTTTCAGCGGCTTTATGATCCTGCTGACGACACAGGCGGTCGCGAGCGGCGAACGGATATTTGAAGTGCTGGACGCGCCGGAATCGATCGTCAACCGCCGCAGCGCCAAGAATGCGAGCATCATAGGACGCGTCCGCTTTGAAAACGTGAATACACGCTATGACAATTCCAGTCACCCGGTGCTGAAAAACGTCAGCATTGACGCCAAGCCGGGCGAAGTCGTCGCCATCATCGGGCTGACCGGTTCGGGCAAAACAACCATCGCCAACTTGATCCCGCGCTTTTATGACGTAACCAGCGGTCGGGTCACTGTCGATGGCATAGATGTGCGCGACTTTGACCTCGACACGCTTCGAGGGCAGATCGGCATCGTCATGCAGCAGTCGCTGCTCTTCAACGCCACCATCGACGAGAACATCGCTTACGGCAAGCCGGACGCCACGCGCGAAGAAATCGTAGCGGCGGCGAAATCAGCCAATGCGCACGATTTCATTTCGGAATTTCCCGATGGCTATCTGACCGAAGTAGGCGAGCGCGGCGTCACACTATCGGGCGGGCAAAAGCAGCGCGTCGCCATCGCCCGCGCCCTGCTAATCGATCCACGGATTCTGATCCTGGACGACGCCACCAGCAGCGTCGACACCAACACCGAGCACTTGATCCAGCAGGCGCTCGCGCGGATTATGCACGGCCGCACGACATTTGTAATTGCCCAGCGGATGAGCACGATACTAAAGGCGGACCAGATCATCGTACTGCGCGAAGGCGAGATTATCCAGCATGGCACTCACGAGACGCTGCTGCATGATGGCGGGCTCTACGAAGAAATCTACAAATTGCAGTTGGAAGAACAGGAACGGGTGCGGCGCGAGGCGATCATCGCCGGCATCATCCAGATCCCGCTAGAAGAGCGGCGCACGACCCAGAAATTCCGCGACTTGATCGACCGACTAGCCGGCAAATACTCGCCCTAGCCGAGAGGCAAAGACAGGAGACTATGGCACTGCTCAACCGGACAAAGCAACAGAAGCAGCGCTCGGACGAAGATGAGAAAAACCAGAAGAATCTCTCAATCATCGAGATCGAAGACGACCATAAGCCCGGTTTCGACCGCGATGTAACGTCCCGCCTTTTCTCGTACTTGAGGCCGCACCGGAAGGAATTGGCGGTTGCCATCGTGATGATGCTGTTCAGCGTCATCGCCAATGTCGCCAGCCCGCCGCTAATCGGCTGGGCGATCGACGAGGGCATAAGCAAGCGCGATTCTTCGGTGCTTTTCGCCGGCATCGCCGCCTTCGCCGCGCTGCAAACGCTCGGTTTCATTGGCTTTCGCATCCAATTGGGCACGATGGCAGTCATCGGGCAGACGATCATCAAGACGCTGCGGGACCAGCTATTCGATCATATTCAATATCTCTCCATCAGTTTCTTCGCCGAATACGAAGTTGGCCGATTGTTGGCGCGGGTCATCAACGATGTGAACGTGGTGCGCGAAGCGGTGACTTTCGCCGCTGTCGGCACGATCCGCGAAGTGCTGATGCTTTTCGGCATCATCATTTCGATGCTGCTCATCAATGTGCCGCTGACGGCGGTGGCATTCACGGTTTTGCTTGTGCTGATGCTGATCGCCAATTTCTGGCGGATTCACGCGCGCAGCGCTTATCTGCGATTATCCGACGCCAACGCAAAGGTGTACGCCGAGTTATCGGAAGCGTTTAATGGGGTGCGCGTCACGCAAGCCTTCGCCCGCCAGCAGCGCAACTACGGGCGCTTTGAGGGCAGCATCAATATGGCCAGCCGCAGCGCCGCCGAGCGCGCCGCCCTGATCGCCAGTTTTTTCTACCCGACTGTCGAAATGATCGGTGGCGTGGCAACAGGTACATTGATCTTCGTCGGCGGCTCGCTGGCGCTTGACGATCGGATATCGGTCGGCGTTCTGCTCGCGTTTATCTTGTACATTCAGCAGTTCTTTTTCCCGATCCGCCTGTTGGCGCAGCGCTACAACCTGCTGCAAAATGTCATCGCCTCCGGCTATCGCATCTTCAAACTGATGGATTTCCCGGCGGAAATCCGCGATGAGGTCGATGCCGATGAGCTGCCGGCCATCGACGGTCATATCCGTTTTGAAGATGTATCGTTTCGCTACACGCGCGAGGGCGAATTGGTATTGAAGAATATCAATCTCGATGTGCGGCCAGGTTCGCGCGTCGCCTTCGTCGGGCATACCGGCGCTGGCAAAACCACGATGGTCAAGCTGATCATGCGCTTTCACGACGCCACCGCGGGCCGCGTGACGGTGGATGGCCTCGACCTGCGGGACATCACGCAGAACAGCTTGCGGCGGCAGATCAGCGTTGTGCCGCAGGACACGCATCTCTTCTCCGGCACGGTGATGGACAATATACGCTATGGGCGGCTGAACGCGAGCGATGAAGAAGTGGTGGATGCGGCGAAGGCGGTGGGCGCGCATCAATTCATCAGCGAGATGTCGGACGGCTACCTCACCGACATCAAGGAAGGCGGCGCGCTGCTTTCCACCGGGCAACGTCAATTGATCGCCTTCGCCCGCGCCTTGCTGGCGGACCCGCGCGTACTCATCCTGGACGAGGCGACGAGCAATATCGACACCCAGACCGAGCGACTAATTCAAGGCGCGCTGGAACGCCTGCTGCTCGGGCGGACGAGTTTCGTCATCGCTCACCGACTAAGCACAATCACTTCGGCCGATATGATCGTGGTGATGGATCACGGCGAAATCATCGAAATGGGCAGCCACCAAGAGCTGCTCGATTTGGAAGGCGTATATCACCAGCTGTTTACGCTGGTTTAGGCATAATCTGGTTCAGCGTTTGTTGTCTTCGTTGAGTCGGAAATGCAAGTCGCTCGCACGGGTGATCGTCGTTTCGCCATAGCGGTCGCGCAAGCGGTCGAGCGCGCTTTGCAAACCCGCGGTCTGCTTTTCTCCTTCGCGGTCATCCCACAGGCCAATCTGGCGCTTGGGCGCCGCAAAACCACCCAAGCCGACGCCGATGAGGCGCGCGGGCTTGCCCTTGACCCAAACTTGATCGAATAACTGCTCCGCCGAACGGTATATCTGGCTGTCCAGATCAGTCGGGCTGTCCAGCGTCGCTTGGCGGCTAAGGGTGGTGAAATCGGTCCATCGGAGCTTGAGCTTGATAGTGGATCCCGCAAGCCCGGCTTTGCGCGCCTGCCGCCCGACGCCATCGGACAAGCGGCGCAGCGTCAGCTTTAGCTCGGCTTCATCGGCGATGTCGGTCGCGAATGTCACTTCTTTGCTGATTGACTTCGCTTCGCGCTCGGTTAAGACGGGCCGGAAGTCCATGCCTTGCGCGCGCCGCCAGATATCGGCGCCCAGCTTGCCAAGTCGCGAGACCAGCGCTTCTTCAGACCAGTTGGCGATGTCGCCGATGGTGGTCAAGCCCAGATTTTGCAGCATCTCGGCGTTTTTCGGTCCAACGCCCCACAAGCTCCGAATCGGCAGCGGCGCCAAAAAGCGCGACTCTTCGCCCGGCGGAACGATAGTGATGGCCTTTGGCGGCTCGTCTTTCGGCTTTCGCGCCTTGCCCACCGTATTCGCGGTTTTCGCCACCAGTTTGTTGGTCGCGCCACCTAGCGAGCAAGGAAGATCAAGCTCGTCGTTGATGCGCTGCTGGAGCTTTCGGGCGATGGTCTCTATGTCATCAGGCAGGATCGTCACATCGAGGAAGGCTTCGTCGATGGAGAGAGGCTCGACGTAGGGCGCGGTATCGCGCAGGATCGCCATCACCGCTCTTGAGCGTTCGCCGTAGACGCCGCGAGTCTGCCCAACGACGATCAGATGAGGGCAAAGCCGGATCGCCTGCGCCATCGGCATCGCCGAGCGCACGCCATATTTCCGCGCCGGATAAGAGGCCGAAGACACGACGCCCCGTTCATTCGGTTGGCCGCCGACGGCAATCGCCTTGCCGCGCAATTCGGGATTCAGCTGTTCTTCGACAGCGCAAAAGAAGGCGTCCAAATCGAGGTGGAGGATTTTGCGTGTCTTCGCCATGATTCGAGGGTCGCAAGCAATATCGCGACAACCGTCTTAGATTTATTGCGCCTATCCGATAGAATATATTTTCTATCGTAACATAAGTTGCAGCCTTTATCAACGCGCTCTGCCGCTCGGAAGTGTATCGAACTCGGTTGAAATTCAAATGAGCCAAATCCAACTTCAGCACAAAGGCGCAAAGGACACAAAGAAAATGGCATATTTCGCAGACAATTCTCGGCGCTCTCGCTTTTCTCGGTGT
>JAPOYT010000176.1 GCA_026706445.1 Chloroflexota bacterium
CCCTCTTTATGCGCCGCGTAGACACTGGCGGTCGGGGAGGGGTTTGGGGTGGGGGATTCTTAAATTCAATCCAGCCCGCCATAAGGCGCGGCGAAAGCCTCCACCTCGGGCATCGTCGGCATGAAATTGGCGCAGCCATGCTCGGTGACGACGATGGCGCCGCAAGCATTGCCCAGCCGCGCCGACCGGTACCAGCCCCAATCATTCACCAAGCCATAAACGAAGCCGCCGCCAAAGGCATCGCCCGCGCCCAGGATATTCGTCACCTCCACCGGGAAGCCAGGCGCGTCGATGATCTCGCCATTCTTCAAATGAATGCGCGCGCCTTCCGGCCCGATCTTCTCCACCACCGCCTCCGGTCCCAGCGCAAGCATCACTTCAATCGCCGAGCGCGTATCGCCTTCGACTTTGGTATCGGATACTTGCGAATGCGTGACTGTAATCTGCGAGACATCACGCAGCATCGCCGCGTTGATCTCGTCTTGGGTGCCGACTGCCACATCGACCAGCCGCAAAACACTCCGCGCGACGACACCGAAGGCGCGCGCGTCATGCCACTGATCGGGGCGAAAATCGACATCAAAGATCACCGTTGCGCCGGCTGCCCGCGCCAGCTCAGCCGCGAACATGGTGGCGCTGCGGCTCGGCTCCAGGCTGAGGTTGGTGCCGGCGAATTGAAACACCTTGCAATCATCCACCGGCGCCGCCAGCGCATCATCGATATTCAGGTTGATATCGGCGCAATTGTCGCGGTAGAAAACCAGCGGGAACTTGTCCGGCGGCTCAATGCCCAGCACGGCGGCCGCGGTGCGATGCGCCGGCTTGCGCGGGATGAAGCGCGTTTCCACACCTTCATTCGACAAAAAGCTCATGATGAAATCGCCGACCGGATCAGCGCCGACCGCCGTCAGCAGCGCCGTCTTCAGCCCCAGCCGCCGCCCGCCGACGCTGATATTGGTGGGCGAGCCGCCAACGTAGGCGGCGAAGCTCTCGATCGCTTCAAAGGGCGCGCCGATGTCATTTGAGTAGAGGTCGATGGAACTGCGCCCCATGTGCAAGGAATCGTAGGTTTTTGGCGTCATTTTAGCCCCCAGATCACAATCACAACGTAAATTCACCACAGAGGCGCAGAGCGCGCAGAGAAAAGCGGTTTAGCTTTCATAAGGCTTGCCTGTGATAGACGGCTCGCGCAAGGCGCGCCCCTGCGGCCGCCTGCAATCAATATGTCAGCGCCGCGTTCTTTCACAATCTATTCCCTGAATCCATTCGGTTTTTTGACAAGCCCACGCAGAGTCTAATATACTCAAGGGGCAAGAGGCAAGTTCAGCTAATGAAGGTCATGCTCGTGGATCAAGCGCAAATCCCTACTTACCTGGCGCTGGCGATGAATGCGGTGGTCATGCTTTTGATGATTGCTTCGTTCTTCCGGCGCTATGCTACAAAGGATGACATCAAAGACCTGAGTGACAAACTGGACAGCGTCGAAAACAGGCTGGGCAATCTTGAAGCCGGGCAGGCCGCGCTTAAATCCGGGCAGACCGCGCTTGAAGCCAGACAGGCCGCGCTTGAAGACGGGCAAGCCGCGCTTGAAGCCAGACAGGCCGCGCTTGAAGGCGGGCAGACCGCGCTTGAAGCCAGACAGGCCGCGCTTGAAGGCGGGCAAGCCGCGCTTGAAGCCAGACAGGCCGCGCTTGAAACCAGACAGGCCGCGCTTGAAGGCGGGCAGGCCGCGCTTGAAGCCAGACAGGCCGCGCTTGAAGGCGGGCAGGCCGCGCTTGAAACCGGGCAGACCGCGCTTGAAGGCGGGCAGGCCGCCCTCGAAGCCAGACAGGCCGCGCTCGAAACACGATTCGGAAGCCAGGAAAACCGGCTCGGCTCGATTGAAAACAAGGTCGACGCCTCGCTTGATCTGCATCACACCGTCCGCGGCGACTTAAAAGTTATGCAAGCCACGGTCAACCGCCTCGAAAGCTATTTCGAAACACCCAAACTCAAATCCTCCTAAACCTCATAAGGTTTTCCTGTGATGGACGGCTCGCGGCTGAGTTCGCGGCGGATGTTGGCGACGACTTCAGGCATGATGTCCAGGGCGTCGGTGACCACGCGATCGAGCGCCCCCCGCGTTTCGTCTTGCATGATTTGCGGCAAGGGCAGCAGGGTGAAATTGCAGAGCGTGTCGAAAGCTGTCGCCAGGGCGGTGACTTGGCTGGCCTCCAGCGCATAGAAGTCAGGGACGATGACGCGGCGCAGATCGTACATGGACATTTGAGGATAAGTCGGCTTCTTGTTCGTGCGGTCTCCCAGAATTGCCAAAATGCCAATAGTGGAATTGAAATAGGCGCACAACGCTTTTTCTAGCATAACTTCGGCATATTTATTTGCACGAGGTTTGCAAGGTATCCATAGCGAACCCAGCGCCTTTTGGTTCAAGCGAACGCTCATACACCGAATCGTTGGAAGAAAGATGCGAAATGGAAGCATCATGTGCCCACGCTTTGCCCATAAATCCGCTGCCTGCTCCACTTTGCCCGGTTTCGGTTTGATATAAGTATCCCATCTCGCCCGCATCTTCTGTGTAACATCTGTCTTGTGGTACCAGAGCGCGACCATAGCCTCTTTGTCCGGCACTTCCGAACGGTCGAATATGCCCCGCACGCCTTGCCCGGCTGGACCTAACTGAGCGATATGACCAAGTTCTCGAAAGGCGAAAAACTCGTCTTCCCGCAATTCCACAAATTTCTCGCAGAGATATGGCGACAGAAACTGCACCCCGCCCCAGTCGCCTTGGGCAATGCGGTCGTGGGGCCAACGCTGCGCTGTGCCTTTGATGTTTGCCGTTCTGTCTTCGGCGATATCCCGCGCCACGCCCAGCGCGTCAGCCGGCGTGGCCGGATTTTCGTAGAGGTTGACGATGGTTGTGGGCGCCCCCACCCCCAAACCCCCGCGCCGCTCCAGTTGAGGCGGAACATCCCATTTCTCGCGGGCTGTCTCCCTCTCCCTCATTTGCGCCGCGTAGACACTGACGGTCGGGGAGGGGGCCGGGGGGTGGGGGTCCTTCCGCCGACAAATCAGCAGCATCTCTCCGATGGACGTATTCTCCGAAAAGTATATCCGCGTCGGATCGTGCGATGTGACGATGGTGTCAATGTGAAATTCCTTCGCCAGATAGATTCGCATTTCTCTAGTCGCATAATTGGTCGCGCCAACTAGCGGCAAGACAACCGCGATAGTTCCACTTTTGGATTTCACGATTTTGTCAGCCAGAGCCAAGAATCCGCCGCCGTTGTGAGAGCGATGAATGCCGCCTTCCAGTTTGTCAAACAACTCCTTCTCCCGCGCTTTGAGTTTCTGCTCCTGCGCGCGGCTGAACTGGTCGTGGCGCAGGCTGTCCCGCGTAAAGGGCGGGTTCATAATCACCAGGTCGGCCCGCTCGGCTTCGGCGCTTTCCTCCCGCGTTTCAATCTGCTCGACGCCGGTGGGCCAAGGCAGCAGGCGCGGCTGCCCGTCCACCCCCGTATCCAGGAATTCCAGCGAACCTAATTTCGCCTCGTTGTTCTCGTCAATACCCAGCAAGGCGCGGTATATCTTCATATTCTCGAAGGTGGTCGTGGGCGAGAGCAAGCCCAGCGTGGTCGCCGCCAGGTGCGTCGCCGTCAGGTTGACATCGTAGCCGGTCAAGACATTTTCGATGAGCAGGCGAGACACTTCGTCTTGATTGCCGGCCGCGCTGGTCAAATCGCGGATGCGCTCGGCGGCCGCCATCAGCAGTGTGCCGGTGCCGCAGGCCGGGTCGGTGACGCGCAGCCGGGCGATGGCTTCGCTGTCCGACCAATCGAGCATGTCTTCTCGCAGCGCCAAGTTCGCCAGCAGGGTGGCGGCAGCGGTGGTGGTGTAGAAGGAGCCGTCGTAGCGGGCGGTATCGAGCACTTTGTGGAAGATGCGCCCCAGCAAATCATGACGCAAGCCGACGATGTTGCGCGCTGCTTGCAGGGATGCCCGCGCGACAATTTGCACGGCGGCGGTGAATTCATTCGAGCCGGCTAAAACTTGCAGCGCGCTGCGAGCGGTGTCGAAGATCGGCTTGTAATCGACGAGGAGCCATAGCTTCCAAGCCTGCGAGAACGCGCCAATCGGATCGGCGCTATTGGCGCACTGGCTGGCGCTGGCGGGGGACCACTCGCCCGCGTAAGCGCGCGGCTTGATCGTATGTCGATGCTTGTCCAGTTGGCTGTGAAACATGACGGCGGTGGCGACGACGAGCATGGCGCGTTTGGCTGCTTGATTGAAGCGGCTGGTCAAGGCATGGCTCGTCTCTGACTTTGTGGGTTTGCCGGCCGGCAGATCCAGGCAGGCGGCGAGGTCCTGCTTTTGACTTTCATTGAGCCGCGCAACAGCGCGATCCAGGCTGAATGAGAGGCGGTTGGCAATCTCGTCCGGGTCGCCGAGCTGGTCGGGGATTTTGCGGATCACGCTGACCAGTTGCGGGATATGATCCCGCTTCCAACTGGTTTTCTTCGCCGGCGGGCGTTCCTTGTGGCTGCGCAGCGTATGCAGCAGTTCGCTGCCCGCAAGCTCAGCCGGGGAGCGCAAGCCCTCCGGGTAACACAGCGCGATGGCGCAATCCGCCAGGTCATCATGCAGGCGGCTGTCGGCGTCTTTTATTGCCGAGGCTTTCTTTGACTTGGAAAAGCCCTGTTCCGCTTCCAGCGCAATTTTCAGCCCGTCGAGCGAGATTTCCACATCCAGGCGTTTGCCGCCGCCTTGACCGATCTCGGCGCGCGCATTCAAGCCGCGCTCTCGCAGGGCAGCCGCCAGCCAGGTATTCAATGTGCTTTCATAAGCGCTCATTGGACGACTCGTCACCCACGATCTTGCCCCGCCCCTAACTCATCCAATCTCACGGGTCGATTCTCCCGCAGCGAGCGCATGCCCGCCATCGCCATCACCACCGGGACGCGCCCGTCATTGCCGACCACCGGCACGGTCTTCCCGTTGGCGATCGCATCGACAAAGGCGATCATCTCAGTCACATAACTTTCGAAGTAGCGCTCGACGAAAAAGTGCAGCGGCAGGTCGCGCCTTACGCTCGCCGCATCGCTGATCGTCACCGCGTTGGGATGCCAGTTGCCGGTTGTCGCCGCGCCCTTGCTGCCGAAGACTTCGACTCGCTGATCATAACCATAAACCGCTTGCCGGCTGTTTTCGATGCTGCCGAAGGCGCCGTTCTCGAAACGCAGCATCACCTTCGCCGTGTCGATATCGCCCGCCTCGCCAATCGCCGGATCCACCTTCACATCGCCCAGGGCGTAGATCTCTTCCGCCTCGCCCAGCAGAAAGCGCGACAAATCGAAATCGTGGATCATCATGTCCATCATCAATCCGCCCGACGCCTTGATATAATCAATCGGCGGCGGCGACGGATCGCGACTGATGATTGTCATCGTATGCGGGTCGCCGATTTCGCCGCGCGTAATCGCCCCCTTGACACGCGCGTGATTGGCGTCAAAACGCCGATTGAAGCCGATCTGCAACTGCACGCCGGCCTCGTCAACAGCCGTCAGCGCCTCGTCAATCTCGGTCAGATCGAAGGCGATCGGCTTTTCGCAGAAGATTTGCACCCCCGCGCGCGCCGCTTCGATGATGAAGCGACAATGCGTATCGGTCGACGAGCAGATGACGATTGCGTCCATGGCGCCGCTGCCAATCAGTTCAGACGGGTCGGTGGTAAAATCGGGGATGCCATTGTCCGCCGCCGCCGACTTGGCCGCCTCTTCAAAGATGTCGGCCACCGCCAGCACTTTCGCGCCCGGGATCCGCGTCGTCAAGGTATTGGCGTGCAAACGTCCGACGCGCCCCGCGCCGATGATGCCCAAATTGATCGTCATGGTCGCCCCTGGATACGCTCGTAAACATTGGCGCCTAGTTTATCGAATCTCGCCTCATTATTGAATAGCGCGACATAGTTGCGCTACAATCGCAAGTGTAGATGCAGGAGGCTAACGATGTACCTCGGCAAAGAGAATTCGGCGATGGACGGACCCAAGCTGAAGCCGGCTCCGCCGGAAGATATCGTAGCCGATGACGACGATCGCGAGCCGACAAAAGAAGAAATCATGGATGATATTCGCCAGGGACTCCGCGATGTGCTGGCGGGCGAACAAGGGATGCCAGCGCTGGAAGGCTTAGAAGCGCTGCGTCGAAGAATTTACCACGATACCGAAATCAGGTGAGCATCTAATGGACTGGAGAATGAAAATGGACGGACCCAAGCTGAAGCCGGCTCCGCCGGAAGATATCGTAGATGTTGACGACGATCGCGAGCCGACAAAAGAAGAAATCATGGACGATATTCGCCAGGGACTGCGCGATGTATTGGCTGGGTATGAAGGTCAGGATGCGATGGAGTCCCTAGAAGAGTTACGTCGGGAAATATACGGTGAGACCGACTCTCGTTAGGGATTTGCCGCGATTTAAGAAGCGGCTTGGTCGGATTGAACGCAAATATCCGAAGACAATAGATGCGGTAGAGAGCCTAATCGCGAGCCTGGCGCAAGGAAAACGTCCCGGACAGCGTATCCCGCGTGTCGGCTACCCTGTTCACAAAGTGCGCCTGCCCAATCGCGCGGCCCGGCGCGGCAAGAGCGGCGGTTTCCGCGTGATCTATTACGCGCAGCTTGAAGATGTCGTTACCTTGCTGACCATCTACAGCAAATTCGAAGAAAGCGACATCAGCGCAAGGGAAATTCAGGACCTGGCGCGGGAAGCCGACGAAGCGGCGCGCTAAAATCCATCCATGCGCTGTTGCCCGGCATCACGCAGGCGCCAGCGTCCCGAGGGCAACTCCCGCGCCAGCTCTCGAAGCACATTTAGAATCGTTTGCTCTTCGGGAGTGAGGCCATTTTTGAGCATGGGCATGATATCTTGCACAATCTCACTGAAATCTGGGTCGACGCGCTCCAACCGCTTGCGTTTGAGATAGGACAGCAGAAAATATCGCAGGCGCAGCTCAACTGGAATGGCGCTTTTGAACTTCTTGTTCTTGGGGAGATGATACTTCTGCGTCTCGTCGTCTAAATAAAAGTAGCTGTCCAGCATCGGCGAGAGGTCGTCGTACTTCTTACTAAGCAAGTCAAGGAAGCCCAGCTCGATGCCCTTGATGATGAGCTCGCTGTTGATCTCTTCGATCGTCGCGCCGTTCTTTTCCGCGATGACATTTTCAGCCGTCTCCAGGATCAGGTCAGTCGCGTCATCGCCCAAGTCGAGCTTCATAATGGCTCTAGGGCTGCGCGCCTTGCGGAAGTTGATGATGAGCTGCCCACTGAGCACAGTGGAAGGATTTTGTCGCTTCTTGAACGAAACCTTGTTGTTGGACTGTGGGACCGCGCCCATGTATTCGAAGCCGGCTTTTTCCGCCGTTTCCACGATGGTATGCCAATAAGCCGGGTTTTTATCGGCGAAGACGAAGCTCATCCAGCGGTCAAACTTCAAGACGCGGTAAAGCTCGCGGATGGATTGCGCCATCAAGTCGCTGTATTCCTCGCGCGTCTTTTCAAGCCGGCCGCCTTCGATGATTTCCTGCTGGCGGTCGAAATCGCTGACGGGCAGATCCAGCCAAGCCAGCCACATGGTCGAGAGATCGAGATATTGTATCTTCGCCCCATAGGGCGGGTCGGTGTAAACATAATCGACGCTTTCGTCAGTGATTCGGTTTAAGTCGGTTGCTGTGCCCTGGTAGGCAACAAAATCGTGTATTGTTTCTTCCGTGAAATGCGGAGCTAGTTCTTTCTTGGCATTCGTCACGCGCCGATATCGGTGGTTAAAGAATCGCATTGTGTCAATTGAGACCGGATTCGGAGCGATTCGATAGCGATAGTAATTCATAATTCCACTGCCACCTCTACCGACACTGCGCCCCTTCGATTGGTGGTAAGTTAAATTAATTAAGTTTATCAGGCTAGAAAACATCAGCAGCAAATTGTCGCGTATGTGGCCTTCGCTCAAGTTCAAAATCAGCTGCTTTAGCAAAGCCAATTCCGCCAACTGCCTATCGGAGAAAAGCTGCTCAACTGTGTCGACATCGCTGTCTTTGGGCAGGGGATTGCCAGTGGGATAAGGATAAACGCGCAACGCCGCTCGGATTTCGTCATCCGTCGTGGGGACGAGCCTCTGGAATTCGGCTACAACTTGATTGTAGGCTTCCCCAAGTGCATTCAAATCTATCGGCTGAACCAGCGCATTGACCCAAAATATCGTAAGGGGATTGATGTCGATATGAATAGCGCGGCGTCCGAGCACAACTGCCTCAATGGCAGTTACTCCGCTTCCGCCAAATGGATCGAGAATTAAGTCACCGGACTGAGAGAAATTCTTAATGTATTCTTGAACGACATTCCATACTTGCCGCGTGAAGTAGGGATGAACGCCATAATGACGCCTCGCCGACTGCCGGCGCAAGTCGGTAATTTGAGGCAGAGGCTTGACATTTTCATAGAATTGGTGTGTGTGTGTGTGTGTGTGTGTGTGTGTGTGTGTGTGTGTGTCAAAACATTAGTTCTATCAGATTGCGCTACGCCGGGTTGAAAGCTGCCCGGACTCAGCAGAGCGTAGATCGCATCCCAATAGCGCCCGATTTCCGAAACATGGAAGTGAATGGCCAACCCTAGCCGATCTTTTTCAAACACCGCGAATTCTTTGCCATTGCAGAGGGCGAAGTAGCGACTGCGGATTTCGGGATGAATGGCGTAAAAGTAGGTCTGCTCGACATTGCCACCGCTTGTGATCTTTTGGTTGGGTGACTTTGCGTCTAACACCCAGGCTGGCTTGTTGGCAGCCAGAAGCAAATAATCTGGCACGATGCGAATCTCCCGGTCACCCGAGCCCGTCTTCACAAAGGGATGGCTGAGCGAGCGGCTGCGCACGATGCGGTTCAAACCGCCAACGCTGTAGCCGAGTTCTTTCAAGATGGGGCTGATGATCTCTTCGCGGACGGCGTCTTCTTTGAATTCGCCCGATTCGAGCATTTGGAAATCGAAGTCTTCCAAAGCAGTGAACATAATTTATCCTTGTGCAAGATTGACAATGAAATCTTATCTCATTGTCTCGTACTTGAATACAGATTGCTATGACCTGCCCTGTTCACAACCTCGCCACCGCCTTCGACCCGCTCGACCTCAGCGACCCCTTCCCCCTGCTCGCCCAAGCCCGCCGCGACGCGCCCGTCTTCTATAGCCCCGAAATCGATTACTGGATCGTCACCCGTTACGCCGATATCAAAGCCATCTTCCGCGACCACGAGACTTACACCGCCGCCAACACCATCACGCCAATCGTACCCTTTTCCGACGCCGTCCAGCGGATGCTCGCAGAAGGCGGCTACAGTCCCGAACCGGTGCTATCCAACAACGTGCCGCCGAGCCACACCCGCATCCGCGCCCTGGTCAACCGCCTCTTCACGCCGCGCCGGATAAAGAGCTTCGCCCCCGCCATTCGCGACATCGCCCAAGGCGGCGTCGCTCGTCTCATCAATCAATCGCCCGTCGATATCGTAGCCGAACTGACCTACGAATATCCCGCGCATGTGCTCTTCCGTGTCTTGGGTGTGCCCGCCGCCGATGTCCCGCAAGTGAAAGCCTGGGCTGGCAATCGCATCAAACTCTACTACGGGCGACCTTCCGCCGCTGAGCAAATCGAAATGACGAAGAACCTCGTTCCCTTCTGGCGCTACGTCGTCGATCTCGTCGCGGAAAAAGCCAACGAACCGCAAGACGATCTCACCAGCGATCTCATTCGCATGCGCGCCGGCGATGACAGCGTCTTGACGCTAAACGAAATCGCCAGCTGCATGATCACCCTGTTGGTCGCCGGGCACGAAACCACCACCGCCCAGATCAGCAACGCGCTGCTGCATCTGCTCTCGCAGCGGGAGCATTGGGAAGCGCTCGGCCGCGCTCCCGAAACCATTCCCCAAATGCTGGAAGAAATGATGCGTTTTGACCCTTCAGTCTGCGCCTGGCGCCGGCTGGCGGTGAAGCCATCCACCATCGCCGGCGTCGAGATAGCGGCGGGCGCCAATCTGCTGCTGATGCTCAACGCGGCCAATCGCGATGATTCCGTCTTCCCCCAGCCCGATCTCATCATCGCGACGCGCGAAAACCTCAAAGATCATCTCGCCTTCGGCTATGGAATCCACTATTGCGTCGGCGCGCCCCTCGCCCGCCTGGAGATGACCATCTTGCTGGAAACGCTTGCGCGCCAGCTGCCGAACTGCGGCTCGCGCACGGGCAGCAGTTGGAATATACGCGCAATATCTCCTTCCGCGGTCCTCAATCCCTCTGGGTCGCCTGGTAATCCCTCACGATTCCAAGTCTCGAATCCGAGATGTATAATCGGGCGCACCGTATAGTTGCGCCAGTGATTGCCGACCTATGAGTGAAGCCCTTTTCGCCGACTTCGTCCCATCGACCTATGAAGACTGGATCGAGGCTGCGCGCCCCTCCCTGCGCGGATCAGCAATCGAAAGCCTGACCAAGCGCAGCTATGAGGGCATCGAAATGGAGCCGCTGCCCCAGGCCGCTGATCTCGCCGGCGTGAAACACCAGCATTCGCTGCCCGGCCAGTTCCCTTTCGTCCGCGGAACCAGAGGCGCCGGTTACCGCGCCCGCCCCTGGCTGATCGCCGCCGAACTGGACATCAGCGATCCGCGCGCATTCAATGCGGCGCTGCGAGACGGGCTGGAAAACGGGCTGACGGCGATCACGATTCCTGACCAATTATCGCTGACTGATACAGTCGACATTCAACTGGCGCTTGCCGATATCGATTTGGAACGACATCCGCTCTTAATCCATTCTGGCGCGCGCGCCCCGGAAATCTTCAATCTGCTCGGCGCGGCTCTGGGTGATGATGCGCTTTCGCAACTGCGCGGCTGCATCGGATATGACCCGCTGAGCCAGCTTGCGACCACTGGCACCATGCCGGTCGAGGCTTTCGACCGTCTGAAAGCGCATGCGCAGACTGTCGCCCAGCGTGCGCCGCAACTCGGCAGCGTCGCAATCAGCACAGCGGCCTATCACGATGCCGGCGCAAACGCCGTCCAGGAATTGGCTTTAGCAATCGCCACCGGCGTCGCTTGTCTGCGCGCGCTATATGACCGAGAGCTTCCCGTCGAGAGGGTCGCGTCCAAGCTGCATTTCTTCCTGACCATCGGCGAAAACTTCTTTATCGAAATCGCCAAGTTCCGCGCCGTCAAGCTGCTTTGGGCAACCGTGCTGCGCGCATTGGGCGCGGAAAGCGAAGCGCAGAACATGAACATCCACGCGCGCAGCGGAAGGCGAAACAAGTCGCGCCTCGACGCCCACGTCAACTTGCTGCGCCTTACAACCGAAGCGCTCTCCGCTGCCATTGGCGGCGTCGATAGCATCTCGCTCTCGCCGTATGACCAGCTGCTCGGCGATTCGACTGCATTCTCGCAGCGGCTCTCGCGAAATCTGCAACTGATCCTGCAGGAAGAGCTGCGTCTGGTCGAGCTGATTGACCCGGCGGGCGGCGCCTGGCACGTGGAAAAGCTCACTGACCAACTGGCGCGCGCAGCCTGGTCGCATTTTCAACAGATTGAAGCGGCTGGCGGATTGGGCGAGGCGCTGCGCTCGGGGTCGATTCAGGCGGACATCAAAGCAGTCGCGGCGCGGCGACAGCAAGACATGGCCTGCGGAGACGCCATTCTGGTCGGCGTCAATCGCTTCGTCGACCCGGCGCCGGCGCCAGCGATCCAACCGAGCCGGGAAACTGTCGACGCCCACTCCGCTACCGATGCCGCGGGCGCCCAGCCCTTGTCGCCTATTCGCCTGGCTGAGCCCTTTGAAGCGCAGCTGACGCAAGCGGGGATCGGCTCATGACCGGCTTTCCCGACTTCAGCAAGGTCGACTACGATTCGGCCATCAATGCGTCCCGCGACCAATGGCGCGCCGCCGTCGAGGCCGAAACCGGCCTAGGCGCTGACGAGCGCGTTTGGCGCACGCTCGAGCAGATTGACATCAAGGCTTTGAACACCATTGCCGATCTCGATGAGCTGGAGCATCTGGGCTTCGTCGCCGGCCTCCCGCCCTTCTTGCGCGGACCCTATCCAGCGATGTACGCCCTGCGCCCCTGGACGATTCGCCAATACGCCGGTTACTCCACCGCCGAAGAGAGCAACGTTTTCTACCGCCGCAACCTGGCAGCAGGTCAAAAGGGGCTGTCCGTTGCCTTCGACCTGGCCACCCACCGCGGCTACGACTCCGATCACCCGCGCGTAGTCGGCGATGTCGGCATGGCCGGCGTCGCCATCGATAGCGCGCTCGATATGAAGATCCTCTTCGATGGCATCCCGCTCGACCAGATGTCCGTTTCGATGACGATGAACGGCGCCGTCCTGCCCGTGCTCGCTTTCTACATCATCGCCGCGGAAGAACAGGGCGTCGCGCCGGCGCAGCTCAGCGGCACCATACAAAACGATATCCTCAAAGAGTATATGGTGCGCAACACCTATATCTATCCGCCAACCCAGTCCATGCGGATCATCGCCGATATATTCGCCTACACCGCCGCCGAGATGCCGAAATTCAACAGCATCAGCATCAGCGGCTACCACATACAAGAGGCTGGCGCGACCAGCGATATCGAACTGGCATATACGCTGGCGGACGGCTTGGAATACTTGCGCGCTGGATTGCAGGCGGGCTTGGAAATCGATGCCTTCGCTCCCCGGCTGTCGTTCTTCTGGGGCATCGGCATGAACTTCTTCATGGAGATCGCCAAGATGCGCGCGGCGCGGATGCTCTGGGCGAAGCTCGTCAGACAGTTTAATCCGCGCAATCCTAAATCGATGGCTTTGCGCGCTCACTGCCAGACTTCCGGCTGGAGCCTGCAGCAGCGCGACCCGTTCAACAACATCGCGCGCACCTGCCTGGAAGCGCTAGCCGCCGCCTTCGGTGGCACGCAGTCCCTGCATACCAACGCGCTGGATGAAGCGATCGCCCTGCCCACCGATTTCAGCGCCCGCATCGCCCGCAATACGCAACTCTTCCTGCAGCACGAAACCGGCATCTGCGATGTGGTGGACCCCTGGGGCGGTTCCTACCTGGTCGAGAAACTGACGCGCGACCTCGCCCAGCGCGCCTGGACCCATATTCAAGAAATTGAAGACTTGGGCGGCATGGCGAAAGCGCTGGAGACGGGCAGGCCAAAGATGCGCATCGAAGAAGCGGCCGCCCGCCGCCAAGCCCTAATCGACAGCGGCGCCGAGACCATCATCGGCGTCAACAAATATCCCCCCGACCAAGAAACAGCAGTGGACTATCGCGAAGTCGATAACAGCGCCGTACGGGAGGCACAGATCGAACGCTTGCGCCAACTGCGCGCCGACCGCGACGACAGCGCCCTGGGTTCCGCGCTGAATGCCCTTACCGCCTGCGCCCGCTCCGGCGAGGGCAATCTGCTCGCGCTATCGGTTGCGGCCGCCCGCGCCCGCGCCACCAACGGCGAAATCTCTCTGGCGCTGGAAAAAGCCTGGGGAAGACACAAAGCCGTCCTTCGGTCGGTGATGGGCGTCTACCGCGCTGAATTCGGCGAGGAAGACCAAGTCGCGGAAGTGCGGCGTCTGTCCGACGCTTTCGCCAGCCGCGAAGGACGCCGCCCACGGCTAATGGTGGCGAAAATGGGTCAAGACGGGCACGACCGCGGCGCCAAAGTTATCGCGGCCGCCTTCGCCGATATGGGCTTTGATGTTGATATCGCGCCACTTTTTCAGACGCCGGCCGAGGTAGCCAAAGGGGCGATAGAAAACGATGCGCACGTGGTCGGCATCAGCTCGCTCGCCGCCGGCCACAAGACCCTATTGCCGCAGTTGGTGCAAGAATTGGAGCGGCAGGGGCGCGCCGACATGATGGTCGTCATCGGCGGCGTCATCCCCGCGCGCGATCACCAGTATCTCTATGAGCGCGGCGCCTCAGCCATCTTTGGTCCCGGCACCGTCATCCCGGTCGCGGCGAAAAAAGTGCTCGACGAATTGAATCAGCGCACCAACGCGAGCAAATCGGGACGGTGATCTGAATGCGGACTAACCCAACCCGGCCGCCCGATTCAGCGCCCGGCCGGTCTCCTCCCCGCTAAGCAGGATGGTTGTTTTGCCGGCCGAATAATGCCCCTTTGCCGTCATCGCCAAAACGTAAGCCGCCATGCTCTCATTGTCCGGCATTTCCACCACCGCGATGAAATCGTATTCGCCAAAGGCGACCCAGGCATGTAATACCTTGCCGCCAAAATGCCCGGCGTTTGCATCGCCCCTGTCAAAGAGCGCGACGATATTGCCTGACACTTGATCCTTCCAGGCGGAAGGCGTCAGCGAAGTCTGCCACAAGTATTGCGCCATTATTTGCCTCCTCGTCAATTCTGTCCCGCCTACAGTGTAACAGATTAGCTCTCTGCGGTATGATGAACGAAAGTGACAGACGCCGAATCATTGATGGAAGAACCCGCGCCCAAGCCTTCACCTGAAGTATCCGCCCATGCCCAAGACGTGCTGGCTGGCGACCGCGCCGCCCTCGCCCGCGCCATCACCCTGGTCGAAAGCGCCGCGCCCCAGCATCATGACGCGGCGCAATCGCTGCTCGCTCAATTGCTCCCACACGCGGGAAACTCGATCCGCATAGGCATAACCGGTCCCCCCGGCGCTGGCAAAAGCGCGTTCATCGAGACCTTCGGCAGCTATCTCACCGAGCGCGGACACAAGGTGGCTGTCCTGGCGATTGACCCGAGCAGCGCATTAACGCGGGGCAGCATCCTGGGCGACAAGACGCGCATGGAGCGTCTCTCGCGCGACAAGAAGGCCTTCATCCGCCCATCGCCTACTTCCGGCCTGCTCGGCGGCGTCGCGGGCAAAACGCGCGAGGCGATTCTGCTCTGCGAAGCGGCCGGTTACGATGTCATCCTGGTCGAAACCGTCGGCACGGGTCAAAGCGAAGCGGCGCTGCGATCCATGGTGGATTTCTTGTTGCTCCTCTTGATCACCGGCGCCGGCGACGAGCTGCAGGGCATCAAGAAAGGCCTGATCGAAAACGCCGACGCCGTCGTCATCAACAAAGCGGATGGCGACAACATCGCCGCGGCGCAAGCCGCCCGCGCCCAATTCGAGCGCGCCTTGCGCTATGTCGCGCCAGCTACTGAGGGCTGGGCTACGCGCGTACTTACGGCGTCCGGCTTGACCGGCGCAGGCATCGCGGAAATCTGGACGAGCGTCGGCGAATTCAGCGAGACAACCAAGCGCAGCGGCCACTTCGAGCAGCGGCGCGCGGAACAGCGGGTGGACTGGCTGCGCAGCGCCCTCGAAGGCAAACTGCGCGATCACCTCTACGGGCACCGAGCGGTCCAGGCGGCGCTGCCCGAAATCGAAGCGGCGGTAAAAGCGGGCGAACTGCCGGCGGCGGCCGCGGCGGAGACCTTGTTGCGCTTGATTTTGCCGCGCTAAACCCGCCGTTCACAACGCTAGCCGTATCCCCACTCCGCCTGTACAATACGCCGCGTATCGCGATTGAGAGGAAACCAATGGACAACAAGAGGAAGCGCATGATCGTCACCACAACACCCAGCGTCGAAGGTCAGCCGGTCGCGGAATACCTGGGCATCGTCAGCGGCGAAGCGATCATGGGCGCCAATATGTTCAAGGATATGTTCGCCGGCATCCGCGACATCGTCGGCGGCCGCTCCGGCGCTTACGAAGAAGAACTGCGCCGCGCCAAAGACATCGCCATGAGCGAAATGCAAGACAACGCCATGCACATGGGCGCGGACGCGATTCTGGGCGTCGATCTGGATTATGAGACGGTTGGCGCAAACGGCAGCATGCTGATGGTGACCGCGAGCGGGACCGCAGTCCGGCTCGGCTAAGCCGCGCTTCTACAACTCAACCCGATGCCTGACGCGCAGAATCTTGACCGCGCGTCTAATCTCTTGCTCTTTTCTCTCGGCCGACCAGCACAGCGTCTCGGCCGCGATCTCAGCCAGTTCATGCAACAGCTCGCGCGTCAATTCGCCCAGCATGGCGATCAGCGAGCGGCGCAGCAGCAGGTCGTCTAATCGCGCCACTTTTTCCTCGCGCAAGATGAATTCGACTTCGCCCCGGCTGTAGCCGGAATGATGCGTTAACGGGAGGTCGTCCGCCCCACCCAAATCGCGCGCGATTTTCTCGGCGCGCGTGCCATAACGCTCGAACAGCAGTTTCAGCCTGTCCGGCGGCGCTTCGCTCCGTCGCCCCAATTCATCCAGCCAGCGCTCGCGCGCCGCTTCATTCCGCGGATAATTGCGCCCGCCCCCAATCGGCAGATTCGCCGTGCTTTGACGCCGCTGCCGCCCTAAGTCGCTCAGCGCGAGATCGCTCGCCTGCTCGGCAAAGGCGCGGAAGGTCGTCCACTTGCCCCCGATCAGCGAGTGGATCGGATAGCGCCGCCTGACATCTGGCGCAATCGTCCGAATGCTGTGATCGCGGCTGATCTGCCCGGTCCGCCCGCCTTCACTATACGGCAGCGGCCTCACGCCGGAAAAGGTGAAAACGATGTTCGCCCGTTCAACCCTGAGGCCCGGAAAGACCTTGTTCACCATCGCCAGCAAATAATCAATCTCAGCCTCGCTCGCGACCGCCTCATCCGGCTGGTCGATGCGAATATCGGTGGTGCCGATCATGACGCGATTGAAGTAAGGCAGAATCAGCACAAGGCGTCCGTCTTCATGCTCGAAGTAGAATTCGCTGCCGCCCGTCGCCGCCAGCAACTCCGGGTGATGCAAAATCAGGTGTGATCCCTTTGTGCCGCCAATGAAGCGCTGATTCCCCCGCCCCAAATCGTCGTTGACCAAGTCAATCCAGGGTCCGGCCACGTTCAAAACCACCTTCGGCTTGACGCGCCAAGTCTCGCCGGTCAATTCATCGCGCAGCGCCACCGAATCGCCATCGCCGCATATAGCGCTGACATAATTGAGCGCGTGGCAATTCTTATTGCTCGCCTCGGCCTCCAGCGCCAGCTCCAAGCAGATGCGTTCCGGGCAGGGCATCCAGGCATCGTAATAAGTCGCGGCGCAAACGATCGCTGGATTCAACTGCGGATACTCGCGCAGCGCATCGGCGCGCAGCCGGAATTCATGCTTTGGCATCGCGCGTTCGCGGCGGACCAGAAAGTCGTAAAATGTCAGCCCCAGCTTGACTGCCAGCGCGCCGCGTTCGCTTGGTCGGTCCAGCAAGCCGGCGAATTTCAGAGGCGCGTTCAGCAGCCCGGAAAACCAACGAAAAATTGGAATTGTCGTGCGCAGCGGCTTGGCGTAATGCGGCGCGTTCCGCAGCAATCGGTCGCGCTCCTGCAAAGCCTCGTTCACCAGGCGGAATTCGCCATTCTCCAAATAGCGCAGCCCGCCGTGCAGCATGTGCGACGACGCCGCGCTCGTGCCGCCGCCGAAATCGCCGCGCTCGACCAACAGCGCATCGACCCCCTGCAGCGCCAGATCGCGAAAGGTCCCAATGCCATTGACCCCGCCGCCGATGATCAGCACCGAGATCTCGGGACTGTGTCTGATGGCGTGCAGCGTCTCCTGACGGTTCATTTCAATGCCTGGTTCGCGTCGGTTTCATTCGCTTTTGCGCATCGCCCGTATCAAACTCCGGCCCGTCATCTCCGCCGGCTGCTCGACATCCAGCAGATCCAGCACGGTCGGCGCCACATCGGCCAGCCGTCCCCAACTGTGCAAATCGTAGTAGCGCGCGCGATCAATCACGAAAAGCGAGACTGGTCCCACTGTATGGTATGTATGCGGCTCGCCCGTCGCTTCATCGATCATGCGCTCGCAATTCCCGTGATCGGCGGTCACGATAGCGGCGCCCCCTTTCGCCAGCGCCGCCTCCACCAGCCGGCCAGCGCAAGCGTCAACCGCTTCCACCGCTTGGATGGCGGCCGCCAGCGAGCCCGTATGCCCGACCATATCCGGATTGGCGAAGTTCACCAGCACGAAGTCATCATCAGCCGCCCCTAAGCGCGCAAGCGTCGCTTCGGTCAACTCGAAAGCGCTCATCTCCGGCTGCAAGTCATAGGTTGCCACTTTCGGCGACGGCACGATATTGCGCGTCTCGCCCGCGAATGGCGCCTCGTTGCGCCCGTTGAAGAAAAATGTCACATGCGGATACTTCTCCGTCTCCGCCGTGTGATACTGCGTCAAGCCGGCATTGCTCAGCGTCTCCGCCAAGGTGTTGCGCAGCAGCTCCACCGGGAATAGGATCTCGTCAGTCAACCCGCCCATATACTCCGTCATCGTGACCAGGCGCAGGTCAGCGATCGGCTGAAAGCGGTCGGCGCCATCGAAGTCTCGCTTGACAAAAGCCTGCGTTAACTGACGCATGCGGTCGGCGCGGAAATTGAAGCAAAGCAGCGCATCGCCCGGCGCAATGCCCATACCCGCTTCGCCTCCGACCACGGTGGGCGCGATGAACTCGTCCGTCACGCCTAGATCGTAGGACTGCTGCATCGCCGTTGCCGCATCAGGCGCGTGGACATCGCTGACGCGCATTGTCATCGCGTCATAGGCGCGCTGCGTCCGCTCCCAGCGCCTGTCGCGATCCATCGCAAAGTAGCGCCCGCTCACCGTCGACACAGTCCCGCAGCCATCCCGCTCGATTTTTTCCACGAGCTCGGCGCAATACCTGAGACCATTCCGCGTCGGCGTATCCCGCCCATCAGTGATCAGATGCAATATCGGGTTCAGGCCATTGGCGCCGGCGATATCCAGCAGCGCAAACAGGTGATCGGAATGGCTGTGTACGCCCCCATCCCCCAGCAAGCCTATCAAGTGCAGCTTGCGGCCGCTCTGGCCTACGTATCGCAGCGCGCCGCGCAAGGCGGCATTCTCCGCCAGCGACCCATCGGCGATGGCATTGGCAATCCGCGAGATATCCTGATAGACGATCCGTCCAGCGCCCAGATTGAGATGACCGACTTCGGAATTGCCCATCTGACCGGGCGTCAGACCAACGTGTTCGCCGGAGGTATGCACGATGCAACGCTCGCCGCTTCGCAGCCAGCGATCGAAATTCGGCGTCTCAGCCTGCGCCACCGCGTTGCCATGTTCCGCCGCGCGGATGCCCCAGCCGTCCAAAACGATTAGCAATACCGGTCTTCGTCTCATAGCCCTTCGCTCTTGCTCGGCATTTTTTGATAATCTGCTTCCTGTTGCCCTGCGCGAATACGCCAGGCATACTTCCCACTTGTCCCTCACTAACGCAGCGCGGCTGCCAGCATTGTACTCGCTCGCGGCGGGAGCGGCGCGTCGGCATTATACAGCGCGCTCGCGTCATACGGCGCCTTACTTTCCAATCCCAGAAACGCGGCCGGCGCCTCGACCAATGCAACGGATAAATCTTCATGTAGCCGAAATACGAGCGTGCGGCGCAGCAATTCCCCCGGCGCCGCCGACGAAAATATCGTTTCCTCGCCGCTGAATTCGCCGCAATCGCTAATCGAATGGCAGAAGTAAGCATATTCAGGCGCGCCGCCTTCATAGAGCGCATGCAGCGCGCTATTCAGCATGTCATTATTCAGAAACTCTCCGATGCCCATCGCTCGCAGCTCGGTGTTGTCCATCTCCGTTACCATTGCAATTTGCATATTCGAAGTCAAATTCGGGGCGATCACAAGCAACTGATGCAAGATACGCGCTTTAGAATGCGCGCTTTCAATGAATCCGCCATGCTGCGTGAAAAGCCGCGACGCAGCGGGCGCCAATAGCAACAGGCAAAGGCCCACTGCGATAATTTGGCGCCGCAAATTGTCGCGTATCGGCGAGACCGCTAGCAAAATTAGACTGAAAGCTGCGATGGACCCGCCGATGGGCGCCAACATGTAAATCCGCCAGGAATCGCTGCGATAAAAGGGAATCCACATCAAAACGCCAATCGCGGCGAGGATGAGCAGAAGCCCAGATCCCAAGGCGATCAAATGCTGGCGCGTGGTCGGCTGCTGCGCATACTTTTCCTCGCGGAGGTGAAAGCAGGCGATGAGAACGACAGCCGCCAGCATGATAAAGGTCGACAGCCACCACCGATTCGCGCCCAGAGCCGCCAATGCGTCCCGCCAGCCCAAAACAAACGCGCGTTCATAGACGACGCCCGCCACCTCAATAAAGATGTCAAGGACTGAGGCTTGCTCCTCCGGGCCCGCGCCAATGAGATCACCCTGATAAAAGTCGCGTCCACTCGCCAGCAGCAAAACGACGAACGCGATTTTGAAACCCGGCGCCAGATACCAGATGGCGCTCAGGTTCAGGTTGCGCCGCCAATTTTGCCGCCCATCACGCAGCCACAGCAGCAGTGGCGCGATCAAAATGATTGCGTAGCCCGTCTCGTTCGATCCGACGCAAAACAGCAGCCCCAGCCAAAGTCCCAGCAGCGTCAGTCGTCTCGGCTCTCTGCAATAGTCCAAGAACAGAGAACCAGCTAGCAGGAGCGATACCGTGCTGAAATTGTTGGGCAGCCGCCGCAAACTCATCAAGTCGTCATTGACCGGATAGAACATGAACAGCATCGTTGTTAGGAAGGCGTATAGCGGCGATACTCCCAGCTGACGCAGGATGATGTAAAACAGCGCCATGCCGCCAGCATAGAAACCATAATTGACCAGGTGATAACCGACAAATGTCTCCGAGCTGATTAGATAAGCCAGGGTGCGCGGCAGATTTACCCACGGGCGCGAGATTGCTTCGGTCGCGTAATAGCTCAGCGTCCCCCCTTCCGTGTAACCGTGGATGATCCACGCTTCCCAATGAGCGGCGCTGTCAAAGCCAAACGGCAAATACAAGACCAATACGACAAAGAAACAGCCAAGGATGGCAGCGGCGTCCGCCCGAGACTCACGGCGCCGGAACCGCTTAACATGTCGCGCCGCCATCGGACCATAAATCAACAGGCTCAGCGCGATTCCGACCAGCGACAAATAAAAGTAAGGAGGCGGAACCGACCGGTGCGGGAAGAGCGAATGAATTGGCAGAGCGTAGGACGCGCTTTCTCCAGCTTCATTCTCCACTTCGAGACGCGCGAATGCGCCGTCTTCAGCGCAATGCTCAGCTTGAGCCGGATCGCTCTCGCTCGCAATCGCGCGCCCATTGAATCGCGCCGACCGTTCGCCAACAATCGACCACCGGATATCGACGCAATCATGCGGAAACAAGATGCGATCATGCCCCGCCCACATGTGAAGCGCGATGTCTCCGCGGACCTCGTCAATCACGCGCGGCTCATAAGTCTGCAAGCGCAGCCAACCGCCCAGCACGCTCAGCGCCAAGGTACCGAGCGCCAGCCAATACACCGGGATCGGTCGTCCAGGCGAGCGCGCAACGAAATAGAAAACAGCCAGCAAGGGCGAGCCAATGAACGTGACAAAGCCTAAGAGGTAAAACAGCAAATCGGGCAAATGGCGGATAGCCAACCGGAAACTGCGATAGATCCCATCTTGCGCCCGCAGCTCGAATAGCGGGCTCGTCGCATTGATATCCGGGCAGAATCGCATCTCGTCAGCGCCGATCTTGCCCGCGCCATCGACGTGCAGCGACGCTATCCCCTCCAGCCGCCACTCTATAATCAGGCAATCGCCGGGGAACAAGGTCCAGGCTCGGTCGGCGCGGATGAAGACCGTCGTCTCGCCATACGCGCGCTCAATGCTTGGCGCTGGATTGTTTAGTACAGTTAGAATCAGTAGGAGGCAAGTCGCCAACAGCGAGGCAAGTGACGTTACCCGCCGCGGAGACGCGCCCGCAAGCGGTCCGCCCGCCTTCATCCGATGACTTCCGACCGCTTGCGGCTGGCATCCCAGCGGATATCGGGAATCAACAATTCGGCGCGCGCTTCAATGCGACCTCGGTTCTCGCGCAGATCCAATAACATTTCCTTGACCACCGACTTGATGTCGCGCGTCGGCTCATACCCGAGATCCAGCAAATGCTTTCGATCCGGATTGTAGTAGTGCTCTTCCATCTCCACCCGCGGATTGTCGTAGCGTTTGATCTCGACCGCCAAGCCGATATCCGCCGCGACATCCCGAACCAGACAAGCCAATTCGCTGATTGAATAAGCATTTTCAAATTGATTGAAAACGCGGAATTCGCCAGCTGCCGGCGGGTTTTCCACCGCCAAAGCCAGGCAGCGCATCGAATCCGCCAGCGGCAGGAAGCCCCGCTTCTGCTTGCCCAGCCCAAAGAGCGTCAGCGGATGACCGATTACAGCCTGGCAGCAAAAGCGGTTGATCGCCGTGCCAAAGCACTGATCAAAGTCGAGCCTCGTGCGCATGCGCCAGTCGTCGTCCATCTCCGGGATCCGCGTGCCGAAGACGACGCCCTGCATGATATCCGTCGCCCGCGCGCCCCAAATTTTTGTGGCAAGCTGCGTATTGTGCGAATCGTGCACTTTGCTCTGGTGATACCAACTGCCGGCTTGCCGCGGAAAGGGCAATCGGTCGACCCGCCCGCGAAATTCGACTTCGAAAAATCCTTCGGGGATGTCGACCGCGGGCGTGCCGTATTCGCCCATCGTGCCCAGCTTGACCAGATGCGCCGCCGGCACAACCTCTTTGATCGCCCATAAGATATTCAAATTGTTGATGACGTTATTCCGCTGCGTCCAAACGCAATGCGCCTGATCCATCATCGAGTATGGCGCCGACGGCATCTGCCCCAGATGGACAACCGCCTCCGGCTGGTATTCCTCGAAGAATCCTTTGACAAAGGCGTAATCCGTCAAATCCCCAACGCGAAAGTCGAGCGCCAGGTCAGTCGCCTCTCGATAAGCCTCCAAGCGTTCCTCTCGGCTGGCGATCGGTAAAGCGCTGTCCCCGCCGACTTCCGCCACCCATTGGCGCCGCAGCAGCAGATCCGCGCCGGCGACTTCGTGCCCGCGCGCGTTCAAATAGATCGCCAGGGGCCAGCCCAAATAGCCGTCTATGCCAGCGATAAAAACTCTCATCAGACGCTCCCGCCCTTCCGCATTATCCAATCCCGCAATGCCATCCAGGCGCCACAATCTTACAGAATCGGAGACAGTTTTGAACAGATGCTAAATGCTTGCCGAATTCAGCGCGCGCAGCGAAAACTGCCCCAAAAGAGCTTCGTCTTTTCGCCGCTGTATTGTGTGGCTGGCTGCGGATATAATGTTGCAAGCTCGGGCTTGCCCGACGCGTTGCAAGAATCCTGAATACATGAGCGCGCATGCCGCTTCCGCAGGCGGCGCGGTCTGTCCTTTGCGAGACTAACTTGAAAAAGACTGCTACCCACTCATCCGGTTACCTGCAACTGATACGCGGCAACCGCGCTTTTCGTTATCTCTGGGCGGGGCAGGTCATCAGCTTGACCGGCGACTGGTTTAACTTGATCGCCTCGGCCGCCCTGATCGCGACCTTGACGCAATCCGGTACCGCTATCGGCGGTCTATTCGTCGTTAGGATGCTGGCGCCCTTCCTCGTCAGCCCAATCGCCGGCGTCGTGGCGGACCGCTACAACCGCCGGACCATTCTCATCATCACCGATGTGCTGCGCTGCTTCGTCGTTCTGGGCTTTGTGCTGGCGCGCGATCCGCAGCTCGTCTGGCTGATCTACGCGCTCACCGCGGTACAGGCGGCCTCCCAGGGCTTCTACTTTCCCGCCTGGAATGCCCTGCTGCCCGATATCACCAAGCCGCAGGAGCTGGGCATCGCCAACGCCCTCTCGTCCGCCACCTGGTCGGTCATGCTGGCTTTTGGCTCGGCGCTGGGCGGCTTGGTCGCCGGCGTTGTCGGCGTCTATCCCGCCTTTGTGATAGATGCGGTCACCTTCCTGCTCAGCGCGCTCATCCTCCTGCGAATGCCCTATCAATCAACGCTTGAGCGCAGATCCGACCAATCGGCGCTGGCCGGCATCCAGCAATACCTTGATGGGCTGCGCTATCTGCGCCGGCATATCGATACCTTCTCCATCGCTATCCAGAAAGCCGTTCTCGGTTTCTTCATCATTGGCTTCTTCCAGGTAGCGCAAGTCACCATCGCCGAGAAATATTTTCCCATCGGCGAAGGCGGCAGCATCAGCATGGGCTTGATCTACGTCATGGCTGGCATCGGTTCCGGTCTCAGCCCAATTCTCGGGCGCAATTGGGCGCGCGATCGCGATCGGCGCCTGCGCCTGATGATCGCCTTTGGCTATGTTTGTTCGTCCCTCGGCTTTCTTATTTGCTCAACCTTGATTTCACTGCCCGTCGTGCTCATCGGCGCGCTTCTGCGCGGCGTCGGCGGCGGATTAGTTTGGGTCCTGGGTACGCAGCTGCTCTTGCAGATCGTGCCGAACGAAGTGCGCGGACGCGTATTCTCCACCGAGTTCGCCCTGTACACGCTCTTCGCCGCCGTATCTTCCGGCACAACCGGGCGCCTCATCGATACCTCGCTTGGCGTCAGCGGCGTCCTCCAGCTCGGTTCTATTATTCTGGTCCTGCCGACGGCGCTCTGGCTGCTCTGGATCTTCTTCGGCAAACGTGACCTGGTCAAAGCAAAAGCCGCCTGAATAAGGGGAAGTCGCGAATATTGAGGACATGGCAAATATAAATCTGGCTCAAAAGTAGCAGATGTAGGGGCGACCCTTGGGTCGCCCGCAGATTCAGATTCTGCGGACGGGCAAGATTACATCATCGCAATCCACCACTCCCACAGATAAGCGTGAAGCAAATTTGCAGCCAACGCATGCAAATATCTCGAAACAAGAACGAGAAACTTCCAAAGAAAGCGAGGACAAGAATGAAAATCCACGGCATCGTGCCACCGATGGTCACGCCATTCGCCCAAGATGAGTCGGTAGACGAAGCGCTGCTTCGCGCCGAAATCGAATACCTGATTTCTTCCGCCGGCGTTCACGGCATCGCCGTCGGCGGCAGCACCGGCGAAGGCCACGCGCTAACCACCGACGAGCTTCGCCAAGTCGTGGCGACCGCCTGCGATGTCGCTGCGGGCCGCGTCCCCGTCATCGCCGGCATCATCGTTGACAGCACGCGCCAAGCGATAGAGAAAGCCCGCGCCCTGGCTGACCTGGATGTCGCCGCCCTGCAAGTAACGCCGGTGCATTACCTCTTTCGCCCCGACGACGAGTTGATGTTCGCGCATTTTGCGCGCTTGGCGCAACACGCCGCCCAGCCGGTGATGATCTACAATGTAGTGCCCTGGACCTACTGCTCGCCCGCCCTGCTCGACCGCATGATGCGCGAAATCGACGGGCTCATCGGCGTCAAGCAAAGCGCCGGCGATCTCAAGCTGCTGGCTGATCTACTGATGACATCGGCCGACGCGGGCCTCATCATGTCGGCGGTTGACGCGCTGATGTATCCTTCATTCGCGCTCGGCGCGCATGGCGCCATCGCCGCCATTCTGACAGCGGCGCCCGAGCTATGCGTCGAGCTGTGGAATCAAGTTCAGGCGGGCGATCACATCTCCGCGCTGGACTCGCATCATAAGCTGCTGCCGATATATAACGCCCTCGAAGGCGACAATATGCCAGCCAATGTCAAGACGGCGCTCGCTTTGCAGGGACGGCCCGCGGGCATTCCGCGCATGCCCATGCCGGAAAGCTCCGATCAACAGCGCGCCGCCATTGAAGCGGCATTGCTAAACGCGGGGGTAAGTCTACGCGAGGCCACTTTCGCTTAAGCGCCTACTGTCGCAATTTCTCCAGCGTTGAAGCCCCTCTCTCTTCATGGGATGCCCACCATAGAGATGGTGGGAAAGGTTTGGGGTGGGGGCTGCCAAGCTAGTCAACCAGATAACGTTGCAGGGCATCGCGATTCAGCTCGATGCCCAATCCCGGCTTCTGCGGCAGCGGAATTTCGCCATCAACCATTTCCAGTTCATCGGCGACCAATTCGTCGCGCAGCGCCGACTCCGACAAATGCGCTGGCAAATACTCAATATACGGGCAGCAGGCGGTGGCGAAGCCCAAATGGGCGCTAGCCGCGATGCCGATGCCCGTCTTCCAGCAATGCGGCACGATCAAGCGTCCGTAATCCGCCGCCAACTGCGCCACCTTGCGCGCTTCGGTAAATCCACCCACGCGTCCAATATCCGGCTGCAAAACATCCAGCTTGCCCCGATGCGCCAAATCGATAAATTCCCAATGCGTATTCTGCCACTCGCCAGCGGCGATGCGGATCGGCGAACGATCGCTAATGAAGGCGTAGCCCTCCAGATCGTCGATATTGATCGGCGTCTCCAGGAAGAATAGATCGAAAGGCTCCAGCTGCTTGATCACCCGCAGCGCCGTTCGCGCGTCGTCCCAGGCGTAAGCCACATCCACCATCAGCGTCATCTCGGCGCCCACTGCGTCACGACATTCGGCGACGATACCGGCAATATGTTCGTCATCTTCCTGCAAAGCGTTGTGGGTGTAAGGACCATTGATGCAGATCTCCAGCTTGGCCGCCTTGAAACCGAATTCTCGCGCTTGCAGCAGCTTTTCCTTCAGTGATTCGCGATATTCCCCCAAGCTGTCGCCGGTGGGCAAGAGCGACGCGTAAGGTGTGATCGAATCCTTGACCGCGCCGCCCAGCAGCTTGTAAATCGGCAGGCTCAGCGCCTTTCCCTTGATGTCCCAAAGCGCCATGTCGATAGCGCCCATTGCGCAAATCAGCGCCCCGCGCCGCCCGTTCATCTTTGAGCCGCTATACAGCTTCTGCCAAATCGCTTCCGGCTGCAGCGGATCTTCGCCGATCAGCATCTCTTCCAAACCCAAACCCATGATATGCGTGCCCATGGCTTTGATGCAGGCGCGCGCGATCCAGGGATTCACATCCGTTTCCCCGATGCCAGTGATGCCCTCATCGGTATGGATCTCAACGACTAGATTGTCCTGCGCCGATGAGCAGGCTTCGCTGTGAAATTCGGGAACGAGCAATACGTGACAATCAATACGGGTGATTTTCATGATGCGTCCTGTAAATTATCTATTTCACCACAATGGCGCATAGGGCACAGAGATTTACACACTATGCTTACTCTACGGTGTTCAAGGGTCAAGCACCACACATGCCAGGCTGGTGCCTTCCACGCGAACCGATACCGCGTCCGCGCTCTCCTCTATCAGAGCCTCTCCCAAGAGGTCGCGCGCCGTACTAAAGCGTTCCTTACTGACGCGCTCCGTCACCGCATGCGGGGTCGGATTAACGAAGAACCATGCTTCCCGCCCCTGCCATTCTCGCCGCCGCCGCAGCAGCGCGCCGCAGCGATCGCCTTTGACGCCCGCTTTCCGCAGCAGCGCATCCAGAAAGCGATCTGTATCAGCGTCCGATTCGCGATAGGCCTTCGCGCCAAAGCCGAGGAAGGTTCCGATCAAAATACCCCGCCCGGCGCCAAAGCGGTTCATCACGGCGACGACATCATCGCCATTCATCAGGATCGCTTCGCCAGAAGTCGGCTTGAGGCGCTGCAAGTAAAAGCTGGCGCGCGCTCCCGCGCCAAAAAACGCGCCGCAACCCGTCAAGGCAGTCGGCGGATCAAACTCGCCGTAACGGCGCTCATCAGGCATCCAGCGTGGCTCCGCGCCCGGCTCGCTGACCATTGCCAGCTCTCCGTGCCGCGCGCCGAAGACTTCCTCACCGCCATCCACCAACTGCGACAGCGTGGTCCAGCCATATTTGTCCCAACGGCCTGGACAGGCTTCGGCAATCAGCGTCCCGCCTGCCTCGACAAATGTGGCCAAACGCGCGAAGTAGCCGCCATCCAAACTAAGCGGCATCGTCAAGATTGCCAAATTGTAATGCGCCAGCTCGCCGGCGGCGACTTCTTCGGTATCAAGGAAATCCACCGTTATGCCCAGCCGCCATAGCCGCGCATACCACCCGCGCATGTTGTAGCGGTAATGCTGAATCACATCGCCATTAAAAGCTTGGAAAAAATGGCGCGTGTTCTCGTTCACCAGCAGCGCCGCCTGCGCTCGCGGCGGCTGCGCCTGCGCGAAGAACTCGCCATGCGCTTGAATCGCCTTTCCGATTCGGCTGACCGCTTCCATGCGCTCGCTGCTGTCGCCGATGGGATCCAACAGACCGAAGCCATTCCCTTCCTTCCAGAAGCGCTCGACGCGATGATTCCAGAAGCTGATGCCGGTCATGCCGCAAGCCAGCCCCGACAGAATCCAGACGCGCAAGTCATTCGGCGTCGGCTTTCGCCCGAAATGCAGCGAAGTCGAGACTGGTCCACCCTGAAACTCAGCGCCCCACAGCGCGCGATCGCGACCGTTATTGCCGCGCGCCAAATCGGTGCAAAGCATCATCTCTTCCCAGATCTCATTGAGCAGCGCCCCATCTTCACTGGCAACCGGATCGTCCCAGGGGTGACCGTTATTCCACTTTGGGTAATTGCTCGTGCCGAAAAAGTCGCCAACGCGCGCCCAGCGCCACTCCGCCCCCGAGCCGACGCGCGGCGTATCGGCGTGGCTGAAGACGGGCCGCCGCAATGGGTCGTTGTCCTTTAGCGCCTTTGTCTTAAATGCCAGCTGCCGCGCCAAATAAACATCGTCCATGAAATAGCGCCAGTCGATGAAGGGCGCCAGCGGCTCCTCGCGGCGCGGCGGCGCCACCTCGTCCCAGTCGCCGTAATTGATCTGCCACGCAGCGTTCAGCGCTTCCAGCGTCTCGTACTTCTCCCGCAGCCATTCCCGAAAACGCGCCAGCGTGTGCGGGCAATAACAGAAACCCAGCTTCCCCGCAGTATTGGGCCAGAAGCCAATCTCCTGAAAGGTATTCCAGGCCCAGATATTCTTGTATTGACCCAGCTTCCGCGCCAGCTCGCCGATGAAACGCGCCGCCGCCGCCCGAACACCGGGATGATCCCAACAGGGACCCGGCTTGCCATCCATCGGGATCGTGTACTGCGTTGGCTGATTGTGCCGCCGCCCATCGCTGTAGACGAAGTGGCAATCGGGATACTTCCGCCATATCCAAGCCGGCGCCTGCTCCATCGTCAGTCCCAGGTATACGCCCAGGTCCAGCTCGTCGGCGCGCCGCAGGACTTGCTCAATGCGCGAGAAATCGTACTCGCCCTCGCGCCTTTCATCGGCCGACCAATGCTCCTGAATCTTGATCATATTGAAGCCGTATTGCTTCAGCAGCGGCAAATCGCGCAGCATGCCGTCCAGATCAAGGCAAGGCTCGCGATACACATGCGTCCCCCAGGGAAATACGCCGCCGCCGAAGACGGGAGTAACGCCCACAACCTACTCCTTCACCGCGCCCAACTTAATGCCCGATATGAAATAGCGCTGCAAGAAGGGATATACGACGAGAATCGGAACCGTCGCGACAATGATCTGCGCGCCGCGGATTGCCCGGTCAGACAAGCGCTGCAAATCGCGCGGATCAATGCCCACGTTGGTCAAATCCAGCTCGACCACAATCGTGCGCAAGAAGGTCTGCATGGGATAGTTGGCGGCGTCGGTCATGTAAATCAAGCCATCAAACCAGGCGTTCCAATGGTTGACCGCTGCGAACAGGGTCAAGGTGGCGATGGCCGGCAGCGAGAGCGGAATATAGATATGCCAGAGCACCCGCCAATGCGAAGCGCCATCGATCACCGCCGATTCTTCCAGCTCTCTTGGCACGCTGCGGAAGAAATTCATCATCAGGATCACGCTGAAGATGGGCACGGCGTTGGGCAGAATCAGCGCGCCCAAGGTATTCAGCAGCCCGAGACCGCGCACGACCAGGAAGGTGGGGATCAAGCCGCCATCGAAGAGCATGGCAAAAACGAAAAACCAGATGAAGATCGTGCGCCCTTTGAATACCCGCGGCGTCTTGGACAAAGGATATGCCGTCAGTATGATCAAAACCATGTTCAAGCTCGTGCCGGTCAAAACGCGCGCGACCGAGATAAAGAAGGAGCGCAGGAATGTGCGCGAACCCATCACCTCCTGATAATTCTCCAGCGTGAAATCGATCGGCCAAAACGAGACGAATCCGGCCGTCGCCGGCGCCCGCCCGCTAAGCGAGACTGCGAAAATATGCGCCATCGGCGCCAGGCAGAGCAGAGCGAAGAGAGCCAGGAAGACGTAGTTGAAGCTATCAAAAAGGCGGCTGAACCAGCCTCTGTCGCGGATCATGCGCCCGCCCCTATAAGATGCGATAGCCGGCGTAGCGATCGGCCAGATAATAAGAAGACACGATTAGGAAAAAACCGATGAAGGACTTGAACAAACCCACCGCCCCCGCCAGGCTGTATTGCGCCGAGACGATGCCATGGCGGTACACGTAGGTGTCGATGATATCGCCGGTGCGGTAGACGGCCGGGCTGTAAAGCGTCAGGATCTGCTCGAAGCCGGCTTGCAAGACATCGCCCAGGCTCAGCGCCGCCAGCAGCACAATCGTCGGCCGAATGCCCGGCAAAGTGATATGCCAGATGCGGCGGAAACGCCCGGCGCCGTCGATCGCGGCCGCCTCGTGCAAGGTTGGGTTGATCGCTGTCAGCGCCGCCAGATAGACGATGGTCGAGAAGCCGACATTCTTCCAGAAGCCCGAAAGAATCACCGTGCCGCGGAACCAGGAGTTGCTGCCTAAAAACAACTGGCGCTCCCCGCCAAGATTGACGATGGCTTGATTGAGGATGCCGTATGGCGCCAGAATATCCAGCAGAATTCCGCCCAATACGATCCACGAGAGAAAATGAGGCAAATAGACCAGCGTCTGTATCGCGCGGCGGAAGAGGATCACCCGCGCTTCGTTCAGCAGCAGCGCCAGAATAACCGCCCCGATCTGATCGGCGACGATCTTGGCGACCGCGATCAGCACGGTGTTGCCCAGGAAACGCCCGAACTCCGCAAAAGAGAACAGACGCTCGAAGTTCTCCCAGCCGACCCAAGGCGAATTGAGGAAACCCTTGGCCAGGCTATAGTCCTGAAAAGCGATGACGATGCCATACATCGGGTAATAGCGGAATAACAGCACGAAGATCACGCCCGGCACGATCATGACGTACAGGGGCCAGGCGCGCTTAAGGTATTCGCGGAAGGTCATGCTGCTTTCCCCCCGCCCCAAACCCCTCCCCCGCAAGGAGGGAGGGGCTTAAGGCCCGAAAACATAATGCATTTGGCAATTAGCCGCGTCGAATATGCGAGCCCATTTTCGCGCACAGCTACCAACTTCGCGCCACGTGTTCCCCCTCCCTCTTTATGGGATGCCCGCCATAGAGATGGCGGGAGGGGGCTAGGGGGTGGGGGTGGGGGCTACATCTGCCCATGCCACCATTCATTGACCTCGCCGGTTATGGCATCGCCGCCGCCGCTCTTCCAGTCTGCGACGAAGCTGTCGAAGTCGTCCAGCGAGACTTGCCCCGTAATGATATTGACGAAGGTCTCCGCTTCCAAGCTATTCAGCGATGCGAGCGCAAGTTCCATCGTCCGCGTCGGGAAGGTTGTGAAGTGGTTGCGGATGCCATCCAGCTCCCAACGGTCCACCGCAAAAACATTGGCGTCATCCCACATGACCGAAAGTTCGTCGCTGCCGAGGAAGGCGTCCATGTAGGCATCGCGCTCGGCCTCGGGAATGTTGGCCCAGACTTCGCGGCGATGCTTTATCCAGTTGGTCTCGAAACGCGGTTCAGTCAGCGCGCTGCCGTTGGTTCCAGGAGGACCCCAGATATGCTTGTTGCCATCGTAGCCGGAGGCCAGATCGAGATTGGCGCCCATGGAGTCGACTTCGCCGTCATCGTTGCGCCAGTAGTAATCAGTGCCCTCGAAGCCATGATAGCGATTCTCCGGATTCTGCAGCAGCTCCGCCCACCAACCGATTTGCTTCAGCACGAGATCGACATGCTCGAAGCCCTTGCGGAAGCAAAAGACGCTATCGACAACATGGTTGCTCCAGGCTTTCTTCTTGATGCCGGTCGGTCCCGCCGGTATATCGCCCCAGGTCCAGCGCGCGCTCGGGTCGTTGGTGACGCTGTCGGGCAAGCCGAAAAGCGCGGCGAAGGCCGGCGACATGGTGATGCCGCAGGTATTGGCGCCAATTTGGCCGAAGGCGGTTTGCGGCGGGCGCAGCGTGAAGTAATCTTGCGCGAAGATGCCTTCGGCATACCATTGCCGCAGCACGCCCAGCACTTCCTTGATCTCCGGCAAGACACTGTTGTATTGCAGGTCACCGCTTTCATCCGGCGTCCAGTAGCCGGGCATGACGCCCCAGGCGCCGAAGATGGGATCGAGCGAGCTGTACCAGGTGACCAGGTTATTCGCCGCCGCGATGCCGATGGTGCTGCCTTCTGGACCGTGACCCAGGTCGGCTTCGACAAAGGCTTTGGCGACCGCGTACAATTCATCGACCGTGGTCGGCAGGCTCATGCCGACGGCGTCCAGCCAGTCTTGGCGAATCCACAGCAGCTTGTCATTCTGCGCCGCCTGCTCGGTGTGCGGCAAGCCCATCTTGCGTCCGTTCACTTCCGCGTACTGCCAGGCGACGCCATTGCCGAAGTTCCAGGCGTCCTTCAACCAAACCGGATGCGCGACAGCATCGTAGACATCGGTGATGTCTTCCAACAGATCGTTCTCGAGCAGCTCGGCGTAAATCTGCAGCGGCACCGTCTCCATGAAGTCCGGCAGGTCGTCGCCGGCGATGGCGAGATTGTACTTCTGCAAAACCTCTTCCTCGTTGTCGGTCCAACTGAACGCCAGTTTCCAGATGATGCCAGTCACTGCGGCGTTGAGACGGGTGAAGTTCGAATTCTCAATGTCGTCGCCATCGGCGAATTCCCAGGGTCCGCGCCGGCTGCCCGTGATTGTCACTGGCGGATCAACCGGCATGCCGTCCGGAATCGGCGGCAGCGTCGTCGTCCAGCCACGCGGATTGTTCGGGCTGCCTGGATGCAGTTCGGCCGGGATATCACCCATGCCTTGCGCCAGAAGCGGCAATGTTCCATAACGCATCATCATCGCCGCTGCCAAGCTAGTACCGCCCAGCCGCATAAAGTCCCTGCGCGAGGGCTTCAAGTCCGATGTGTCAAAGGGGAATCTCTTTTTCATGTCGTCTCCTCAACAAGACTACTTGACCAAAGCGCGAACGGAAAAATCTGTGGCGCGGGTCACCTCCTCAGTCTTCGCCTGGCAAATCGTTGGTCGCCTCTCTATCAGCGTCGGCAGTCAGCGATATCACCGTCTGCCATACCTCGGCGCTGAACTGAATATGCTCCCGCATCAGATGGCTCGCGGCATCCGCGTCCCCGGCGGCGATGGCATTGAAGATCGCCTGGTGCGTGCCCCCGCCCTCCGCCTGCGCCGGCAAGCTATCGGAATGCGTCTCGCGCAAGACTTCTTCCAGCAAATCGATAAGGTTGCTGACGAACTGACTGATAATGGCGTTGTGGCTCGCCTCGCCGATGCGGCGATGAAAGTCGAAATCCGCCTTCAGATAGGCTTGCACCCGATCCATATTGGCTTGCATCGTCTTCAATTCCGCTTCAATCAAGCCAACTTCTTCCGCCGTCGCCCGTTCCGCCGCCGCGCGCGCCGCTTCCGCCTCGATCATCTTGCGCGCATCCAGCAGCTCGATGATGGTGCCGCCCCAAGTGGCGAAACTCAGCCCGAGAATCCGACCGAAACTCGCGCCCGTATTGGTCGTCAGGAAGGTGCCTTCCCCGATTCGCGACTCCACCAGCCCGACCGCCTCCAGCACCTTGAGCGCCTCGCGCACGCTATACCGGCCCACGCCGAGCGCATCCGCCAGCGCCCGCTCCGATGGCAAGCGCTCGCCCAGGCGCACAACGCCCGACAAGATGTAATTCTTCAATTGCTCAAGGGTTTGGTCTTTGACGCTGGCTTTTTCAATTGTATTCAAGCCGGAGATGCTTGGTGAGGAAACCTTCACGGCGCTCTCCTCGCAGACCATGCCATATTGGTCAGTGGTGTTACCAATTTTAGGCGGTTTCGCCCTTGCTGTCAAGTTTTCGGCAGTTGGGGAGTGCATCGAACTCGGTTGAAATTCTTTGAGCCATCCTCGAGATTATATCCCCAACCCCAAGTACGTATGATTTTGTAGGGG
>JAPOYT010000225.1 GCA_026706445.1 Chloroflexota bacterium
TTGGGGACATAGCTCAGTTGGGAGAGCGCCTCGTTTGCACCGAGGAGGTCAGGGGATTGCCCCCGTGAGTTTGGGGGAGACCGTCGGCGGCAAGCGCTATAGTCTCTATATCTGAAAAAGTACTTGCACCGCCAACATCTGGCTCAGGCGCGCTGGCGGCGCCGTAACAGATAGATGAGGCGCTGTGAATTCTCAATCGGCGCCGACATTTGCACATCGTAGACAGAACCGAATTCTCGTTCAAAGCCCGCTCTTGTGTAGTCAACAAAGATATCGTCCCGCGCGACCAACAATTGTTGGACTTTCTTGTCGCTCTTGGGCACGAATTCCACAATTGCCCACTCAGCTAGCGACGCAAAGAATCTGGCGATCTTGTCCAGCGGTACATTATTCGCAATCGCGAGATGATGAATAAGCGCGAGGGCCAGGATACAATCCGCGCGAGAACGCTTTACGAGGGATTCCCGTTCACTATTCGCCCAGCCAGACGCGCCCGTCGGATTTGTTAAGTCCACAAGCAGCGGATGCAGGTTCTCCTCTTGCCGCTGCTTGCTAAACAAATAATTTGCCTCTACCGCGCCCGGGTCACTGTCGATAGAGACTGTGAAAATTCCGCTTTGACTCGCTACGCGGCTGAACACACCCGTATTGGCGCCCAAATCCCAGACATGCCCAGGTTTCGCCTCTCGAATAAAGCTGGCGACAATCTTAACTTTGCTGTCGAATCCGGTCTCCTGATAACTGTCCCCGGCATAGTAGTCGGACCAGGAAGTCTTGCCAGGGTCCCACGAAAGCCGTTCAATGGTCGACTGAAGATTGTCCGCGATGTTCATCAGCGAGCGCTTTCCCAAGCGCGTGGCGCCACTGGAGACGGCTGGCGCCGGCTTGCCGGCGTAACGCTGCTGGGCGCGCGCATGAAGATGCAGATGCGTCACCAGGCCGACGTTAAGATAGCTGCGCCGCGGCAAGAGCGAAACAGCCAGGTCCAGCGGAATCCCGTCAATGTACTCGCGCAGAAGCCGGCTCAGGCGTATATCCTTGTAGCTCATCAGAGCCAGCGGCGCCAGGAAATGCTGGCAGAATTGCCGGTAGCCATGCCATGGCTGGCCCTCCTGGTAAGTCTCAAACGATAGCGTATCCATAAATATTGGTTTGCCAGCGAGGAACTGTACATTGTATGCGCTTGCGTCCTTCAAGATTAGATCGTGCGCGAGCGAGCGCTTCAGGACAGAGAGGGTCACCAGCGCGGCATCTTTGACTTGGCTGAATGACCATTCGTAGGGATACGATATGAATGGGATCCGCTGCGGTCGCAGAATCTTGTAAGCGTCGTCCGGGCACAGCGGCGGATGATCAACTTCAGTGTGCGGGACGAGGTAGTTACGGCTAATCAGTCGGTCGTACAAACCGCTGCTTTTCAGAAGGTCGTAATGTTGCTGGTAGCTCTTATTGACCTGGCGATATATGACTCCATCTTTGAGGAAAACGAAGCCACTGGGATCACGGAATGATCCCTCGATTTTCCTCGTGTTTCTCATGGCTGCCTTAGATCGTTGTTCTCGGTCTCGTCGCTCTCATCATCATTTTCCCCGTCTTGCCGTAAGCCAAATAGCGACAGCAGTCTTGCTTTCCAGAATCGAAAGGTGGCTAAGGCGCCGACAATGATGGCAACTAGAATCTGCACGATAAGGCTGCCGGAACCGGGGTCCAGATAAGCCGCCATCGTCCTGCAACCGGCCAGGCAAATCCCCAACTTAAATACGGATCGCAAGCGCTTCATTTTCATTCCTCCCCGATTCTGCGTACGAGAATTCTGCTATCTGAAATTCCGGACACTGGCGCTCTAATTGACATTATCCCGCTATGACCCTACTTGCGCGCGAACTCGTCGGTCACATCTTGTTGCGCGGCAAAGTTGCCAGCGCCAGCAAACAGCTCAATCAAGCGATTATCCTGCAAGTCGAATCCAGCATCAAACACTGAATTCAGTATTAGCGGGAAGGTATTGATGTTCGTATGCGGGCGCGGAATGTCCAGGGAATACTGGTCGGGCAGGGCGTACGCGGAGTAGACGTCAAAGTAAACCTTGCGGCGATCAGACCCGCGCAACGCTCCAAATCTTGAACCATGATCCGCCTGGAATATGATTATCGGTTGATGTCGAGATCCATCCAGAATGATATCAACCATCTCAATGAATTTGCTGTTCACAAACTCCAATTCATCTAAGTGTTGGCGAGCGCTAGGAAACTGTATCCTGCCGATCACATTGCCGTGTTTGTCAAAGACAGTAGGGCGATGCGGCTTCAGCAGATGAACAAGCGTGAATGTCGCTTCGGGCATTTCGGCGATTGACTCAAGTTCTGCAACTGTGTCGAGGAAGCGTTCGGGCGCGTATTTGTCGTATGAAACGAGTTGATCTCGTTGCAATAGATTGTAAATTTCGTTGGCGATGGGCTTGATCAGAGTGGTTTCGAAGTAAAGCGGCGCCAGAGATTGATGATAAAAGTTTCTTAAATCAACGCGTGTTTTGGGATTCTGGGCGGAATCCGTAAGAAAAGTCGCCATGGCATTCTCGTCGACTTTTACATCAACCGGACCGCTTGGCGTAAAGTCGCGGTTGATATCGGCAATGGCGCTCGGAAACAAATAGCCAGACAGTAACTGCACATAAGTATAACCGAGCCGCGACAAATAGCGCGCGACTTCACTGTACGCAATCGAGTGCCTCAAATAATCGAAGTCATTCAGTTCCGTTGGGTTTGTACTGAAATGTCGCATGTTTAGAGTCGACGCTAGTGACACTAATGTGCTGGGGTAATTGGTCTGCGCGTGAGGAATCACTTCAAACCCGCGCGCCTTGAGCGCCTCCGTGAACTTAGAATTGTCGTAGCTCATGAAGCTCTGGAGGAAAATGTCGCTAGAGTATGCATCCGGGATAATGTAGTAAATATCGGGTCGTTCGCGCGAGTCCTGAATCTTGGATCTGGGCGCTGCAATGGCGGAAGGCGAATCGCCGGTCTGGATTGTCAGCTCACTGTATGATGGTCTGGCAAATCTTGAATAGAGCGCCACGACCTGTATCAGGATCAACGCCAGTGAGACAAGATTCAACGGTGTGGTAACCTGCTCAAAGAATCGTTCAGAACGAATCTTGTGCAATTCTGCAACCACGATTGCCGTAGCAATTAGTACCAAGGTCGTCCACACAATGAGCGGTTCGCTTCTTGCAAGCAGGCTGTGAAAGTGTCCGCTCAATGAAAACAAGACCATGACGCTTGAAGTGATCAGCGCGGCTTTGCAGGCATTGCGCCAAATCGCGTAGGCTGAGACAAAGCCGATGGTCGTGACCAGCAACATCCAGAACACGAGAGCGGGAACTTCATTTTCGATTACCAGACCGAAATTTTGGGAATACAAAAAGAGAATCGGAACGGCGCCGATGAGCCAAGGATGGACCGGGAGTTTGAAGATATTCGGAGTAGATTTGCGCAAAATGGCAGCCTGAACCTGCGATTGCATGGGTTGTTCAGTGTCAAGACTTTTAGGATACTACAAGTTCTTCTAACCTACAGGTGGCTTTTCCCGCGTCATGAATTGTTGCGTAGGTTCTTGGCATAATCCCTTCGGCGACATTCCTAAACATATCGCCGCTCTTTCTGGAATTTGGGTCTTGCATCAGATGCTGACTCGTCGTAGACTATCGGACGCTATGGTAGCCGACCATACGGTATACGGTTGGCGGATGCGGTAGCGAGTGCGTCTTAAGAATCGAATAATCAACGCGAAGGTAATACCTATAAGCGCGTGCCAAGAGAGCCGGCGACTCCGTACGATAGTACGGAAAGCGAGTAAGGGTACACAGTGGATGCCTAGGCATTTCGTGCCGATGAAGGACGTGTTATACTGCGAAAATCTTCGATGAGGTGTATAAG
>JAPOYT010000109.1 GCA_026706445.1 Chloroflexota bacterium
CCGCAAGTCGGCGACAAAGTCCACAATCGTGAAATCAATCTCGTGGCCCAGTCCGCTGATCACCGGAATGCGGCTCTTCGCTACCGACCGCGCCAGGCCCTCGTCGTTGAAGCACCACAAGTCTTCCAGCGATCCGCCGCCGCGCGCGATGATGATGGTGTCGATATCCGAACGCCGATTGAGCCGCTCAAGCGCCCTCACAATTTGCGGCGGAGCGTCCGCGCCTTGCACCAGCGTCGGACTCAGGATCACTTCGACCAGTGGGAAACGCCGGCGCAGCACATTTTGCATGTCATGCCAGGCGGCCGCAGTCGGGGAGCTAACGACGCCGATTCGCGCGGGAAAGGCGGGGATAGGCTGCTTGCGCTCGGCATCAAACAGACCTTCAGCATCGAGCTTGACTTTCAATGCCTCGAATTGCCGATGCAAGTCGCCGACGCCGCCGACCGCTTCAATCGCGTCAGCGTAAAGCTGATACTCGCCGCGCGCTTCATACACGCTGACCCGCCCGTGGACGAGGATTTCGTCGCCCGCGGCCACATTGATCCGTACCCTGCGCGCCGCGCCGCGGAACATCACACAGCGCAGCTGCGCCTCGGCGTCCTTGATCGTGAAATACCAGTGGCCCGAACGCGCCACCGTCAGATTCGATACCTCGCCCCGCACCCAGACATCAGCCAAGACGCTGTCCGCGTCAAATAGCTCGTGGATATAGCCCGTGATCTCGCCCACGCTGAAAGTTTGCATCTTTTGTCCCGTTGTGAAGCCGCGCTTCGACCGCTACAATTATCCCAGATTTCGCATATCTCGGCTAATGAGGATGGCAAATGGCCTATCTCAACGAAGGGGAACGCCGGTCTCTGCTGGATGAGCTCAGCGGCATGAAGCTTTGGCGCGCCAAATTCAAGCTCCGCCTGATGGATCCCAAGGTTCGGCTGCTCTACCTGCGCAATGCGCAGCAATCCGGCGAATGGCACACCAAGTACGTCCTCGCGAGCTTCGGCACGCAGGTAACGCTGGTCGAAGTCAACCACGCCGAGAACAATCAATACCGCAATAAGCAGAAGTTCGAATTCGTCAACGTCATTGTCGAGCCAACGGCGGACAATCCAGCCTAATACGCGCCGGCTGTTTTCCAAACATTACGTCGTTACGAATTGTACGGGCTGCCTGTTGGTTCGCTCATGTCCGTATTCCTCTGTGTTCTCTGTGTTTCCTCTTTTTCCTCTGTGCTGAAAAACCTAATGCTCCCCATGCTCATGCAGCGGATTATGCTCATGGTAAATCCCCTGCCGGTGCATCAGCTGATGCAGCCGCGTATGCGCCGCCTCAATCGCCGCGCGGATCTTCTTGTACTGCCGCGCAGCAGGCTTGGGCGCCAGCGTATCCACATACGCAATCGCGCCTTCAATCTGCTCCAGCACGGCGATGGCGTCTTCCCGCTTGAAAGGCCGCGCCCCATCGACCCGCGCCTGCACACAGCTGCTGTGCGCCGCGATCTCGCCCGAGCGCCCGCCAAGGCTTCCCCGCACGCGCAGCGCAATCCAGGTCGACTCATGTACCGAGACCGTGAAACTGCCAGCGGCGGACAGCGCCCCGTCGGCTGCCTGCTCCTCAACTGCGAAACCGCCGACGACCACCTCAACTTTCTCGATCGGCAGCGCCGCCGATTCAACGCGCCACGACACATCCAGCTTGCCGCCGCCGAGCGGGAGGTCAAGCCGGCTGCCCGGCGATAAGCCCTCGACTTCCAGCTCCAGTAAGGGACCCACCGTCACGAAGGTATTGCCCAGCTTGACCGCCGCCATCCAGTTCTCATAAGTGAATTCACGCTCGCCCAGATGCGCGTAAGTGCGGATCCCGCCCAACAGCGAAGCCGCGTCCATCTTGTCCGACCCGCCGACAACCGGGATCTGATAACCCAGATTCAAATAGCGGTACCAATCCAGCAGCCCGTATGGCGTGATCTGCAAATCGAAAGGATTGAAGGTCATCATCTCAATCGCATGCGCCAAGCCCAGCACGATATCGGCGGCTCGTTCCGCCTGCGGGTTCGGCGCATGCGGCAGCACGACTAAGCCATTTTGCTCAATGCAGCGCTCCGCCCACTCAGCCATGCTCACATCCAGCGCATCGCCAATCGCCGACTCGGACGGTCCCCCACTGCAAAGCGGATGGATCATCGCGCCCGTATAGCCCAGCAGCGAAATATGACCCAAGACCTGCATACGATTCTCTGTGCCCACGCGCACCAGAAACTCGCCATCGCCGCCGAAGTCCTTCGCGCCCAGCGTCGTCCGCCACGTTGCTGAACATCTCGCCCCATTGGCTCGCCAGCAAGTTGACCACGTTGACGTCCTCAGCCGCGCCCTCGAGCAATGCCGTCTGCGGGCTCAGGAAATGCACATGGGTATCGGCCGAGACCCAGCCGCGCTCGCCCCAATCCAGTACCTTCTCCAGTGTGAAGTTGATTTCATCAGTTTCCGCCGTCACTTCGAAGCTGGTGCGAATTGGTTTCATCTCGTAGCCGCGCGTGATCTCGACGAAGACTTCGCCCAGCGGCAGCTCAACCTCGCAATGCCCCGGTATATAGGCGTATTGATTCAAACTATTGACGAACTCGCCATAATTGTCTTCGAACCAGTGGCGGTTCACTTTGCGGTGATTGCCCCGCGGCGGCAGGTATTCGCCGTGCTGGCCGTGGAAGTGAATCCGCACGGCGACCTCGCGCCCGCTTTCATCTGTCACGTTCACGCGAACCAACTGCCGCGCTTCAGTCGTGCATACCGACCAGCCATCGGATTGACTGAGATCATGAGCCTGCCATTCACCATCCTCCGCCGGTAGATACAATTTCGCCTGCGGATGAGCGGCAAATTCAATGATCGCCCTGTTATCGGAGCGCGCGGGCTGGGCGTTGGGCGCGTCGCCGAACCAGGCGTCGCGGTCATATTCCAGTTGCGCCCGCGCCGATATCACCGTACCGAGGTCAATGTCGACGCCATCCAGCTCGCCGATCGCGTTGAACTTCAGGCCCTCTGGCAATTCCAGCGGCAATTTGCGCCGCGTCCGCGCCTGCAGCGGATGCGCCTCCACTTGCGTCGCGCTGATGCCGAAGATCAGCGCCCGCTCTTCCTTGCCAACTAGGCGAATCTCGCTGATCGCTTTGCCGGGCTCGGGATTAGGCAGCGCGTACAGCCAAAAATGCTCGGCGGCCGCGTCTCGCCCGCTGCCATGTCGCGTTTCGCCGCGTCCATAGGCGCCCTTGGGTGTACGACCTAACTCGATATTCTCCGACGCGCTGCGCACGACCTCGTCCTGCGAATGCGGAACAGCTTCAAACGCGCTCGCGCCCCAGTAGACGCGCGCCTGCTGAATGGCGAAGCGCCGCCGAATCGGGATCGCCGCCGCGCTGCCATCGGCGTAATGCAGCTGATACTCAGCGACCAGATCGCCCAGCTCATTTGCCGCCATCGCTCGTTCCCAAGGCTGAATCGCGTCGATTTCCGCCAGTTCCGCGGGCAATTGCCGCCGCCGATCCTCAACGATATGCGCGAATACTAGATAGCTCGCTTGAATTCCGCCGGTCGCAATGCGGACTTCATCGTCATCCAGCAAGATCGCGTTCGCCTGGCCAGCCTCGCCAAAGCGGAAAGGAATGCCGCGAAGACTTTGCGCGCCATAGGCATCTTCCGCGCCCGGCGCAAGCCGCTCATCCAGCGTCGCGCGGTCGCAGTTGTACGCATCATCGAGATTTAGTGGCCTGAATAAATCCGAAGGTGGGATAATCATAACTTCCGTCTCCCAGACAGTTTTGCAATAAACCTATTCTAGCGCGTCCGCGACCTGACGAAATTGTAGACCCTCGCGCTGCATGGCAGCGGCTCACGCAAAAGGCTTTGCCTGCTTT
>JAPOYT010000093.1 GCA_026706445.1 Chloroflexota bacterium
CGGGCGAGCCAAGGGTAGCGTAGACACTAACCTACGCTCGCCCCTACAGACTGTCGGGTGGATGCAATTTACCTATATCAACCGAAATGGATACACTTCCCGCGGACCTGTTTGACAGCAGTTCGCTAGTGTGATAAGCTCACGGTCATCTACATATTCTAAGTCTCAGGCGTGTCTGAACCCGGATGTTCGACACGTAAAGGGAAAGTCGGTGAAAGTCCGACACTGTCGCGCAGCGGTAACTGGTCGTTGATCAGAAGTCCGAATGCCTGCCTGAGTCTTAGCTCGTGAATCTTTCGCGTCAAAAGGGAGACGAGCATGGACCAGCGACCTATGCCCACCCGACGACGGTGGGTATTTTTCTTGTCCAGCCCCGTTTCCTCCTACGTCCACAGGAGGGACATGATGAAATCCACACTGCTAGTCATAATTGTACTGCTCACAAGCCTGCTGCCGGCCGCTGCGCTTGATGCCAATCTAACGGACGGCTGCGTGGAGGATTACGCGGCCGATGTCGATTACTTTCCGCAGAAAATCGAAGTCGTCGACGCGGCCAAATTCTCAATCGAATATTTCAAGAATTACAAAGTCGTAAGCGTGGCTGACGCCTTCGACGGCGCGACCGATTTCAGTTACGCGCTGGTTCAATGCGGGACGCCCGCGCCATCCTCAGCCGATTTCCCTGAAGGCACGCAGTTCATAGAAGTGCCGACTGGCGCGCTCATCACGCTTTCGACAACGCAGTTGCCGGCGCTTTCCCAGCTCGGCTTGCTGGATCGGCTGGTGGGCGTCGACAGCGGCTTTTACATCAGCACGCCCGAAGTCGCCCGAAGGATCGCTGAGGGCGAGATAGCCGAGGTCGGCTTTGGCAATCAAGTGAACATCGAACTTGTCCTGGAGCTCGAGCCGCAACTGGTGATGAGCTATGGCTTCAACCCCGCCAGCGATGCGCATCCGGTGCTGTTGGAAGCGGGCATTTTCACCGCGCTCGATGCCAGTTGGCGCGAACTCTCGCCGCTCGGGCGGGCTGAATGGATCAAGTTCACCGCGCTTTTCTATAATGAAGAAGAGCGAGCCAACGCGATCTATGAAGACATCGCCGCGCAATATGAAATGGTGCGGGAAAGGGCTGCGGCGGCGGGAGCGGAAGAACGTCCCACCGTGCTAATCAACTCGTTTTTGGGATATGCCGATGCCTGGTTTATTCCCGGCGAAGACACCTACGTCGGCCAACTGATTCGCGATGCCGGTGGCGACTTGCTGCTGGCGGAGGCCGGCTCGGCGTCCAGCCAAGGCTTGGGCTTTGAAGCCGTTTACGAAGGCGGGCTGAATGCGGACGTCTGGCTGGTCGAGACTTTCGGCGTCAATTCAAGCGCGGACATGTTGGCGCTGGATAGCCGCTTTGGCGACTTCGCGGCTTTCCAGTCCGGCGACCTGTGGAATAACAATCGCGACGAAAACGCCAATGGCGGCAACAACTACTACGAATGGGGCGTGACTAATCCTCATCTTGTGCTGGCTGATCTACTGGCGATTTTCCATCCCGACCTTATGCCTGACCATGAATTCGCCTTCTATCAGCGCTTGGCGAGTGAATGAGTGAGATGTCGCAGCTAGCCGGCAAGCCCGTCCATCCGGCCTCGAATGCGCGGATTTGGTCGAGAGACGCAAAGAAGCCGCGCGGCGCGCCGCTGGCGAAGAGCGGGATGCTTTGGCTGCGCGCTTGGCAGAGCCGCGAATTCGCGGGCGCGAGACCGAAAATGCTTGCAGCCTTGCTGATGCTCCTCGTCGCGCTGCTGCTGCTAAGCCTTTCGCTGGGCTCCGCTTCCATACCCTTCGACCAGATCCTCATTGTGCTGACCGGCGGCGAAGCGGACCAGCGGGCCTGGACCAGCATCGTGCTCAAGTTTCGCTTGCCAAAGACCTTAACCGCGATGCTTGCCGGCATGGCGCTGGGCGTGAGCGGGCTGCTCATGCAGACATACTTTCGCAATCCCTTGGCGGAGCCCTTTGTGCTTGGCGTGTCATCGGGAGCGAGCCTGGGTGTGGCTTTGGTCGTGCTGACGAGCGGCGCGGCCGGGGGCGCCCTTCTCGCCGGGCTGGGGCTAGCCGGCGATCTGCTGCTGACGGTCGCGGCCGGTTTTGGCGCTGCCATGACGATGGGCGTGGTGCTGTTCGTCGCCCTCCGCGTACAGAGCAGCGTCACCCTGCTGATCCTTGGCTTGATGTTCGGCTATCTGGTCGCGGCAATGGTCAGCCTGCTGCTCTATTTTGCGCTGCCGGAGCGAATACAAGCCTATATCAACTGGACCTTCGGCTCATTCAGCGGCGTCACCATCGAGCAGCTGCCCATCCTCGCCCTTTTCGCGCTCGTTGGCTTGCTGCTGTCCGCCGCGCTGGTCAAGCCACTGAACGCGCTGCTTCTGGGTGAAGACTACGCCCGCAGCCTGGGCGTGAATCTGAAATGGGCGAGAATCGGCATCGTCGTCGCCACCGCCACCCTCGTCAGCGCGGTGACTGCATTCTGCGGTCCGATCGCCTTTATCGGCATCGCCGTGCCGCATCTGTGCCGCGGACTGCTGGCCAGCGCCGATCATCGCCTGCTGCTGCCGGGCGCCTGCCTGGCGGGCGCTTGCGTCGCCCTCTGCGCCTCGTTGATCGCCGAGCTGCCAGGCAATAATTTGGTGCTGCCGTTAAACGTGGTGACAGCGATTTTAGGCGCGCCGGTGGTCATTTTGGTCGTTTTGCGGCATGCGCGGGGCAAGCTATGAGCGCAAATGCGCTGGAAACACGTGCGCTAACGATCGGCTATCGCCAACGCGCCAAGGGCGATATTGTTTTGGCGCGCGAGCTAAACTTGCGGCTGCAGAAAGGCAGACTGGTTGGATTGCTCGGACCAAATGGCGTCGGCAAGTCAACATTGCTGCGGACGCTGGCGGGCATGCAGAAAGCGCTCGGCGGAAGCATTCTGCTCGCCGGGCAAGAATTGGCGACGCTCACGCCAATGGCGCTGGCGCGACGGCTGAGCATGGTGCTGACTGCGGCGCCGCAGCCGAATATGATGAATGGCTACGGCTTGGTCGCTCTTGGGCGGCATCCGCATTGCGACTGGCTTGGGCGGCTGACCGCGGAAGACCACGAAGCCGTTGCCTGGGCGATCTCGGCAGTCGGCGCTGACGACTTGGCTGAGAAGCCGCTCGCTGAACTCAGCGACGGGCAGCGCCAGAAGCTGATGATCGCGCGGGCGCTGGCGCAAGAACCCGAGATTATGCTGTTGGATGAACCGACCGCCTACCTCGATCTGCCTCGCCGAGTCGAAACGATGCAGCTGCTGAAGCGGCTGGCGCGAAACGCCGGGCGAGCGATTCTCGTCTCGACCCATGACCTCGATCTGGCGCTGCGCAGCTGCGATCAACTGTGGTTGATGAGAGAAGACAACATCGTAACGGGAGCGCCGGAAGACCTCGTGCTGCAGGGACGGCTAGGCGAGACATTCAATGCCGCCGGCATCAACTTTGATGAGCGCCTTGGCGCATTCATCCTCGATCCGCCGCAAGGACGGCGCGTAAACGTGGTTGGCGACGGCACTGAGGCGATCTGGATGCGCCGCGCGCTTGAGCGTTCCGGCTACAATTTGTGCGAGGAAACAAGCGCGATTGAAGTGGTCCGCCGCTTAAACGGCAGCGCGCCATTTTGGCGCCTGCGCGTGAATGGCCGCGCGAGCGAGCATCTAAGCATATATGCGGTCTTGGAGGCGCTGGAAAGCGAACGGGCATGACGAAATTGAATCGGCAACAAAATAGACCGACGAGTCAGCCGGTCTTCTTTCCTTCCAGTGGGCTGTACAGGACTCGAACCTGTAACCTCCTCGACGTCAACGAGGCGCTCT
>JAPOYT010000160.1:0-3087 GCA_026706445.1 Chloroflexota bacterium
CAGGCCGACCGCCAGCGGATGATCAGCCGGGAACATCGCTTTGGCGTTGAGCGCGGTGGCGACCGGGATCGATAGTTTTTCCGCCAGCGCAATGAGCTCGGCGCGGGCATCCGACGCGGTCACGCCGCCACCGGCCACGATCACGGGCCGCTCCGCCCGCCCCAGCAGCGCCAGCGCGTCATTGATTGACGTTTGATCTGCGACGGGGCGAAACGGGGGCAGCGCCGCGAATTGCTCCTCGACCACGACTTCCAACTCAGCTTCGACATTGACTACCCCGCTACCATCTATCCCCTGCAAATCAATATGTGTCGGGCGCGGCGTGCCACTGGTGGCGGCGCGAAAGGCTTGCCGCAGATGATGGGACAGCTCCTCAGGCTTGGCGACGTAGGCGCTGTAATCGGTTACGGCGGAAAATGGCGCCATGTGATCGACTTCCTGATACGCATGGCGCAATTGATGCCCCTGCCACTCACGGCCCGTGATGGCGACCACCGGCGAGCAGGAAAGCCAGGCATCCTGCAAACCGGCCGCCAGATTGACCGCGCCCACCGACTGCGCCATGCAGAGCCCGGGCGCGCGCTTGACGCGGGCGTAGGCGTCAGCCATGTAGGCGGCCGCCTTTTCGCCGTGGGCCTGCACCCGCTTGATGCCGAGATACTCCATTTCCATCAGCGCGCGCGGCGCGATATAGGGCATGAAAAAGACGTGCGTAACTCCGTAACCATGCACGGTTTCCGCGAGTAATTTGCCGCCGGTCATCCTCGGCATTTGTTCAACTCCCCTCTGCGAAACAATACTGATGGAGAATAACGCCTAAAAAGCGCCCGCGCCAATAATGGGAATCGTTGGCAGGCGCGCCCCTGGCATGTTATCATGCGCGGCAGGTTCTGGCGCAAACTTGACAGTCTTGGGCCGGTTTATGGGAAAGCTGTCGCTCGACTGAGAGGCAATATGCTGACTGCATTTGACAGCCACTTCAGAGTGAAGTAAACTCTGCCAACAGGTTAATCGGTTTAGCATATTGTTCCGTTGCTTCGCAGCGTTTTCTAAAGCCAGCGTGAGCGTATAGGACAGAAGGAGGCGCGGTGACGAGAAACAGTAAATCCAGGCAAGTATTTAGCAGGTTTATATTGAGGAGAATGTCATGAGCGAAAGAAACGAAAAGCAGATCAGCCGGCGCGATATGCTGAAGATGCTGGGCGGCAGCGCGGCTGGCGCGAGTCTGGCGAAGATCGCCGGGCTCGGTGGCAGCGCAGCGGCGCTGCTGCGGGGCATGCCGGCTGGCGCGCAGGCCAAAGTTGAAATCTGGACCGGCTTCGGGCAAGGGCGAATGGCGGACGCCATGCAGGGCGCCATCGACAATTTCGCGGTTGAGAATCCCGAATTCGCGCCCGAGCACATCATCGTTCCTTGGGGCGAAATCCATGATCGCGTAATCGCCGCCACCTCGGCCGGTTCGCCGCCCGATGCCTATCGCGGCTGGGCTTGGATTGTTGGCGACGCCGCCATCGGCGCGCTGACAAACTTGCAGCCTTATGTCGACGCCGCGAATGTCGACTTGATGGACTTCTGGCCCGCGACGCTCAATCAAATGAAGTACCAGGGCGATGTGCATGCAATGAGCATTTCGACCATCGTGAACTTCATGTATTACAACAAGGATCGTATGAGAGAGGGCGGCTTGGATCCGGACAGCCCGCCGACGTCGATCGCCGAGCTGGATGCGATGGGCGCCGAGCTAAACGATATCGCCGACGATGGCGAAATCATTCGTCTTGGCTTTTCGCCGACGCTGCCGAACCCGCAAGTCTGGGATTGGGGCGCGGCTTTTGGCAGCCAATACTGGGACGAAGAAGAGGGCAATATCGCCCTTGACCAAGAAGCTTGGGTCGAGTTGCTGAACTGGTACAAGAGTTATGGCGACAGATTCGGCGTCGAAAACTTGGCCGCCTACAGATCCACTTACGAGGGCAACGGCTTCGGGCGCAATTCGCCGCAAGGCATCTACTATACTGGATTGATCAGCTTCTGGGTGATTGGCAGTTGGCTCTTCAATGACATGGGCGAATACGGACCGGATGTCGATTTCGGCGTCGCTCCAATCCCGACCCGGGAGGGCGCCGAAGACGCCACGCCGGGCACGTCCATCGGGAATATGTACTTCGTGCCCGCCAATTGCGCCAACCCCGACGGCGGCTTCGCCTTTGCCGACTATATGAGTTCGTCGCCCTACGTGGCGATCAACAAGGCGCTGCCGGATAGCGTCATGCCGTCGCGCCCGTCGTTGGCGACCCTGCCGGAAGTCGAAGAAGAAGGCGCCTGGACGGTCTTGGCGCGTGACGAGATTCTGCCCAATACGCTGGAGAGACCGAGCTTCCCCGGCAACGGTTTCCTGGGTAGCGCGTTGAATGACGCGGTCGAAGATGTCATGTTCAAAGACGCCGACCCGGCGGAAGTGATCGCCGATGCGGTCGAGCGTTCACGCCGCGAGGTTGAGCGGATGAGGGGCTAGCGCCCATCCCCCTGCCCTTTCCCCCAAAATGAGGGAAGGGGTGCTAGACTGAAAAGTCCTTCCCTCTTTATGGGGGAAGGATTTAGGATGGGGGTATTGCGAGATTATCCATGTTCAAATTGAAACGCGACCCCGCCGACCAACCCAACAGCTGGCGCACCGATAATCTCCCGGCTTGGGGCTTGTTCTTTGTCACGCCCTGGATCATCGGTTTCATCGCCTTTACCGTTTATCCCTTTATCGCCTCGCTTTATTACAGCTTCACCAACTTCAACATCATCAATCTCACGCCACGCTGGATCGGCTTGGACAATTATGTCGAGCTCTTCACGGCTGACCCGCTATTTTGGATATCTATCAGCAACTCGATAAGATACGCCGCCCTGCTGCTTGTCTTTGCCACCGTATTTGACATCTTTATCGCTTATTTGCTGAGCCAGAATGTAAAGTTCCTTTCGATCTATCGCACAATTTTCTTCTTCCCGGTGCTGGTGCCGGTGGTGGCGGCCAGCTTGACCTGGATCTGGATTCTGAATCCGCGCTTCGGCTTGATGAATGGCTTGCTCGATCTC
>JAPOYT010000160.1:3164-3882 GCA_026706445.1 Chloroflexota bacterium
CTCGCCGAACACGGCGATGTACGCGCTGATCTTCATCGGCGTTTGGGGCAGCGGGCGCCAGGTCATCGTTTATCTCTCCGGTTTCAATGATATTCCGCGCCAGCTATACGAGGCGGCTGATATCGACGGCGCTTCCGGCCTGCAGAAGTTCTGGCGGATTACGCTGCCTCTGCTCTCGCCTCAGATTTTCTTCAATGTTGTCACGCTCATCATCTTTTCCCTGCAATCATTCTCCGAGGTTTACATCATGACCGGCGGCGGACCCGCCAACTCGACCCTGCTCTACGCTGTGAATCTATACAACCGCGCCTTCCGCGATTACGCCATGGGCTACGCCTCGGCGCTGGCTTGGATCATGTTCCTGCTCATCCTGGCTTTGACCTTGCTTATTTTCAAATTCTTGAGCGGACGCGTCATCTATGAGCGCTAGGATGGGACTTTAACATGGCAGTCTTGCAGCCGGCCGCGCCCGGTCGCCGCGCCATGACGGCCGAAGAGCGCAATTACCTGCTTTTGCAGCGGTTGAGATCGTTCATCAAGCATGCCGTTTTGATCACCTTCGGCATCGCCTTCATGCTGCCCTTCGTCTGGATGGTCAGCTCTTCGGTGAAACCCAATGTCGATATTTTTGAGTTGCCCGTCCGCTTGATACCCAAGTCGCTCCGCCTCGAGAATTACATCGACGCCACCAACGCCATCCCCTTCTGGCAATACTTGT
>JAPOYT010000238.1 GCA_026706445.1 Chloroflexota bacterium
GAAGACCGGGGCATCCACCGGGACACATCCACCCCCTCGCGTCCCGCCATTATAACTTGCCCCTCCCCTACATCAATACGGCGATAAGCGTTATCATGAAGGCAATGCCCAACCCAAAAAAGGAGCGAACGATGCCCGCCTACCTCTTGGTGCGCGCCAAGGTCACTGACATGGAGCAGTACGCCGAATACATGAAGCTCACCCCCGCCATCGTCGAGAAATATGGCGGGGACTTCGTCATTCGCGGCGGCGACAAAGTCATCCTCGAAGGACCGGACGCGCCCGAGCGCATCGTCCTGCTCAAATTCGACAGCATCGAGGCGGTCCAGCGCATGTACAACTCGGATGAATACCAGGCGGCGATCAAGCTGCGCGAAAATGCGGCGCAAGCCTCCTTCATCGTCATGGAAGGCGTACAATAATATGTGCTGGCGAGAGAGCGAAGCGTCCTTGACTCAGCAAGAGCTCAGGCGCATGCGCGTTTTCCCCCTCCCTCTTTATGGGGGAGGGGGTCAGGGGGTGGGGGAAAAATGACCCGCCTCGTCCTCTTCGATATTGACGGCACCCTGCTCATCAGCCGCGGCATCGGGCGCGAAGCCAAACGCCTGGCCATGCAAGAATGCTTCGGCATGACCGGCGACCTCGACAATCACGTCTTTGGCGGCAAGACCGACTGGCGCATCGTCGCGGAGCTGCTGGCGCCGCACGGCCTCTCGGCGGACGATGTTGGGCGGGCGATGCCAGCTTACGAAGCGGTAATGGCAAGGCACATGCGCGCGATCATGGGCGGCTACCGCGCCGACCCCATCCCCCACGCAATGGAGTTGGTGAGCGAGCTGCGCCAACGCGACGATACCCTCGTCGGCTTAGTGACCGGCAATACCTCGCAAACCGCGGCGATCAAACTGGAGATGGCTGGTTTCGATCGAGCCTGGTTCCCGCTTGGCGCCTTCGGCAACGAATCAGCCGAGCGCGAAGGGCTGACGCGGCTGGCGCTTCAGCGAGCGCGTGAACTCAAGGGCGCGCAAATCGATGGCGCCATTGTGATTGTCATCGGCGATACGCCTGAGGATATCAAAGCGGCGCGCGCTATCAAGGCGATAGCGGTCGCCGTCTGCACTGGTTATGTGCCGCGCGAGGTGCTGATCTGCAGCGATCCCGACTTTTTGCTGGCAGACTTGAGCGCATTTCTCGATCTGATGCCATGGTGAAATCGATGGGCAATATTCACCGCCTTCTTACTTTGGCGATCATTGTAGGGGCGATCTATCAGGTCGCCCGCTGACCACAAACCCATGCAGATACGGACGCCCAAAAAATATCAAGGGGTGCAGCGGCGCAACGTAATCGGCTGCCGCCGGCTGTCCTTCTATCTGCTGATGCTGGCGCTGATCGGGCTCGGCATCGCCATCGCGCTCAACCGCGCGACCCTTGCGCCCATCGTGCAAAACGCGGTTTACGATTTCATCGGCCAGCTAGAAGATGCCGCGGCGACCTTGGCGGTGCCCGAACCCACACCTACGGTTGACCCGAGCAATAGCCTGACTGAAGCCAACAATTATTGGCTCAGCGGCGCGCTGGACGAGGCGACCGATCTCTATATCGATATCGCCGACTCAATGCCGAATTCGGTCGAAGTCTTCCGCCGCATCGCCATCGGCATGATCAACGAGAGCCGCTATGACGAGGCGGTGAATTACGGCGAGCGAGCGATCAATGCTGATCCCTTCGACGCTGAAGCTTGGGCGGTCTATGCCTGGGCGCTGGATTGGGACAGACGCGCGACCGAGGCGCTCGCGAACGTCTTGCACGCGCGGGAATTGGCGCCGGACAACAGTCGCGCCAGCGCCTATCTGGCTGAAGTCTACAGCAGCCTGGGGCAGCCGCAGCGCGCCGAACTGGTACTGAATGACTTGCTGGAATCCGATCCCGATAGCGCCGAAGGCATTCGCGCGCGCGGGCTGCTCAAGTGGAACCGCCATGACTTCGCCGGCGCGCTGGCGGACTTCAAGACCGCCTACAGCCTGGCTGATAATATGAGTTTTATCGCCATCGATATCGCCATCATCGAAAAGGACCTCGGCAATTACGAATCGGCGCAAGAATTCCTGCAGCAGGTCGTTGACGCCGACCCTTACAACCCGCACGCGCTCTTTCGACTGGGGGAGATCGCTGTGAGTTACGAAGGAAATCCGGCGCAGGCGATGCGCCATCTGCAAGATTGCGTCGACCTGAACCCGGACTATCTCTACTGTCACTTCATGCTGGGGCGCGCGCAGGAGCGGCTCGGCTCCATTGAAGACGCGGCTGCCTCATTCGAGCGAGCGATCGAATTGGGCAGCGATAATCCGCAGCATTATTATTGGGCTGGTTATTCGCAGATTCTGCTCGGGAATTGTACCCGCGCCTTGGCCTACCTGGAGCCGGGCTTGCGCCTCGCGCGTCAGAGCGTGCCGCCACGATTCGTCGCTGATATTGAAGCGGTGATACCCGATTGCGATCCCACCTTTTTTGGGCGCGCCGCCCTCGAGGGAGGGTAGACGCATGAAGTCCGCCCGCATCCTCGTGGCGCTTCCGGCGCTGAACGAAGGGCGCAATATCGCTCGCGCGGTGCGCCGCATTTGGGAGCTGTTGCCGCAGGCTGATGTGCTGGTGATCAATGACGGCTCCAGCGACGACACCTCAGCCGAGGCGCGGTCGGCGGGCGCCCAAGTGCTGGATTTGCCCTTTAATCTCGGTATCGGCGCGGCGGTGCAAGCTGGCTTTCAGTTCGCGCGCGCAAATGACTACGAAATCGTCCTGCGCAACGATGGCGATGGCCAGCACGCGCCCGAAGCCAATATCGAGTTGCTGGCGCGGCTGGAAGCGGGCGATGTTGATGTCGTCATCGGCTCGCGTTTCATTGACGCGCGCGGCGATTACGGGACGCCTCTGCCGCGGCGGCTGGGAAGCGCCATCCTCGCGCGGCTGCTCACTCGGATCATCGGCCAGCGCGTCACCGACCCGACATCGGGTTGCGCCGCTTTCAATCGCCGCGCCATCAAGCTCTTCGCCGAAGCCTATCCCCACGATTACCCCGAGCCGGAAGCGATTGTGATGCTGCATCGCAGCGGCCTGCGCCAGACGGAAGCGCCCGTCAAGATGATCCCGCGCCAGCACGGCGACTCCTCGATTACGCCCCTGCGCTCGGTCTATTACATGCTCAAGGTCATCCTGGCCATCTTGATCAACCTGCTGCGGCGGCCGCGTCTGAATGGCTAATTTGTGGCGATGCTGGCTGCAATTCCTGGCGCCTGTGCCAATGACATTAACGGCAATCAAATGCCAATTAAATTCGAGTCGCCTATGGCGCTTCTATTGTGTTATAATATCGGCGCTGAAATTCTGTTCCTACTCCATAAGTTCAAGAAAGAGGAAAACATGAAGACCAGACTCACCCTTCTATTGATCGTTGTTATGGTGCTCTCGTCTTTGGGCGGATTCGCCATAGCGCAAGACATGAATGAAGTCTCGATTTTGTATTGGCAAGCGTCGTCGATCCTGAATCCCTATCTCTCCGGCGGCACTAAGGATATCGACGCCTCGGCTATTGTCTTGGAGCCGCTGGCGAATTGGGCGCCTGATGGCTCGCTGAATCTTAACTTGGCGGCCGAGATTCCCACGCTGGAAAACGGCGGTATCAGTGAAGACCTTACTTCCATAACGTGGAACCTGCGCGATGACATAGTATGGTCGGACGGCACTCCCTTTACCGCCGACGATGTCGTTTTCACCTGGGAATACTGCACCCATCCCGAAGCCGGCTGCGTCCAGGCTGATGAGTTCGTC
>JAPOYT010000223.1 GCA_026706445.1 Chloroflexota bacterium
TAAATTGGCTGGAGACTTTGTCCCAGATTTGCTGTGGGTACGGGCGAGCGATCTGCAGTGTCGGCGGTCAGTGTCTACGCGACCTACGCGCAGCGGTGGCTCGCCCCAGCAGAACCCTGATTCAATTTCTGTTGCGTTAAACTGACACAGTTGCGGACAAGCCTTGTAGGGGTGACTCAGTGGGTCGCCCGCCCGTCAGTCCCAATTACACATGAGGCATCTATGACAAAAACCCGAAAACTCCACGGCACTGCCGCAATCACCGCCATGTTCGCCCGCGCCAAAGCCAAAAACCGCGCCGCCTTCTTGCCCTATTTCTGCATCGGCTATCCGGATTACGACGAATCCCTGCGCGCCATCGAATCGGTCGCCGAATTAGGCGTCGACGGCTTCGAAATCGGCATGCCCTTCAGCGATCCCATCGCCGACGGTCCCACGATCCAGGCGGCGACGCAAATCGCGCTGGAGAACGGGACTAGCGTCAGGGCCTGCCTTGATGCCGTGCGCGCGCTGCGCGATAAGGGTCTTGCCCAGCCGATGCTGATGATGGGTTACGCCAATCCGCTCGTGGCTTACGGGACCGACCGCTTCGTCCGCGACGCGCGGGCGGCCGGCGCTGACGGCTTGATCGTGCCCGACCTGCCGCCGGAAGAAGCGTCCATGTTCGCCGAAAGCTGCGCCCGCGAAGGCTTGGCTTTAGTCTTCTTCCTCGCGCCAACCAGCAACGACGAGCGCATCCAATTGGCGACCGCCACCGCCACCGGCTTCATCTACGTCGTATCGCTGACCGGCATCACCGGCGCGCGGGAAGAGCTGCCAGCCTACCTCACCGACTACATCGCCCGTCTGCGCGCCAAAACGGATATGCCCCTTGTCCTCGGTTTCGGCGTCAGCACACCCGACCACGCGCGCCAACTGCGCGGCTTGACCGACGGCTTCATCGTCGCCTCGGCTCTCATCCGCGCCTGGGAGCGCAGCTTCTACGATATGCGCGCCCTCGCCTCCGAAATCTTCGCCGCAAGCCAGGAATAACTCGCCATCGCGCATAATGTAGACACACGCGCGACTATGCCGCCGCCCACGCAAAATACCTTGCGTCCCGCTGCGCTAAGCTCCCCTTCCCTAGCTTGCTGGGGAAGGGGCCGGGGGATGGGGTTTGCCGCTCGCAACGTAAACAGGGCAAGCCTTGGCCCGCCCGCCAACCGCATCTATGGACGCAACGGTCAATGTAGCTTTCCTTTGCCCTTCACTTCACAATTGACAAGTTCTTGATCGCGGGGTAACCTTTCCCAAGTGCGCTCAGAAACCGAAACGCGGACATGCGCAATTTACACTTTTCCAGTTTTCGCTATTATTACTACCCAAACTGCATAGACCGGTCTGGGTGATTCGCGCTGGCAACTGATTTCCACGCTGTTACGAACAAAATGGAGGCGCAGAGTGAAGCACTCAGCGTCTTTTTTGTTTGAGAGAGGATAGCCTTGACGATGATACGAGGCGTACGCGGCGCAACCACCGTCGAGCGCAATTCCAGGCGGGCCATCATGGACGGCACGCTGGAACTGCTCCAGGCGATGATCGAAACCAACGGCATCTCGGAAGATGAGGTAGCTAGCATCTTGTTTACCGCAACGCCTGGCCTCGACGCCGCTTATCCGGCCGCCGCCGCCCGCCAACTCGGCTGGACGCGCACCGCGCTGATGGGCTTCCAGGAAGCGCACGTGATTGACGGATTGCAGCAATGCGTCCGCGTGCTGATACATTGGAATACGGACAAACCGATGGACGCGATTCAGCACGTCTTCCTGCACGGCGCGGTCGCCCTTCGGCCCGATATCGCGCAAAATGACGGGGCGGGGGGCGCCTGATGGCTAATGGTTTCCGCGCGCGCCACCTGGCCATCGTCGGCTTGGGGCTGATGGGCGGCTCGCTCGCCTTGGCCATGCGCGATCATGCCGACTGTATCAGCGGCGTCGACCATGACGAGCGCGCCCGCCGCAACGCCCTTGAGCGCGGCATGGTGGATTGCGCCAGCGACGACCTCTACCAAGCCGTCAATGACGCCGATGTCGTCGTCTTGGCCGCTCCAGTTCGCGTCATTGTCGAGATGCTGCAAATGCGCATCGGCTCGTACTTGCGCTCCAACACCCTGGTCATCGATATCGGCAGCACCAAACAAGACATCGTCGACGCAATGGCGAATCTTCCCATCGGCGTCAACGCCGTCGGCGGCCATCCTATGACCGGCAAGGAAAACGGCGGCATCGAAGAATCAGATCGTTCTCTCTATCGCGGACGACCCTTTGTGCTCTGTCCCTCGCGCCGCACAACGCCGGCCGCGCGCTTGCACGCCGTCTCCTTTGTGGAAACACTTGGCGCCCTGCCCATCGAAATGGATGCCGAACGCCACGATCAGATTGTCGCCGGCATCAGTCATCTTCCCTATCTGCTGAGCGCGACGCTGGTCGCGACGATCGCCAATCAGGCGCAGGACGATAGCGCCTACTGGGAACTGGCCGCCGGCGGCTTCCGCGATACCAGCCGTCTCGCCGCCAGCGATGTGACCATGATGGGCGATATTCTCAGCACCAATACCCAGGCTGTCGCCACCTTGCTGGCGCAGTTTCGCATGCAGTTGGCGATGCTCGAGACCTTGTTAATCGCCGGCGATGACCATCGGCTCGGCGAGTCCCTTCAACCGATCCGCCAAGCGCGTAGAGAATGGGCGCGAGTTTATGACAGCCGACCTTAGACACGAGCATTTCACCATTCGGCCCGGCGGCGCCCTGCGCGGCGCATTGACCGTGCCCGGCGACAAGTCCATTTCGCATCGCGCCGTAATGCTCGCCGCGATTGCCCAGGGCGTCTCTGAAATCCGCAACTGGCTGGCCGCCGGCGATACCGAAGCGACCCTCGGCGCAATCCGCGAGCTCGGCGTACAAATCGAAAGACAGGACGCGAACACCTTGACCATCCATGGTGGCGCCATGCGCCAAGCCGCCGGTCCGCTCAACCTGATGAACGCCGGCACCGGCATACGCTTGCTCGCTGGCGTCATGGCGGGCCAAGACTTCCCAAGCGTACTCGATGGCAGCGTCCAGCTTCGGCGGCGCCCGATGAAGCGCATCACCGCTCCGCTGAAGCTGATGGGCGCTGATATCGAATCGCATAATGGCGCCTGCCCCTTGCATATTCGCCCGGCGAAACTAACTGGCATCACCTATGAATTGCCGGTGGCCAGCGCCCAGGTCAAGAGCGCCATACTGCTGGCTGGCTTGTACGGCGATGCGCCGACCACCGTGATTCAGCCCGGTCCCGCCCGCGACCACAGCGAGCGCATGCTGCGTTCGCTTGGCGTCGAAATCAGCCAAGACGGCGCCGATGGCAATACCATCACCGTCGTCCCCAACCAGCATCTGAATCCCCTGAACATGACCGTGCCCGGCGATGTTTCGTCGGCTGCCTTCTTGCTGGTTGCCGGACTGCTGGCGCCCGACAGCGATCTCACGGTGAAAGGTGTCAATCTCAATCCCACCCGCACTGGCATCATCGATGCGCTGACGGAAATGGGCGCCGACATCCAGCTCAGCAATGTGTCCGAGCAAGCCGGCGAGCCAATCGGTGATATTCGCGCGCGAACAAGTCAGTTGCGCGGCATCGAAATCGGCGGCGAAACCGTCGTGCGCATGATCGACGAATTCCCCATTCTAATGGTGGCGGCGCTGAAAGCCGAAGGAGAGACTATCGTGCGCGACGCCAAAGAACTTCGCGTCAAAGAGACCGACCGCATCGCCGTCATGGCCGGTGAGCTACGGAAAATGGGCGCGGAAATCGAAGAACGCGATGACGGCTTCCGCATCATCGGACCGCAGAATCTGACCGGCGCAATCGTCGATGGCCACGACGACCATCGCATCGCCATGAGCTTGACCATCGCCGGTTTGGTCTCGGCTGAAGGAACAATCGTCACCGATGCCGCCTGCGCCGGCGACAGCTTCCCTGGCTTTGCGGAAGCGCTCATCAACTGCGGCGCAAAGCTCCTGCCCTCCGCAGCGCAGTCACCGTAGGGGCGACCCTTGGCTCGCCCGCCATGTCACAGAAACTGTAGGGGCGAGACGGTAGCTCGTCCTCCAAATCGCAAACCGTGTAGGGGCGAGACACGGTGGCTCGCCCGCCTTAGCGCTGAACAAGGGGAAAACTTGTGCCAACAAAGCGAGTCGGCGTAATCGGCTTCCCAGTCGAACACAGCCTCAGCCCGCTCATGCACAACGCCGCTTTCAAGGCGCTCAACATGCGCGACTGGCATTATGACGCCATGTCGATCCCGCCCGATATCTTGCGGCTGGGGCTGCGCGAACCCCGCGACCATGGCTACATCGGCCTCAACGTGACCGTCCCCCATAAAGAAGCGATCATGGAATACGTGCGCCCCGACGAAAGCGCGCGCGCAATTGGCGCCGTCAACACGGTCGACTTCCGCAGCAACATTGGCGCCAATACCGACGCCGACGGCTTCATCAATGACCTGCGCGCCCATGAAGTTCCCATCGCGGGCCAGCGCGTCCTTGTGCTTGGCGCGGGCGGCGCGGCCAGGGCGGCCGTCTACGGACTCTCCCGCGCCGGCGCCGCAGTGGCGATCGCGAATCGCACCAGGTCGCGCGCAACTGCGCTGGTCAAGCATTTGCGCGCCTCCGCTGGCATTGACGGCATCAGCATCATGACCCTGGACGAAGCGGCGGGCTGGGGCATGTCGCTGATCGTCAACTGCACATCCGTCGGCTTGCATCCGCATGTTCACCGATCCCCCTGGCTTGACGCTCTGCCTTTTCCTGTCGGCGTAACCGTTTATGATATGGTCTATCGGCCAGCCAATACCGCGCTGATGCGGCAATGCGTCGTTCATGAGGGCCGCGCCATCGGCGGGCTGGGCATGCTCGCGCGCCAGGGCGCCATCGCCTTTGAACTCTGGACCGGCGTCGAACCGCCAATTGACTTGATGCAACGCGTGCTGCGGGACGCGCTGGAGCAATCAACCGGCGAGACGTGATCGTAACATGAAGATAGCTAAACGGCAGAAAGTAATGTTCGCAACGTTCGCAAGTTCCAACAGTAATGGAGACTGGAAATGAAGTCTGAAGACGCCAAGCTTCAAAAGCTACTTGAAGGCACAAAGCAATATGTCATTCCGCTGTTTCAGCGGGTCTACACTTGGAAGAAAGATGAGTGGGACGAGTTGTGGCGCGACATCCTAGACATTTATGATCAGGATTGCACTCGTGAACATTTCATGGGCGCAATCGTTACCATGCCTGTCAGGATGCAGCCGCACGGAGTTAACAAGTTTTTGCTTATCGACGGCCAGCAACGACTCACGACGTTTTTTGTCCTGCTTGCATGTATTCGTGACCTTTCGACGGAGAATGACGAAAAGCTATCACAGAAGATAGACAATCTGTACTTGAAGAACCAATTCGAAGAAAACGGAAATCATTACAAGCTACTTCCTACACACCTTGATAGGGAACCGTTTTTGGAGGTCGTCGAGTCCAAGCCAAAGACAGACTCTCCTATTGCTCAGGTCTACGAGCACTTTCTTGAGCGACTGCAAGGAAACGACTTGCTCGACAAGCCAATAGACTTAAACGTTTTGCTGGACTCAATGATTGAGCAGCTAATCTTCGTAACAATCAGACTCGAGCCCGATGACAGTCCGTATAGGATATTCCACAGTCTCAATGGCACTGGCCAAGATCTCACCGAGGCAGACCTCGTACGCAACTTTATCTTCATGCACACTCCACCCGAGCGTCAGACACTCACATATGAAAGATACTGGAGGCCTATTCAAGAAAAGCTAAAGGGGCGGGAGCTTACTGACTATATGTGGCGCTTCGTGACGAAGGATGGCAAACCTGTCGCACAAAAGGGCGTCTATGATGAAATTCGCAATCGTATCTCTCGCGTTGAAGATCCTAATAGTACGGTCAATGCGATGCTAATCGACATGCACAAGTACTCGGCTTACAATAGCAAGCTGATTGACCCAAGTTTAGAGACTGAGCCGAGATTGCGTACAAGACTACTTCATCTTCAGCGATGGGAACTGACCACACCTTTCCCGTTACTGCTGAACTTATTCAATGATTTGTCCGAGAAAAAGCTTTCCGTGGACCAAGTTTGCGGAGTCATGGACGCCGTCGAATCCTACGTGGTAAGACGATTTTTCTGTAGTATACCAATCAGAGCGATGACAAATCATTTCATCAGGATGTATTCAAACATTAAGGAATCTGCTGACATCATTGCTGCTGCCTATCAGTATCTCAAGACGAAAGACTTCCCTGATGACGAACGATTTCTGGAGGCTTGGCCAAGACTGAGCCTTTATCCTCAGACAAACAAGTCACGACACATATTGGAGTCGCTAGAAAGGGAACTGAACGCCAGCAATGAGCCAGTCGATATGACTCAGGCTCTTATTTCGCAAGAACACATGATGCCTCAGACTCTCTCAGACGAATGGCGGAAAGAGTTGGGTGCAGAAGCCGATCTTGTGCATTCAATTTATCTTCATACAGTAGGCAATCTAACGTTGACCGGGAACAACGTACATCTAGGCAATAAGCCATTCGTAGAAAAGCAAGAGATACTCGCCCACAGCAATTTCGCGCTTAATGCGTACTTTGCTGATTGCACTGCGTGGAACAAAGAGCAGATTATGCAGCGCGCCAATTATCTCGGAGAGATTGCTCTTAAGATTTGGCGGCGCCCAGCTGGTTAGAAGGTAGAACATGCCAATTCGATTCTTCACCGCCGGCGAAAGCCACGGACCCGGACTGACCGCCATACTCGAAGGCATGCCCGCTGGCTTGTCCCTTTCGGCGAAAGACATCAACCTCGATCTGCAGCGGCGGCAGAAAGGTTATGGCTCCGGCGGGCGCATGCAGATTGAGAAAGACGGCATCGTCATCACCGCCGGCGTGATGAACGGCATGACAACTGGCGCGCCCATCGCGCTGCAAGTGCAAAATCGCGACTTCCGAAGCTGGAAAGAGCGCGATATCACACCCATAACCACGCCGCGACCGGGCCACGCCGATCTCACCGGCGCCGTCAAATACGGCTACCGCGAGCTGCGCCTGTCGCTGGAGCGAGCCAGCGCCCGCGAAACCACCATGCGCGTCGCCATTGGCGCAATCTGCAAGAAGTTTCTATCTGAATTCGGCATTACCGTCGATGGTTATGTCTCGCAGCTTGGCGACGTCGTCGCCGAGCTCGCGGACATGTCGCTGGCGGATCGCATCGACCGCAACGAAGACAACGACGTCCGCTGCCCCGATCCGGTAGCGGCGGAAAAGATGCACGAAGCCATCCGCCAGGTCAAAATCGACAAAGACACGCTTGGCGGCGTCTTTGAAGTGGTGGCGCGGGGCGTGCCGCCCGGGCTCGGCTCGCATGTGCATTATGACCGCAAGCTCGATGCCAGACTGGTCGCCGCCATGGTCAGCATTCAGGCGATGAAAGGCGCTGAAATCGGACAGGCCTTCGACAACGCCGGCAAACGCGGCTCCCAAGTCCATGATGACATCGTCGTCGACGAGTCGGGCGTCCTGTCCCGTCGCAGCAATCGCGCTGGCGGACTGGAAGGCGGCATCACCACCGGCGAGCCAATTATCGTGCGCGTGGCGAAAAAGCCGATCTCAACCATGCTCCGCGGCGCCGACTCGGTCGATCTGGCCACCGGCGACGCCAACCCCACCGTCTACGAGCGCAGTGACTTCTGCGCCTTGCCCCGCGCCGTTCCCGTCGGCGAGGCGATGATGGCGATCGTGCTTGCCGACGCTCTGCTGGAAAAGCTCGGCGGCGACAGCATCGACGAGATGAAGCCGCGCTTTGATTCGCTGCGGCGCAATCGGCTGGAAGACCTGCCCATGGACAACTGCGAGTGGCGTTTCGGATACGACCTATGAACTTCGCGACTAACATCGTTATCACCGGATTCATGGGCACGGGCAAGACCACCGTCGGGCAGATCGTCGCGCGCAAGCTCAAGCGCGAATTCGTCGACATGGACGCCCTGATTGAAGAACGCGCGCGCATGACGATTCCGCAAATCTTCCAACGCAAAGGCGAAGATGAATTCCGCGCCCATGAACGGCGTCTGGTCTATGAACTGGCGCTGCGCAACGGCTTGGTGATCGCCACCGGCGGCGGCGCCCTGGTCCAAGACGAGATGCGCCAAACCATGATTCAAAGCGGCTTGGTCGTCTGCTTGAACGCGAGCAAAGCCGATATCCGCGAGCGCCTGACGGAAAACGAGCATCGTCCCCTGGCCGCTGGCTGGGAGAGTCTCTTTGAAGCGCGTCAAAGCGCCTATGCCCAAATTCCGTATCAGATTATGACGACGGGCAAGACACCGGAGGAAATCGCTGCCGAGATCGCTGCGCTCGACAGCGGCGCCCTTTATGTGAACAGTCCCGATGGCGGCGGCTATCCAATTTATATCGGCAGTGGCTTGCTGGATTCTATCGCCGATGAATACGAATCGCTGGGCTTGGCAAACCACGTCGTTATCGTTTCCAACGAGACTGTCGCGCCGCTTTACGCCGATCGCCTGCTAAGCGCCTTGCCCCGCGCCGACCTCATCACCGTGCCTGATGGAGAAGTCTACAAGAACCTGGAGGCAGTGCGCGCCATTTACGATCAGCTGCTCGTCTTTGGCGCCGACCGCGGCACTACGATAATCGCCCTTGGCGGCGGTGTCATCGGCGATATGGCCGGCTTCGTCGCCGCTACCTATATGCGCGGCATTCCGCTCGTCCAGATTCCGACAACCTTGCTGTCGATGGTCGATTCCAGCGTTGGCGGTAAAGTCGGCGTCGACCTGCCGCAAGGCAAAAACCTGATCGGCGCCTTCAAACAGCCGCGCAGCGTGATTATTGACACCGATGTATTGCATTCCTTGCTTCCGCTTCACTGGCGCTGTGGCATGGCTGAGGTCATCAAGCACGGTCTAATCGCGCGCCCTTCGCTGCTGGATCCCGAACTCTGGAATCTGGAGAATGCCGAATACCTGGTGCGTCACGCGGTGCAAGTCAAGATCGACGTGGTCGAAGTCGACCCCTACGAACGCGGCATCCGCGCCCACCTCAACCTGGGCCACACCTTCGGCCACGCCATCGAAAAGGTGACCCAATACGCCATACCGCACGGCGAAGCCGTCGCCATTGGCATCGTCAAAGCCGCGCGGCTTTCACGCAACCTCGGCTTCATTGATGACGCTCTGGTCGAGCGAATCCTCAAGTTCAATTGGCAGCTCGGCTTACCCACCGATATCGCCCTCGATCCCGAACGCTGGTTCGCCGCCATGTCCACCGACAAAAAATGGAAAGCCGGCTTATCCCGTCTCGTCATACTCAAGAACCTCGGCGAAGCCGCTGTTATAGAAGGCCTGTCCAAGGAAGAAATCTGTGCCGTCCTTTAACTGTCCCAGCACATAGGCGCTTGAATATGACGACATCACAATTGTGGATATACCTAAAATTGCTGGTATTGCAGGGGCGCCCGGCGGTCAGTGTCCACGCGCCTTATGCGACCTGCCATGTCGTCCGCCAACGCGCGGAAACCGGCGCGGCGAACCTTGCGCCGCCCACGCAAAATTCCTTGCGTCCCGCTGCTTTTTCCTCCCCTTCCCTAGCTTGCTGGGGAAGGGGCTGGGGGATGGGGTTTGCCGCCCGCCCCAAAAGCGCAAACAATGCCGGGGCATGGGGGTAAAAGTAAAATATGACCAAACACATTCTGCTCTTGCACGGACCAAATCTAAACCTGCTGGGAACGCGCCAGCCCGATGTCTACGGCAGCATGACCCTGGCCGACATCAACGCCGCTGCCCAGCGCCACATCGCGCCCTTTGACGCCGAACTGCGAGCCGCGCAGTCCAATTACGAAGGCGAACTGATCGATCTCCTGCATAACGCGCGCGCCTGGGCGCATGGCGTCGTCTTTAATCCCGGCGCCTACACCCACACATCGCTCGCCCTGCGCGATGCAATTGAGACCATCGAAATCCCGGTCATAGAGGTTCACATTTCCAACATCCACGGCCGCGAATCATTCCGCCACCAGTCCTTGCTGGCCGGCGTCTGCCTCGGGCAAATCGCCGGTTTCGGCTGGCACGGCTATTTGCTCGCCTTGGATGCGCTGCTGCGGCGCTGGGAATTGGGCAAATTATGAGCAATTGAAAAGAGCCCATAACGATGTATCGGCTCCTCTTGTCTGAGAAAAAGATATATTAGGCTAGATGCCGGCCGCTCTCTGAAGCTGTTCCACAGCTTGTCCAATAAGGACACCGCGACGATCGACACGATTCAAAACAGTCTTGATGTGGGCGATGTCACCTTTCATTTCCCCGACGTCGCCTTCCAAACTATCCAGTCGGGTATCGATGCCATCCAATCGGGTGTCGACACCATCCAGTCGGGTATCGATTCGATCAAATCGGGTGTCGACACCATCCAGTCGGGTATCGATTCGATCAAATCGGGTGTCGACACCATCCAGTCGGGTATCGATGCCATCCAATCGGGTGTCGATTCGATCAAATCGGGTGTCGACACCATCCAGTCGGGTATCGATGCCATCCAATCGGGTGTCGATGCCATCCAGTCGACTATCGATTCGATCAAATCGTTCGTGGAGAGATGAGATCACTTCGGCAAGTTCATCTCTGGTAACGTAACGCTGTTCCATTTGCAAACTCTCCGCGGCGTGTTTGGCATTGGGACCAATACGATTGCGCGACAGTGTAGCGCAGAACACAATTCGTTGCCAATCATCAAGCGGCAAACATTGCTGAGGGCGCGCAATCTTTTCCTGAACGAGACTAACGCAACCAGAATCTCCGCCTGAGCGGTTTGAAAACACGGCAATGCACTAGAAGAAGCAATAGACCCCCTATGATGTAGTGCGCCCAGCGGTCAGTGTCGGCGGTCAGTATCTACGCGACCTGCTTGACCTGCGCGACTTGCGCGTATCAGCGAGCCTTGCGCCGGCGAATTCCCTTCAGTTTGCTTTTTTCGCCTGACTGAGTTGTTTCTGCCCAGTTGCTGGTCAGAACTTATGAAGACTGACGGCTGTTCGTTGGTCATCTCGCCGATAGGTGAGGCGCGCCTTCGTCCAGTATACTTCAGCCGTTGGACTCTAAGGGCTTGACCGGACACGCGATGCTTACATCAGCCGACATCCTTGCCACAGTCGAAGAACAGCGCGTACGTTTCGTCGCGCTCTGGTTCACCGATATCACCGGCTTGGTCAAAAGCGTTATGATTCCGGCCGGCGAGCTGGAAAATGTGCTTGAAAATGGCTCCCACTTCGATGGCTCAGCGATCGAAGGATTCGCGCGCGTCGCCGAAAGCGATATGGTCTTGGCGCCCGACCCCTCAACTTTTGTCGTCTTGCCCTGGACCGCGGGCGAAGAAAAGACCGCCCGCCTCATCTGTTCAATCTGCACACAGAATGGCGATCCCTTCATCGGCGATCCCCGCAGTTTGTTGATTAAGGCGCTCGATCAGGCGCAGGGCTTGAATCTGCGCTTCAAGACCGGCATGGAACTTGAGTTTTTCCTCTTTCCGCTGGATTCCATTGGGCAGCCTATGGTCAGCGCTCAATTGGATACGGCCGGCTACTTCGATATCCCCGACGACCCAATCCGCTCGATGCGCCGCAGCATGCTCGCCACCCTCACTGGCATGGGAATCCGCGTCGATTCAACGCACTCCGAAACCGGCAGCGGACAGCACGAAATTGACTTTCAGTATGACGACGCCCTGCGCTCGGCCGATAACATCCTCACGTCCCGCATTGTCCTTAAGACGATCGCCAATCAGTACCGCTACTTCTGCACATTCATGCCACGTCCTCATGTCGATCTTCCCGGTTCGGGCATGCACACGCACCAGAGCATGCACGATGCCGAAAGCGGGCTAAATCTTTTCGCCGACAACACAGGCGAATACAGCCTTTCCGATACCGCCCGCTACTTTCTTGCCGGTCAACTGGAGCACGCCCGCGCCATGTGCGCCGTGCTGGCGCCCCTGGTCAATTCCTACAAACGCTTGGGCACCAGCTTTGAAGCCCCAGTCAACGTGACCTGGGCGCATGTCAACCGCAGCGCCTTGATTCGCGTTCCCAGCACCGCGCCCGGCAAAGATTATCATACGCGCCTCGAATTGCGCTGCCCCGACCCGACAGCGAATCCCTATCTCGCGATGGCGGTCATGCTCCAGGCTGGGCTCGATGGCATTCTGCACAAAATGCCGCTCGCCGATCCCATGGAAGAAACTCTCATGGGCGGCATCCCCGAACGCATGCGCCAGATCGAAGTATTGCCGCATTCCCTCGACGAGGCTCTCGATGCGCTCAGCAATGACGATGTCATTTTGTCCGCGCTCGGTCCTTACGTCAGCGACCGCTACATCGCCGCTAAAAGACAGGAATGCGACGAATACAATCGACAAGTAACTGAGTGGGAAGTCAAGCGGTATCTCAGCCGCTTTTGACGATCAGTTCGTGGATCCGCGCAACCGCCGCGCCAGCGTCTCGGCGCGCCATCGCTACCGTGACGCTGCAATTGGAAGCGCCAAGCGCAATCCCGTAAATCTCGACTTCTTCCAGCCGCTCCAATATCCGTGATATCAGTTGCGGCGCGCGATGCAGATTGGCGCCGATGGCCGAAACCAGTGACACTGTTTCGATCTCCCACGGCATCTTTTCTGGGTACTCCGCCATCTTCTCTTGCAAGGCTCGCTGTAAACGATCGACGCCGTCGACGCCAATGCTGGTGGGTATCACCAGGCAGATGAAACTGCTATTCGATGACTGCGAAGCGATCAATACCTCCGAGCGCATGCCCAGCGTCTTGAATAGCGTATTGCCCACTAGCCGCGTCACGCCCGCCAGCGAACCGCTCACTGGACGGCGCATCGCAAGCCCTTGCACCGACGTCACCGCTTTGATGACCGGTTCGCCATCGCTATTGTCAGGCGATACCAGCGTGCCAGGTTGCCGCGGATAGAAGATATTCTTTATGCGAAGCGGCAGGCTGCCCGCCGCCAGCGGCGCAGTCATGCGCGCGTGCAGTATCCTGGCGCCGAAATAAGCAAAGTCAGCCGCCTCGCTGTATCCGAGATGGCGGACGACCCGCGCATCCGACACTTGGCGCGGATCCGCCGTCATCATGCCATCGACATCCGTCCAAATCCACAACTCGTCCGCCTCAAGCGCCGCGCTGATGACCGATGCCGTATAATCCGTGCCGCCGCGCCCCAAGGTTGTCGTTACCCCAGCCGCCGTCGCGCCGATGTATCCAGTAACTACCGGAATCATATCGCGCTGCAAGATTGGCCGCAGCACCGCGTCGATCCGCTGCGCCGTCAGTCCGAAATCGGGATTGGCATTGCCGTGAACATCATCGGTGATCAATACATCGGCGCCATCAACCGCGACGCCGCGAATGCCGTTTTGCCGCAGCAGGGCCGCGATGATCCGCGCCGACAGCCTCTCGCCTACCGCTACCACCGTATCGCTGTGAATCGGCGAAAGTTCTTCGTTCAGATTATTGGCGATGGCTAAGCAATCATCGAGCAATCCGGAGAGCAGTCGATCGATATCGGCTTGCAGCGTATTGCGATCCGGGCGGTCAAGCGGCAACTGATCAATCAGCGCCAGGTGCCGCGTCCGCAAGTTGGCGGCGATGCGGCGATATCCCCGCGGATGGTCGATCCTCGCAAACTGCGCCGCATCCAGCAGCATGTCGGTCACCCCGTCCAAAGCCGAGACCACCACCAGCAGCCGATCCCAATTCACCGACTCGTCGGCGATGACACCAAGGACTTGCTCCAGCCCCGCCGATGTGCCCACTGCCGCGCCGCCAAACTTCATTACCAGCGTGGTCATTTTCCCGGACGAGCCTCCCCTGTATGCTGGCGTCGATGCAATCAACTACTCTTGGTACGGGAATAACTATTTCAATTCTATCAACTTCGCCGCCAACTTGACACTCCATTCCGCAACGCTGGAAGGCCAACCCTTGCGCCGCTCTCCCGCCAATCCCAAATCTGGCGTATTTTGCAGGGGCGTGCGCAGCTTAGTGTTTACGCGACCCTCGGTGGTAACGGCGCTCTATGCACTCGCTAGCAATAATTCCCGCCCGCCAATCATGTTGCTTTTGCCCCCGTTTTCGAGTACAGTGAAAAACGTTTGAACAGACGGACCTTGGCTGCAAAGGACCGGCGCAAAAACCAGCGAAAATCCGCTCGCATGCGCCGGCAAAAGGCTTACGCAATATGGCGATTGCCCAAGTGGAAACTAAGGAACTTGTCGCTGGCGTTCGCTTCCAAAAGATTGGCAAGCTCTATCATTTTGACTTTTCGGGCCACCCCGAATTGAAGCAGGGCGATTACGTCATCGTCGATACCCGGCGCGGCCGCCAAATGGGCCAAGTGATGGGCTTTACCGCGCCTGATGAAGGGCGCCAGGTTCGCAAAATCCTCCGTCCGGCAACGCCGCGCGACCTCGTCCTGCAGCAGCATTGGGAAGCGCAGCAAGCTGACGCGCTTGAGGCATGCCGCGAGGCCGCCTCCAATCTACGCCGTATGTCCGATGTCAAATTTGTCGCCGCCCAATATAACTATGATGGCAGCGTCATCACCTTCTTGTTCAGCGCCGAACAAAAGATCGACAGCGGCGTTCTCCAAAAGCGCCTGCAGCGCAAATTCGAGGCGCGCATCGAAATGCGGCAGATCGGACCGCGCGATGTCGCCAAGCTGCTTGGCGGTTTCGGCGCCTGCGGCATCACCCGCTGCTGCAGCACCTTCCTCACCGATTTCAGCCCCATCTCGATTAAGATGGCGAAGGCGCAAGGCATTTCGCTCAATCCCTCAGAAATCACCGGCATGTGCGGGCGCCTGCGCTGCTGCCTCGTTTTTGAATACGAGCAATACGTCGAGGCGCGCCGTCAATTGCCGCGGCGCAACAAGCGCGTCGGCACGCCCCATGGCGAGGCCCGTGTCTTGGATCAGTTGCCCCTGCGCGATGCCGTCATGGTAGAAGTAGAAGAGGGCGGCCGCAAAGTAGTACAGCGAGAAGATATCATTCCGCTGGAAGAATTTCGCAAGCTGGCGGAAAAGGCGCATTCGCCCTGCGACAAACACGGCGACGGCAGTTGTGAATGCGGCCTGCCCGCCGGTCAGCGCCAGGCGGATAAATTGAATATCCCGCCGGCGCCTGCGCCCAAGGCCAAGGAGCAAGAAAAGCCAGACGAAGATAAACCGCGCCGACGCCGCTCCCGTCGGTCGCGCGGCCGCTCCGGCGAGCGGACCTCTCAGTCAAATCGCCGCCGCGGAAGACGCCGCGGTGGACGACGGCCCAACCAGCATTCAGATAGACAAGACAGACCCGATTCCGACTAGACAACGACATGCCCGCCAACAATAAAACATCGCCTAAACAATCGAATCTCGTAGGGGCGAATGACGGGCTGCGTCGACGCGCCCCTGGCTCCCCCGCCCGCGCCATCTCGGAGACAGCGAAAAAAACCTAAACCATGACCGAAACGCAGCAATCTAAAAACGGAAACATCGGCAGCGTCCTCGGCGTCTTCGCGCATCCGGACGACCCCGAATTCTTCGCCGGCGGCGCCTTCGCCAAATGGGCCGCCGACGGCGCCCACATCACCTTTGTCATCGCCACCAGCGGCGACAAAGGCAGCGCCGATCCAGCCATGACCCAGGAAGGCCTGGCCGCAATCCGCGAGGCTGAAGAGCGCGAAGCCGCCGCCGCGCTCGGCGTCAAGGACGTCATATTCCTGCGCTACAAAGACGGCGAATTATTCCCCACGTTGGAGTTGCGCCGCGATATCACGCGCATGATCCGCCTGAAGAAGCCCGATGTGGTTGTCACCCTCGATCCAACTCGTTGGTACGGCTCGCGCGGCATCAATCATCCCGATCACCGCGCCATTGGCGCCGCCACCTTGGAAGCCGTCTTTCCGACAGCGCGCGACCGGCTCAACTTCATCGAACATGAGCGTGATGAGGGCTTGGATACGCACAAAGTGAGCACGGTATACATCGCCGGCGCCGTCGAACCTAACTTGACCGTTGATGTGACCGACGCTGTCGAAAGGCAGATTGAATCCCTCCGCGCCCACAAAACGCAAATAGCCGATATGGACAAAATGGCGGAGAATATCCGCAAGCGCTCGCTTGATCCCAACTCGCCGCCGGAATACCCGCGCCGCATCGAGCGCTTCCACGTGATCAACATGAGGTGATTAACGAATGACAATTGACTTTATGGCTGATGCCGAAGCCCTGCGCGACGACCTGATCGCGCGCCGGCGCGACTTTCACCAGCATCCGGAATTGGCATTTGAAGAGCATCGAACAGCCGGCATCGTCGCCGACGAGCTCAATGACTTGGGCTTGGAAGTGCAAACCGGCATCGGGGTAACCGGCGTTGTCGGCATCCTCGAAGGCGCTGCCGATGGCCCAACCGTGCTCTACCGCGCCGATATGGACGCCCTGCCGATTCTGGAAGAGAACGAGACCGACTACGTTTCGCAAAGGCCTGGCGTTATGCACGCTTGCGGCCATGATGGCCACACCGCCATCGCCCTCGGTATCGCCAAAGTGCTCTCCAATCATCGCGACAGCCTCAGCGGCCGCGTCAAATTCGTCTTCCAGCCCGCCGAAGAGCGCGGCAGCGGCGCTGAATCCATGATCGCCGATGGCGCCCTCGATTCGCCCGCGCCCGATTATTGCCTCGGCATCCACCTTTGGAACGATCTCGAAGTCGGCACGGTCAGCGCTGTTGCCGGTCCGACCATGTCCGGCGCCGGCGTCTTCGAAATCACCATCACCGGCGTCGGCGGCCATGGCGCCATGCCCCACCAAACCGCCGACCCGATCCTCTGCGCCGCCCAGGTGATTGTCGCCCTGCAATCAATCGTCAGCCGCAATGTCGATCCCCAGGACTTGGCCGTCATCACCATCGGCACGATTGAGGGCGGCAGCGCCCGCAATATCATCCCGCAGTCGGTCTCCTTCAGCGGCTCATTCCGCCTCTTCCGCGAATCTACACGCGAGTTGATCAAGACCCGCATGCGCGAAGTCGCCGAAGGCGTCGCCAGCGGCATGGGCTGCCGCGCCGATGTCAACTTTGGTCTGGGTATCGGCCCAGTGATAAATGACGCTGCCGTGACCGAACGCGCCCGCCGCGTCATGAATGCCATCGGCGAAAACGTCGCGCTGGTCGAGCAAGCCTGGATGGCTTCGGAAGACGTCGGCTTGTTCATGCAGCGCAATCCCAGCGCCTACCTGCTGGTGGGCTCGGCAAATCACGAACGCCAGTTGGATTATCCGCATCATCACCCCCGCTTCGACATCGACGAAGACGTCCTGCCACTGAGCGTCGGGCTGATGTCAGCCGTCATCGCCGACTACCTGTAACGGCTGTCTATTAGCTCGCCCGCCACATCAGCCATCTGTAGGGGCGAGCGCAGGTCTATGTCCACGTGACCCTTGGCTCGCCCTCTGAATCACGAAATTGTACGGAAAACCTTACATCAACGATTCACATATCAAACCCTAAATGAACCCCGACGCCCCCTTCACCTGGCTCGATTCCAAGGGCTGGATCGTCTTGTCCGGTCCCCCCGATGCCCTCAGCGAGATCCGAGCGCAAGCCCTCAGCCGCTACGACGGCGCTGGCGCTCTGGCTTACATCTCGCTGGCGCCCGACCTCGGCGACGCGCTGATGGACGATATGGCCGACCTCGGCGCGCCCGCCGGCTACCTGGTCGACCTGGAAGGCCCTGACAACAATGAAGTCTACCAACGGCTGAGCGGCGCCGGCATGATCGTCATTGAAGCCTGCCGCCAGCCCGACCGCTTGCACGCGCTGATGTCGCATACCGTCGCCAGCGCCCTGAAGTCGGCGCTCGAACTCGGCGCTCTGATTCTGTTTGAAGGGGCGGCCGCCACCCTGGCGGGCCAGCATCGAATGACTGCCGGCGGCGAACTGACGGCCGGGCTCAACTTCGTCGGCAATGCCCTGATCGCAACGATGGCCGACAATGACGCCGAATCAACCTTGACGCGCAACATTCATCGCCAATTGTCCGATATATCAATCTTGGGACTTGCCCGAGGCTCGGCGCTGGCGCTGGGTCCCGACCGTCGGCTCGAAATCTGGGGCGATGGCGAAGTCACGATGAGTCTGGGCGAGTCGGCGCTACCCGATCGCGACCATAATCATTAGAATTGTTGGGACGGTCCGCGTTCCGCGTCGGCGGTCAGTGTCGGCGCTACCTTCGCGATCTGATGCTTCGGCGAGGGGTTGAACTACTGGCGCTAGCAACGCAATACCGGACATGCCGCGTACGGGCGATCTATCACGTCGCCCGCCGAAACGATAAAATGCCACCGTCACCCATTTTGACCAAACCCATGAAACGAGACAGGACACCATGCCAATTACGATTCTGATCGGCGCCCAATGGGGCGATGAAGGCAAAGGGCGCGTAGTCGACTGGATGGCTGCCTCCGCCGATATCGTCGCGCGCTACGCCGGCGGCGACAACGCCGGACATACCGTCGCTCTCGATGGCGAAGTCTACAAGCTGCATCTGATTCCATCCGGCATCCTCCACAGCAAGGTCGTATCCGTCATGGGCAACGGAATGGTAATCAACCCGGACAATCTCGTGCGCGAGATCCAAGCCCTGCGCAAGATCGGGGTCGACATAAGCCCCGAGCGCCTGGTGATTAGTTCGCGCGCCCACATAATCACGCCTGCCCATATCGCCCTCGACAAAGCAAAGGAATTGGCGCTGGGCGATGACAAAATCGGCACCACCCTCCGTGGCATCGGGCCGGCTTATCTCGACAAAACTGGACGCGCCGGCATTCGCACCGGCGATATGCTGCTTGATGTCGAAGAATTCGCTGAACGACTGGTCGCCGCCATCGAAATGAGCAACGAAGAATTGCGCGCCCAAGGCTTGGATACGCTGGATGCGCTCCAGGCGGCCCAGAGTTACCTGCAAGCGGCCGACTTCCTCCGGCCCTACATCAGAGATGTCTCCATCTACTTATACGAAGCGCTGAAAGCGGGCAAGAAAGTACTTTGCGAGGGCGCGCAAGGCACCCTGCTCGATATCGACCACGGCAGCTATCCCTTCGTCACCAGCTCATCGCCGACCGCCGGCGGCGCGCTGACCGGTCTCGGCGTCGGTCCGCTCTTCGTGGACAACGTGCTCGGCGTCGCCAAAGCCTTCAGTACGCGCGTCGGCGGCGGACCGATGCCGACCGAACTCGACGGCGCAATCGCTGAACATTTTCGCGGCAGCGGCGCAAATTTCTGGGATGAATTCGGCACCACCACCGGCCGCCCGCGGCGCTGCGGCTGGCTCGATGTCGTCATGCTGCGCTACGCCGTGGGGGTCAACGGCTTGAGCGAATTGATGCTGACCAAGATGGACATTCTTTCCGGACTCGACGAATTGAAACTGGCCACCGCCTACAACATTGACGGCGAATTATTCGCGTTTCCGCCGGTCACCAATGAGCAGCTTGAGCGCGCCAAACCCGTTTACGAAACGCTGCCTGGCTGGTCGGAGGATATCAGCAATTGTCGCCGCTTCGATGACCTGCCCAGCGCCGCGCGCGACTACATCAAACGCGTCGCCCAACTCTGCGACGCGCCTATCAATATGGTGAGCGTGGGACCCGAGCGCGATCAGCTAGTGATGAATCCAGCCGGGTAGGGACGGCCGGCGGTCAGTGTCTACGCGACCGGCGCGCGGCTGTGAATCGCCCGCCCGCCAATCCCGCTTCTCATTTGGTTTAGCAAAACAGATTCTCTGCGCGTTCTCTGTTCTCTCTTTTTCCGCTGTGGCGCATTGCCTTTTGATACCCCCGACCAAACGCTATTCCCCGCCTCCCGCATCTTGCGCCCGCCCGATAAGAATAGTAGAATGTCAACTGCCGAAACGTCCGGAGGAACAGTAGCATGAAAGCATTAGGCACAATGGCATTGGTCTTGGCGATTCTGCTCGCCGGCGGCGCCATCACCTCCAATCTGCTCTCTTCCGACCTGGCAATCCAGCAAACGACCGACCCCAGCGGCGACTTTCTCACCGCCACGCCTGATCAAGCGGTCGCCTTCATTCTCATCACCGGATTCATCCTCTTCAACGTCCTCGGCGCCGGCTTGACCCTGATGATTGTGTTCTGGCTGCTCAACCGCCAGGTGACTGCCGTCCGCCAAGACTCCAGCGCCTAATCGGCCGGGGCGGCACAGCTCATGCCGCCGAGCCACTGCGGTTCAATGACAGATAGCCAGAGCGGTTCCCAAAAGAAACAGAAACAACGGATTCTGTTCATCGCAATCCTCGCGCTTGCGGGCTTCGCTTTGCTGCTGGCGCTGGTGATCAGCGCGGCTTCATCCTCTGGCGCCCCGGCTGCCGGCAGTGAAGCCTATGCCGCCGAATTGGAATCCGCGCTCGCCGGCGCCGACGCAAAAATTGGCGAAGGGCTCATCACCGAGACGGATTGCGCTACCTGCCACCTCGCCGGAGACGGAAGCGCCGCGCCCCTCTTCGACGGGCTGGGCTCGCTTGCTGGGCAGCGCCGTCCAGCGCTCAGCGCAGAGCAGTATCTTTACGAGGCGATTCTGTATCCGGCCGCGCATCTTCTCGATGGCTACGCAAACGCCATGCCCAATAACTACGGCGAACGATTCTCGCCCAGCCAAATCGGCCACATGATCGCCTACCTGCTCACCTTGGACGCCCAATGAAAACAACCGTACCGGCGCTCTCTCACGCCTGCCATCGTTACGATGACTCTGTACGGGCGAGCCGGTGGCTCGCCCCTCAATCCGCTGAATTGGCGCGGACGAGCGATCTCCAGTGTCAACGCGCAGCGAGGCTCGTCCTCCTCCTCTAACCATGGACACCTTCACAATCTCCGCGCTCGCTGACGAACTCAATGCCGCCATCGCCGGCGGCCGCGTTCAAGATGTCATTGATGTCGACGCGCTGGGAATCGGCCTGGAAATCTACGCCAATCGGCGGCGCCACTATCTATACCTCAGCGCCGACCCCCTGCATCCTCGCCTGCACCTCCTTGACGCAAAACTGCGCCGCGGGCTCCCCAAGCCGACCCAGCTCGGTCTGCTTCTGCGGACTTACATCGAAGGCGGCGCCGTCGGCGAAATCTCTCAGCCCGCCTGGGAAAGGCTGCTTGAAATCGAGATCACTTCCGCCGACGCTAAATACCGTCTCATCGCCGAGTTGATGCCACGCCGCGCCAACGTCTTGCTCGTCCTTGACGGGCTGATTCTGGATTGCCTGAACCGGGTCGGACCCGACGAAAACCGCTATCGCCTCAGCCTGCCCAATCATGAATATCTGCCGCCTCCACCGATTCGCGGCCAACTTGACCCGGCGCAAGTGACCGAATGCGACCTGCGCCGCCTGCTCGCCAGCGCCGAAAAAGCCTCGACGCAGGCGCGACGACTCTTGCCCGGGCGCATCCTCGGAATGAGTCCGCTCTTGGCGAAAGAAATCGTCTTTAGGGCGACCGGCGCCATTGACGCCAAAGCGCTAGACACCGACAGCGCAGCTCTTTATGCGGCCTTTACTGAGCTCCTTGCGCCGCTTTTGCAGCGCCATTGGCAGCCCGGCATCGGCAGCGTCGAAAGTGTGCCAGCTGCATTCAGCGTCTTTCCCCTGTCGCAAATGGAATGGCAAGACTCCGCCTCTGTCAGCGCGTCCATGCAACAATACTTCGGCGCGATTACGGGAATTGACGCATACCTGGAGGCGAAGAAGCCGGTTCAGGCGGCGATCGACGAAGCCCAAGCCAAACTGCGGGCGAAAATCGCGTCGCTGCAAAAGGGTCTCCGCGATGAAAGCGAGTTGCTGCGCCTCAGGCAATCGGGCGAGCTTATATTGGCTTATCAATATGCGCTTTCCGCCGGGCAACGCGAATTGCGCGCCCAATACAACCCGGATCAGCCGGAACTCCTGGTGACGCTCGATCCCGAACGCAGCCCGCTGGAAAACGCGCAAAACTACTTCCGCCGCTACGAAAAGGCCAAGGTCGCCAACCAATCAGTGCCGGCGCTCATCAAGGATACGCAACTGGAACTGGATTTCGTCGACCAACTGGAGACCGACTTGACGACCGCCTCGAACTGGCTCGAAATCGATGACGTGATTCAAATTCTGCAAACGCGCGGCCATTGGCAGGGCGCTCGTCTCAAGCGAATTGGCGGCGGCGGACGCCAAGGTCCGCTGCGCATCGTCAGCCGCGATGGCTTCGTGCTTTGGCTGGGGCGCAACAGCCGACAAAACGCGCAAGTCACCTTCAAAACCGCGAAGGCCCAAGATCTCTGGCTGCACACCCACGACGTGCCCGGCGCCCATCTGATCATCCGCAATGACGGCAGGCGCATCAACGAGCAGCTAATCGCGGAGGCCGCGGCGGTAGCCGCCTGGTACAGCAAGCGCCAGCTCGACGCCAAGGTTCAAGTCGATTATACGCGCGTGAAATACGTCAAAGCCATCAAAGGCGCCGGTCCCGGCATGGTGACCTATCGCAACGAAAGCTCCGTCTTCGTCCAACCCCATGACGAATCCATCCTGCTCTAGCTGCTCAAATTACTTACGCGCCTCCCACACCAATCCCAACCCGCCAAAAACGTCACCCCTCCCCAATGCCTTGGTAATGGGTTGATTTTTGCCCCAACACTCCCCGCGCCGCGCCAAGCGCCTGTTCCACCGTAATCTCCCGCACACAAGGATGATTCTCCAATTCGTCGTCGCGCCACTCCAGTATCCGGCAGGGACGGCAACCGATGTCGGATGTCACCACCACGTGACGGCCTCTGTCGCCCCAAGGCGCAAACTCTATCGGATCCGCCGGTCCAAAGAGCGTAACCGTCGGCGCGCCCACCGCCGCCGCGATGTGCATCGCGCCGCTGTCAGGTCCCAATACCGCCAGCGAACGCCGATATAGCGCCGCCAATTGCCCCAGGCTTGTTGCGCCGGCGATAATGCCTGCGCCGCTCTTCATTCTTACCGCGATGTCATTGACGATCCCCGCTTCACCTGAGGTGCCGGTCAAGACGACCGCCGCCTCAAATTCCCTCGCCACCGTATCAGCCACGGTCGCCCACTTCTCGCAGGTCCAGAGCTTGCTTGCCGCGCCCGAACCCGCGTGGATGCAAATCAGCGGCTTGTCGCCCGCGATCTTCCACGCCGCCAGTCTTTGGTCGATGAAGCCGCGGTCATCGTCGTGAAGCGGGAATCCGAGCCCGATTGATTCGCTTGACGGGGGCGCCGTCAGCATCTCGGCCAGGCGCAAGTTCTGCTCGACGACGTGCTGATGTTCAAGCCTCCGCGAATCAGTCAAAAAAGGCGCCACGCCCGGCTGATCGTAGCCAATGCGCTGACTGATGCCGGCCAGCTTGGCAACCAGCGCGCCCCACCAATGATCGGGCCGCATGATGATCGCGCTGTCATAGCCGATCCGCCGCAGCTTCCCCGCCGATTGCAGCGCCAGAAGCCAGGAATTCCCACCGCGCGGCCCGCCGCGTCCAAATCCAGGAAAGGGCAGCGTCAACGCTCGATCAACCTCTTCGTAATTCGCCAGCAGCTCCGCGCACCAGGGACCGCAGAGCACATGAATGCTGAGCTCCGGGCGTCCCCGCTTGATCGCCTGTATCGCCGGGGTCGTCAACAGCATATCGCCGAGATGATCGGGCCGGATAATCAGCAAACGATTGCTCTTCGCCCGCTGTGGCGCGTTAGGCGCTTTGGCGATCAGCCTTAGGGCGCCGTTGCGCAGGCGCTGTTTCGCCGACGGTTGATGCCGCTCCTCGGCCAGACGCTGATTCCGCCGCGCCAGCGCCTCTCTATCCAAGACCCAACTCCCCATAAGCGGCCAAGAGCCGCGGAATCAGCGCCGACCAGTCGTAACGCGCCCCCACTCGCTCCTGCGCCCGGGCGCCCAGCTCGCGCCGACAATTTTCGTCTTCCAGCAAATGCGTAATCGCCCGCGCAAAGGCCTCAGCCTCATCAGCGACGACAATAGCGCCGCGTACATCATCATGTAAGCCGGCCGCGCCAATCGAGGTGGAAACAACCGCGCAGCCGGCCGCCATCGCCTGCAAGATCTTGAGGCGCGTGCCGCTGCCCATCCGTAAGGGCGCGATATAAACCGTCGCCGAATGAAGATAATGCGCTACCGATTCCACCCAACCGGTGACATGAACATCCTCATCGTCCGCCAACATCATGAGCCGATGATGCGGATTGCGCCCCACGATAACCAGCTTGCAATCGGGAAAGTCCCGGCGCGCTTGGGGAAAAACGGCGCGATAAAACCATTCGATCGCGTCAACATTGGGGCGATAATCCATCTTGCCGCTGAAGACAAGCTGGCGCCGCTCGCGCATATTGTCGGGCGGCGGCGCATAGTCGGCCGCGCGGATCCCGTTAGCCATGACGTACACAGGCGCCCCGCCGTGATTAACCAGAAAGGCGCAATCTTCTTCGCTGACGGCAATCGTGGCATCGACGCCTTGGCAGATCGCTCGCTCGAAGCGCGCCAAACGGCGCGTCTGCACCGTCGAATAAATCGCCGCCGGCAGCCGTCGAAACTCCTCACGATCCACCTGCGCCACTACCCGCTGCAGCTCCGCTTCCGCGTTCAGCGCGTCATAAATCACCTTCGCGCTATGCTTCGTTTCATGAATGGCGGGCAAATAGCAGCCCATCTCAATGCCGGAAAATTGAATCAGATCAAAGGTCTCATCTCGCAGAATCCCGCGCAGCAAACGCTCGAAATCGACGCTCGCCAGCCGAAATTCGATATCGGCGCGCCCGCTCAGCAGCAGCCGGGCCACGCGCTTCAGCTTTCCATGACCGGGAGTCGCTACGGTATGCACGGATTCGCAAAGCTGATACAGCGGATTTGCCACGGGATCAGGGGGACGCTCGGCGAAACTTGCCAGCGTAAGCAAATGCCCCGCCTCGACCAATCCGCGTATGATGCCGATATTGCGGATGGCCGCCCCCGATTCACTGGGGTAGGGCAGATCAGGCGTCAGCAGCAGGATCTTCATCACGCCCCTAATCTATACTGCGACGGTAACGATTTCGACTGCTCCAACAATGGAATAACCAGCATATAGGGATGTTGTAGGGGCGAGACGGTGGCTCGCCCTCCCGAAACTCTTTATGGGATGCTCGCCATAGAGACGGCAAGAAGGGGCCGGGGATGGGGGTTTCCCGCTCAATTCAGCACCGCATCGTAACATGCGAGCACGCCGCGCGCCGTATCATCCCAACGGAACTTCGCCGCCCGCCGCAGCGCCGCCCCCGCTTGCTTCTCGCGCCAATCGGCATCGCCCAGGGCCTTCATCAGCGCCTCGGTGATGCTCGCCGGTTCATGCGGATCAATGAGCAAGCCGACATCGCCAACAATCTCGGGCAGCGACGACAGCCCACTGACGATCGGGACCGTTCCGCAAGCCATCGCCTCGAGCGCCGGCAAGCCAAATCCTTCGTAGAAGGACGGCGTAACCAGCGCCAGCGCATGATTGTAAAGCGCCGGCAGCTGCGCGTCAGATACCTGCTGTCGGATTTCCGCAAACGCTTCAATCCCGGCCGCGTTCAGATCGGCCATCAACTGCTCGTAATGCCAGCCGGGGCGCCCGACGATCACCAACTTCGGCGCGTCCGGCAATTCGATCATGAGATCGCGGTACGCTTGCGCCAAACCAGCCAGATTCTTCCGCGGTTCGAGCGTGCCAACAAATAGCGCGAATTCATCCGGCAGATCAAGCTGCCGAATGATTGGCGCCGTCGCCTGGCGCGGCAGCGGCTTGAAAGATTCGTCAACGCCATGCAGTTGCACCGATATCAGTTCAGCCGGCACATCGAGGATGTCGATAAGATCTTGTTTCGTCGCCTGGCTGACCGACAGAATGTGATCGGCGCGCCGAAGCGATGCGCGAATCTGTCCATTGTAATAGCGCCGGCTGTCGGCCGTGAGATATTCCGGATAATGAATGAAACTCAAATCGTGAACGGTGATGATATGGCGGCGGGCGGCGCGATAAGGCGCGATAAAATCCGGGCTGTGCAGCAGATCAAATCCGTGGCGCCACAATTCAAGCGACAGGGCGGCGCGCTCCCAGCGATGATGCGGCGGCGTCCAAACGCTGGCGCTCGCAAAGCGACTGGATAAGCGCCTTTTAGACCTGCGGCTTTGCAATAATTTGAATTCATGCGCGGGCGCAAGCGCTTCGAAGGCGCCGACCAGCGCCCTGATATATCGGCTTGTGCCGCCCAGCCGATAGTGGGGCAGCCGAGCATCAATTCCAATATGTGCCATATCGCAAGTGTAGCGGTATCATCATGCTCACGCTAGCCGCCCGCAACGTAAACAGCGGCGACCGGCGGTCTATGTCGGCGGTCAGTGTCTACGCGACCCATTAGGTCGCTCTAAAACAGCCGACAAGGGAGATACACATGACGCAATACGACGTACTCACTTTCGGCGAATCCATGATGCGCTTGACGCCGCCCGGTTTCCTGCGCATCGAGCAGACGCGAAGCTTCGACATCTGGGTCGGCGGTACCGAGTCCAACACGGCCGTCGGCCTGGCGCGCCTGGGCATGAAAGCGGCCTGGCTCTCCCGGCTGCCAGCCACGCCAATGGGACGTTACATCAGCAATCGCATCGCCCAATACGGCGTCGATGTTCGCCATGTCGTCTGGGCCGATGAAGACGAACGGCTCGGCATCTATTTCCACGAGAAGGCGCAAGCGCCGCGCGCCAGCGAAATCATCTATGATCGCAAAGACTCAGCCATGAGCCGCATGAAGCCCGACGACCTGCCCGCCGGCTTGTTCCAGCCCGACGGCGCGCAGGCGCTGCATATCACCGGCATCACCCTGGCAATCAGCGAGAGCGCGCGGGAAACCGTACACGAGGCGCTGCGCCGCGCCAAGCAAGCCGGCTGGCGAATCGGCTTCGATACCAACTACCGCAGCAAGCTCTGGAGCGGCGCCGAAGCGGCCGCCGGCTGCCACTATGCGCTGCAGATGGCCGATGTCATTTTCTGCCCCTTGGGCGACTATCAGGTGATCTACGGCGATGGAGGGACCCAGCGCGCGCTCGAATCCTTGGCCGAGAAATATCCCGACACGCTGATCGTCATGACCTTGGGCGCAGACGGCGCGCAGGCAGCCACGCCGGAGGGAGCGATTTTGCAGCAGCCGGCGATCCTCGCGGGCGAGGTCGGGCGCATCGGCAGCGGCGACGCCTTCACCGCCGGCTTCCTCTACGCCTGGCTGCGTTTCGGCGACATCGAAACGGCGCTCAAATGGGGCGTCGCCATGTCGGCGCATAAATACACCATTCCCGGCGATTTGCCGCTGGTCGATCGCGATGCTGTTGCCGCGCTGGTCGGAGGCGCGTCCGGCGGCGGCTTGATCCGCTGAGGCGCGGCGCAGCTGAAGTTTTCGGTCGTTTTCGCGCATCAGTATAGACAGGGTATTGACAGGCGAGGGGTGGGTGATCGACATTTTTACCACCGAGGATACCGAGCGCATCGAGGTCAGCGGGCGGGCGGGGCGAATTTTCACCACAGAGGAAACGAGGAAACACAGAGGGCGAGCCAAGCCGAGCGTAGACACTACGGTTCAGCCGCCCCTGCGAGTGTCGACGGGGGTGGGCGATTCACGGGGCAGCGATGGCAGTGACCGCCGGTCGCAATGACGTGGTTGGTGGTGGCGGGAGGGCGAGCAATCTCCTATAATGCGCAGCTTATGCCCAAGACAAAACATGGGCCCGCAAATGACGCTTGCTAAAGCCAAAAAGCGCCATCCTTTCATCCGCCTGCTGAATTACGCCGCGGTTTATCGCCGCCGCGTGGCGCTGGCGACCCTCTACTCGGTGCTCGGCAAATTATTCGATATCATGCCGCCCGTGCTCATCGGCATGGCGGTCGATATCGTCGTGCAGCGGGGTGATTCGCTGCTGGGTCGCCTCGGCGTGCAGGACCTCTCGGCGCAGCTCCTCATCCTCGGCTTCATCACGCTGATCGTCTGGACGCTGGAATCGGTCTTCGGCTATATTCAACGCATCTACTGGCGCAACCTGGCGCAATCCACCCAGCATGACTTGCGCGTCGATGCTTACAATCACGTGCAGCACCTGGAAATGGCCTACTTCGAAGACCAGAGCACCGGCGGCTTGATGTCGGTATTGAACGATGACATCAACCAGCTGGAGCGCTTCCTCGATATCGGCGCCAGCGATGTGGTGCAGATACTGACCACCGTGCTTGTCATCGGCGGCATCTTCTTCTTCATCGCGCCGAGCGTCGCCTGGATGGCGGCGATTCCCATCCCGTTCATCATCTGGGGCTCGTTTCGCTTTCAGGAATTGCTCGGTCCCCGCTACAGCGCTGTGCGCGAGCAGGTGAGCATGATTAACCATCACCTCTCCAACAGCCTGAGCGGCATCGCCACCATCAAGAGTTTCACCGCCGAGGATTACGAAGCTGAGCGGCTGCGCATCGAAAGCGATGAATATGTTGAGCGAAATCGCCGCGCCATCCGCCTCAGCTCGGCCTTCACGCCCATGATTCGCATGGTGATCGTCTGCGGATTTATCGCCATCACCGTCGCCGGCGGTCAATTGGCTTTGAACGGCACGCTTGATATCGGCGCTTACAGCGTGCTCATCTTTATGACGCAGCGCTTGCTCTGGCCCCTGACGAAACTCGGTGAAACCTTCGATCAATATCAGCGCGCCATGGCTTCCACCAATCGAATCCTCGACTTGCTCGCCATTAAGTCTTCCGTTATTGACGGGCATTTTCATTTGCCGCTGTCGGAAGTTCGCGGTCACATGCGTCTGGACGAGGTCAAGTTTGCCTATAGCGATGGACGCGAGATCATCAGGGGCTTGACGCTTAATGTGCCAACCGGCGATACGGTGGCGATCGTGGGCGCGACCGGCGCCGGCAAAAGCACGGTCATCAAGCTGCTGCTGCGTTACTACGATGTCACTGCTGGCGCGGTCACGCTCGATGGCTACGACCTGCGCGATCTAAAGCAAGTGGACCTGCGCAGCGCCATCGGCCTGGTGAGCCAGGATGTCTTCCTTTTCCACGGCACCGTGCGCGAAAATATCGCCTACGGCTGCAATGGCAGCGTGCCCGAGGCCTCCATAGTCGAAGCGGCGATTGTCGCCGAAGCGCATGAGTTCATCTGTGAACTGCCGCAGGGCTACGACACCATCGTCGGCGAACGCGGACAGAAACTCTCCGGCGGTCAGCGGCAGCGCTTGTCCATCGCGCGCGCCGTGCTCAAAGATCCGCCGATTCTGATTCTGGACGAAGCGACCTCTTCGGTGGATAACGAGACGGAAGCGGCGATTCAGCGGTCGCTGGAGCGGATCGTGGTCGGGCGAACGACGATTGTCATCGCCCATCGCTTATCGACCGTGCGCAACGCCGATATGATTTATGTGCTGCAGCATGGGCAGCTGCTGGAAAGCGGGCATCACGATGATCTCCTGCTGCTGGATGGACTTTACGCCGCGCTATGGCGCGTACAAACGGGCGAGCGGGTGTTGGCTGGGGCGATTCATTGACGCGCGCTGGCCTGCAGCTTGTCCACGACGACCATGTTATTCACCGCATCGGAAGGGGCAAATCGCGGAGGCCGCCCGTCAAGCAAGGCATCGGCGAAGTCTTCGACCATCAATTGGTATTGATCGACCGCGGGAATGATATGTTCGCTGTAGCTGTCTCCCTGCCAATGGCGAACGATGCCGTCGACAGCGCTATCAATGACAAAACTCTGCGGCACGGTGATCATGCCCGCTGCGCCTTTGAGCGTGTAGGTGTGCTGGCCGGAAGCGCGCAAGCCGCAATCAAAATGGCCGACTGCGCCGGAGGGAAACGCAAGCGCGCCGGCGAGCGCCTCGTCGACGCCGGTTTGCGCGCCAAAGCGAGCGGCCGCCGTCGCGAGATCCGGTTCTTCGCCAGTCATAAAGCGCATCAGATTGACGCAGTAGCAGCCGACATCCATCAGCGCGCCGCCAGCGAGTTCCTTGCTCAGTCGAATATCGGCTTCGTCCGAAACGGTAAAAGTGAAGCTGCTGTTGATGATTTGCAGCTCGCCGATGCCGCCTTCCGCCAGGATCTCCTGCGCCTTGGCGTGCTGCGGATGGAAGCGGTACATGAAGGCTTCCGCCAGCGGCAGGTTCCGCTCGGCAAAGGCGTCAACGATGCTCTGGGCTTCGGGCGCGTCGCTGGCGAAGGGTTTCTCGCTGAGCGTTGGAATGCCGGCTTGGGCGCATTTGATGCTCCACTCGGCGTGCATGCTGTTCGGCAGCGGATTGTAGATGGCGTCGATTTCGCCGTCAGCCAGCAGCTCCTCGTAGCTGCCGTAAGCGCGCGGGATTTGCTGCTGGGCCGCCCAGGCTTCGGCGCGCTCCAGCGAGCGGCTGCCAACGGCGGCGACCTCGCCATTGCGCGAGGCATGAATCGCGGGAATGACGCGGCGGCCGATGCGCGCGGTGCTCAATATGCCCCAGCGGATTTTTTTCGACATAAGCAACTCCAAGGGAGAAATGAATCAGAGCCAAGCGTCGATGATTATAGCGATTTCGCCGCGTTCTTTCAAAGCGGAGAGCGCGCGATCCACCAGTTTCCAGGCGTCGCGGCGGTCAATCCGCGCGGCGATGGCGTAAGGATCGCTGGTGATGTATTCAAACTCTATGTTCCAATCACGCTGTTCGCGCTGGTAGAGCCGAAGCGTGGCGGCGTCAACGATGGCGGCATCGGCGAGTCCCAGACGCAGGGCGTCAAGGGCGTATTCGGGCAGTTCGTAGGGCAGCCTCTTGATCGCGCGGCCGTCTTCTTGCCAGAGGCGGACCTGGGCATCGGCGCTGCTGGCGTATTCGAAGGCGAGGCGCGCGTTCGTCAGCGAGTCGATGTCGGTCTCAGCAGCATGGGCGGGCGTAACGATGAGCAAGCCGTTGTCGAAGTAGGGCTGTGTGTAACGAACGTCGTCCATGCGGGCGCGGTCGATGCGCAGCGCCGAAATCAGGAGATCGACTCGTCCGCTAATGAGGGCGTCATAGAGGGCGTAAAAGCCGATATTTTCAAAGCGTATCGGGACGCCCAATTCAGCGGCGATGGCGGTCGCGATATCGATATCGAGGCCGCGCACGGACGTGCCGTCATCGAGGGCGAAGGGCGGGTAGCTGGCATCGACGCCAACGACGATTTCGCCGGCGGGAAAAGCCTTGCTGATATTGGGAGCGGAGGCTTGGCGAATCAGCAGAATCGCAATCAGGGCGGCAGACAGCGTCGCCATCAGCAGCGCAAGAATCGTACGCATTCGGCGTGTCAGCCGGCGCGTGGCGTCGGCAGCCATGTATCCTCGCTCCTCGCCCAGCCGCGCGCGTAATCTTGCAAGGCGTAGTAGATGGGCTTCAAGGTAAAGTCGGCGCTAACAAGCGTGAAATTGTCGGGGTAGCTCAGTGTGTCGGCGGGAAAGCGAAATGCCCAGAGGCAGAGATTTTCCGCCCAATCCCAATGCTGCTCGGCGTATTCGAAGGCTTGGACGGTGTATGCAGAGCGCTGCGAGGGACGGACGGCGCCGGTCCAGCGCGGGTGGTCGTTCCAGCCGAATTCGGTGATGAATGCCGGCTTATGTTCGTCGCCATGATGGAGCATGATCTCACGCAGAAGCTCGGCTCGGCGGAAGTTCAGGCGGTCGGGATTCGGCTCGGCGGAGGGAGAATCGTGGTAGCCGTAGGTGTGAATCGCCAGCGCATCGAAGAATTCGCCGGCGCCCGCTTGGTACATCGCGCTCAGATAGTCGAACTCGTTCAGCCCGGCGCCGCTGCCCGCTTGCTCCCGCGTGGGCGCGAGGGCGCCAGCGAGAACCTGGACCGCTGGGTTTGCCGCCTTGATGCGGGGATAGCTGATCCGCAGCAAACGGGCGTAGGCGGCGGGATCCACCGGGCGGAAGCCCCACTCAAAGCTCAGGTTGGGCTCGTTCCAGATGATGACGGCATCAATGGCATCGGCATAGCGCTCGGCAAAGGCGGCGGCGTAGCGCGCGAAGTCAGCGAAGGACTCCTCCGGGAGAAAGTTGAGCGTGGTCGGTGGCGCCGCGGGGTCGCTCGGGCGCGCCCATGCTGGCACGAGGCCAAGGCGGGCGATAATGCGGATTCCTTGTCGCTTGGCATGGCGCGCGATTCTATCGGCGATGAACCATTCATATCGCCCTTGCTCTGCTTCGGCGTAAGCCCAGGGAAAGAATTGCACGATGGTCGCGGCGCCGAGCTCGCGCGTCAATTCCAGCGAGCGCTTGATCTTGGCTTCGTCCACCTCGTTTTCGAGCAAGGTATGGACGCAGACGAGGGGCTTTGCGGTCTCGACATTTTGCTGTTCGCCGAGCGGGACCTGGTCGTCAACGGGCCGCGGGTGGATCTGCGCGATCCCAAGCGCGGAGAGCGCAAGCAGCAAGACGGCTACCCGGCGCCGCCGGCGCGGCAATCCCATCAGCAATTTGCGCTTTAGCTTCAACCGTGACACGATATATGATTATACATGCGCTATCGGTTACAATACGGGCTGGAAAGCGGCTTGTTCGTATTTGAAGTTCTGCTTGTGTAGACACACGCACGACAATGCCGCCGCCCACGCAAAATACCTTGCGTCTCGCTGCGCTAAGCTCCCCTTCCCTAGCTGTATGGTCTTGGATTATAATGGTACTCTTTCCAAGGAGCTAAAGGAAGCATTATGGGACAGGTTCTCCACCCTCGCGCCACAACGACTGAGGCAACCCGCCGAGCTATACAAAATAGTCAAGAGAGCATAAGGAAGCTGGCCAAGCGCTATGGCATCAATC
>JAPOYT010000070.1 GCA_026706445.1 Chloroflexota bacterium
CGAAATCGACAACCCATTGCGCATAAGATTTTCGCATGACTAACTTGGAACTACTTCTGTGCTTGAGTAATGAGGTGAAGGTGGACGACCCAAGGGTCGCCCGTAAGGTTTAGGAATTAGCGGCGTAAGTGCCGGACGCCGTCTGTTCCCGCGGAGACGACATCCCGCGCCATGCCGATGAAAAGCCCATGCTCGACGATGCCGGCGCGCGCTTCAAGCTGTCGCGCCAAGCCCGCCGGGTCGGCGATCGCTCCAAAGTCGGCATCGAGGATGAGGTTGCCCTGGTCGGTTTGGAAGGGCGCGCCGCCGTCCAGCCGCAGCTTCGCAGTCGCGCCGATGGCTTCGAGGTAGCGCGCTTGCGCCCCCCAGCCGAAGGGGATGACTTCGATGGGGATGGCCCAGCTTGCGCCGAGCTGCGTGACGAGCTTGGATTCATCAACGACGATGACCAGGCGCTCGGTGGCTTGGGCGACGATCTTCTCGCGCAGGTGGGCGCCGCCGCCGCCTTTGATGAGATTGAATGCGGGATCGACTTCGTCGGCGCCATCAATGGTGATGTCGATGCGTGGGCGCTCGGCGAGGGTCGTCAGCGGGATGCCGAGCTCGATGGCGGCCGCTTCAGTAGCGAGCGAGGTGGGAATGGCGAGGATGTCCGCAAGCGCGCCGCTGCGGATGCGCTGGGCGATTCGTCGCGTGGCGAAGATGGCGGTGCTGCCGCTGCCCAGCCCCACAACCATGCCCGATTCGACCAAGGCGGCGGCGGTTTCGCCGGCTTGTTTTTTGAGCGCGTTGGTGTTCATGGGTGGCATTGTACGACGCAAAGATGTTTTTTTCACCACCGAGGAAGAGAGGAAACACAGAGAACACAGAGATATTTTTGCCACAGCGGCACGGAAGTAGAACCAATGATGTAATGCAAATTTCACTAAAGCAAGGATTTGTAAGGCTTGTCCGCTACTGTGACAAAATCGCCGATTTTTACCCCCATCCCCCGGCCCCTTGCCCCCATAAAGAGGGTCGCGTAGACACTGACCTTCGGAAGGGGAGCTAACTAATCGAAGCGGGACGCAAGGTATTTTGCGTGGGCGGCGGATTCTCCGCGCGAGTGTCTACATTCTTAGCTCATTGAGAATCACAGAGGGCGCTGTAATGGATGGCGGAATGGGTTATAGTTTGCGAGATGAATTGAAATCTGAGCAGATATTTCGACGAAGGGGAGCGTAGATGTACAAGACATTGAGTCCGGGCGCGCTGGGCATCCGCGGATTGTCATTAGAAGAGAGTCTGAAGTTGGCGAAAGATGCCGGCTTCGAGGGGCTGGATTTCAGCATTGCCGAGGCGGCGTCGCTGGCGGAGGCGCACGGGGCAGGCTATGTGCGCGCGCTGTTTGAGGACGCCGGCATCAAGTACGGCGCCTGGGGCATGACGGTGCGCTGGCAGCATGAGGATTGGCGCGATGATTTGGCGGCGCTGCCGAAATACGCGGCGCTGGGCGCTGAACTGGGCGCGCTGCGTACATCGACCTGGTGCCCGCCTTCGTCGAGCGAGCGCGAATTTGACGAAAACTTCGCCTGGCATTTGGAGCGCTTCAAGGCGATCGCCGAGGTTTGCAAGGATCATGGCATTCGCTTCGGCATCGAGTTCATCGGTCCGCAGACGCTGCGCCCGTCCGACCAGCATGATTTCATCTATGACATGGAAGGCATGCTGGAGCTGGCGGCCGCTTGCGGCACGGGCAATGTCGGCTTGCTGCTGGATGCCTGGCATTTGTATACATCGGGCGGCTCGGTGGATGATCTGGACAAGATCAGCAATGCCGATATCGTCAACGTGCATGTGAATGACGCGCCGCCTGGGCTGACGATGGCGACCTACGACGATCATGATCGGCGGCTGCCGACCGAGACCGGCATCTTGCCGCTGGCGGGATTCATGAAGAAGCTGGCGGCGCTGGGCTATGATGGTCCGGTGACGCCGGAGCCCTTCAGCAAGCGGGTGAACGCGCTGGAGGATCCGCGCGAGGCGGCGGCGCTGACGGCCGAGTACATGGCGCGTTTGTGGGCGCTGCTGGCTTAGGCGCAGTCTAGTTCGGGGCTGCCAGCGACCAACCTTGACAAAGGCCGGCTGAGATTATCTGATCAGCGTTCGTTTTAAGGGGGGACAAATCATGCCGCTGAAGATTGCCATGATCGGCGCGGGCTCGGTTGGTTTCACGCGCCGGCTGATGACCGACCTGCTGACCGTGCCCGAGTTCGGGGATACTCATTTTGCGCTGATGGATATTTCGGCGCGCAACTTGAGCATGGTGGCGCAATTATGCGAGCGCGACATCAAGGCGAATGGCTTGCCGGCGAGCGTTACATCGACGCTGGATCGGCGGGAAGCGATAGCCGATGCCGACTATGTCATTTGCATGATCAGGCAGGGCGGCTTGGACGCCTTTGCGCTGGATATTGATATTCCCCTGAAGTACGGCGTTGATCAATGCGTTGGCGATACGATTTGCGCCGGTGGCATCATGTATGGTCAGCGGACGATTCCGGCGCTATTGGATATTTGCCGCGATATCAAAGCTGTCGCCAAGCCGGGCGCGCTCTTCCTGAATTATTCGAATCCGATGGCGATGAATACCTGGGCTTGCAACAAGTATGGCGGCGTTCAAACAGTCGGTTTGTGTCACGGCGTTCAGGGCGGCCACCGGCAGATTGCCAATGTCATTGAGCTTTGGGCGCGCGGCGAGGGCATGATCGCGGCGGATGAGCAAGTCACGCGCGAAGATGTCGATATCATCTGCGCTGGCATCAATCATCAGACCTGGTACGTGCAAGTGCAGTGGCGGGGCATGGACATGCTGCCGCGTTTGCTGGAAATGTTCGAGGCGCATCCCGAATACCGTGATGAAGAGAAGGTGCGCATTGATGTGCTGCGACGTTTCGGTTATTACTCGACCGAATCGAACGGGCACTTGAGCGAGTATGTGCCCTGGTATCGCAAGCGGCCCGCTGAGATCAATGACTGGATTAGCTTGAATCGCTGGATTTTGGGCGAGACGGGCGGTTATCTGCGCGTTTGCACCGAGGGACGCAACTGGTTCGAGACGGATTTCCCCAATTGGCTGGCGGAAGAGCCGCCGCAGTTCTGCGCTGAGGACCGCAGCGATGAGCACGGCTCCTACATCATCGAAGGGCTGGAAACCGGGCGCGTCTATCGCGGGCATTTCAATGTGCCGAATCGCGGCTATATCAGCAATCTGCCGGATGGTTGTGTGGTGGAGATACCGGGCTATGTTGACAAGAATGGCATCAATATGCCGATGATTGGCGACTTGCCGCTGGCGCCCGCGGCGACCTGCTCGGCGAGTGTGCGCGTGCAGGAGATGGCGATGGAAGCGGCGGCGCATGGCGATGTGACGCTGCTGAAGCAGGCGATGCTGCATGACCCGCTGGTGGGCGCGGTCTGCAATCCGGAAGAAGTGTGGCAGATGACGGATGAGTTGCTGGTGGCGCAGGCGGAATGGCTGCCGAATTATGCAAGTGAAGAGATTGAAGCGGCGCGGGCGCGTTTGGCGGCGCATGAGCGGCAGGGCACGCGGGTGATGTTGAGCGCGTCGGCGGGCGCGGCGCGTTTGCATACGCGGACGGTGGAGGAACTGGCGGCGGAGCGAGCGGGCGCGGATTGAGATTTGTAGACAGACGCGCGACAATGCCGCCGCCCACGCAAAATACCTTGCGTCTCGCTGCGCTAAGCTCCCCTTCCCTAGCTTGCTGGGGAAGGGGCCGGGGGATGGGG
>JAPOYT010000080.1 GCA_026706445.1 Chloroflexota bacterium
AATAGGTAAATTGCATCCACCTGACAGTCTGTAGGGGCGAGCGTAGGTTAGTGTCTACGCTACCCTTGGCTCGCCCGCCGGCGAATTAACAGTGGGCGACTCAAGAGTCGCCCCTACAAAATCATACGTACTTGGGGTTGGGGATATAATCTCGAGGATGGCTCAAAGAATTTCCACCGACTTCGATACACTTCCGTCGGACAAGTTATCCTCGTTCTCGATTCTGTGCTAATCTAGTGTAGCCTTTCAATGATGCCGAGAAGAAAGATCGCCTCATGGCTGAAACAGCATTGCGAGTGATTGGCGGAAAGTCCCTTTACGGCGATATTCGGGTGCAGCGCGCGAAGAATGCCATTCTCGCCATGATCGCGGCATCAATAGTCGTAGAACAAGGCGAGACGATTCTGCGCGAGGTGCCCGATATTGAGGATGTCGAACGCGCCTTTGAGTTGTTGCGAGCCGTTGGCGCGCGCGTCCAGCATGACAAACTGACCAAGACTGCCCGCATTGATGCGTCAAATGTCACAAGCGGAGTGCTGCCGGCCGAAATCGCCTCTCAGTTTCGGGGATCGGTTCTTTTCCTGGCGCCACTGCAAATCCGATTGGGCTATGTCGAGCTGCCGGGCAGCGGCGGTTGCGACATCGGCACACGAAAGATCGACTTTCACCATCGCGGTTTCGCGCGCCTGGGGGCAAAGGTCCAGTATTTCGACGATGGGCGCACCCTCGTCGATCTCGAAGGGCGCAGCTTCCGCGGAACCATGCTTTACCTGGATTATCCCAGCCACACGGGCACGGAAAACCTGATGCTAGCCGCCGCCTTGGCGCAGGGGCAGACGATTCTTGAAAACGCGTCAGTCGAGCCGGAAGTGGTTGATTTCGGCAATTTCCTAAACGCGATGGGCGCCGATATTCGCGGTCTTGGAACCAATACGCTGTTCATCAATGGCGTGCGGCGGCTCCATGCGATTGAATACACGCCGATGCCCGACCGCCTGGTGACTGGCACCGTCATGATGGCGGCCGCGATCGCTGGCGGCGACGTAACCATCCACGATGTTGAGCCAACCCAGCTGCGCATCGTCATCGCCAAGCTCGAGCAAATGGGGGTCGCGATTGATGTGGAGCGCAAGTCTATTCGGGTCAGGCGGTCGCGTTTGCAAAGGCTAAACCCGATAAACATTCAGACGCACCCCTACCCCGGCTTTCCCACCGATCTGCAACCTTGTATGGCCGCGCTTTCGGCTTTGGCGGATGGCGCCAGCTATATTCGTGAACGCATATTTGAGAATCGATACGATTACGTAGAGGCGCTGCTTCAGATGGGCGCCGATATCCTTATCAGTCAGAGTAATGTATGCATCATCAATGGCGTTAGAGAATTGCGCCCGGCACGCGTTAACGCCGACAATATCCGTTCCGGCGCGACCGTGCTTTTGGCCTCCCTCGCGACCGACGGCGAAAGCATCATCGACAATGCCTATCAGATCGATCGAGGTTATGAGTCGATCGAAGATCAGCTTGGTCAGCTAGGCGCCGAGGTTTCCCGCATTCATACTGAGTTGAGACCGCTGCCGGCTCTTTAGCGGCAGGGCGTCCGCCTCCCCCCAAATGGGACTTCATCTATAGCCTGCTCTTCACCGCCGAGGCGAATTCGGCAGTTGAGACTGCTTTCTCGTTGGCGCCCGCAATATCGGCTGTCCGTAATCCGAAGTCGAGCGCGGCGTCGATCGCCGATTCAATCGCCGAGGCTTCCTTTTCAAGCTGCAGGCTGTAACGCAGTAGCATGGCCGCGCTGAGGAACATGCCAATTGGATTCGCTTTTCCCTGCCCGGCGATATCAGGCGCCGACCCATGCACCGGCTCATACAAGCCAAAACTGTCCGCTCGCAGCGATGCGGACGGCAGCATACCCAAGCTGCCCGCCAACACGGACGCTTCATCGCTCAGGATGTCGCCAAACATATTGCCCGCCACGATCACATCAAAGCTGCCCGGACGCGTCAGCAAGTGCATCGTCGCCGCATCCACCAGCAGATGCTCCAATTCGACATCTTCGTATTCTTCATGGACATCAACAACCGTGCGCCGCCAAAGCCGCATCGACGCCAGCACGTTTGCCTTGTCCACCGAGCAAAGTTTGCCGCGTCGACCTTGCGCCGCGCGAAAAGCGACATTGGCTACCTGCTCCACTTCATCGCGGCTGTAGCGCATCGTATCATGGGAGACGTCGCTCTCGCCCTGCTCTTGCCGCTCGCCAAAGTAGATTCCGCTGACGAGCTCGCGCACGAATAGAATATCGACATCTTGCAGCAACTCGGCGCGCAAGGGCGCGTGCTCAATCAAGGCGGGATAAGTCTTGACCGGGCGCAGGTTGGCGAACAATCCAAAATGCTGACGAAGCTCCAGCAGACCGCGTTCCGGCTGCACACTCGCCGTTGGATCCGACCATTTGGGTCCACCTACGGCGCCGAGCAGAATGGCATCGGCCGCTTCACATATCGCCACCGTCGCCGGCGGCAGCGGATGACCCGTTTCGTCGATTGCGATGCCGCCGATTATGCCTTCAACGAATGTAAATTCGTGCCCGTACTTTTCAGCAATTTCCGCCAGCAGATTAGTCGCCTGCCCTACTACCTCGGGTCCAATGCCATCGCCCGGCAATACCGCAATTGTCGCTTTCATCGATCGCTGTCTCCGTTCTTAAGAAAAAAGGCATGCCAATGACATGCCGCCGATGTCTGACTGCATTCTGCCCTTAATCGCTCACTGCCATCCGCGCCGATACCGCCTCGTCTTCTGCCACCGACAACCCATATTCGACGCTGTCAACGAGAGCCAGCCAACTCGCGCAGATGATATCGGTACCGGCGCCGACCGTGCTCCAGCGCTCTCTGCCGTTGTAAGAATCGATCAATACGCGGGTAACCGCCCCGGTCGCGTTTTCGCTATCGAGGATGCGCACCTTGTAATCGACCAGTTGAATATCGCGCAGCGCCGGATACTTGGGCAGCAAGGCTTTGCGCAGCGCCAAATCAAGCGCATTCACCGGACCGTTTCCCTCGGCGGCTGTATGCGCGACATCGCCATCTACATCCAATTTCACCATCGCTTCCGCCAGCTGCCCACGGCCCCGCCTGTCCTCAACGATGACAGTGAAATCAAGCAGGTTAAAGAGCGGGCTGTAATCGGGCGCGGCGCGGCGCAAGCGGACGGCGACCGATGCCTCAGCGCCCTCAAATGAGAAGCCCGTATTCTCCAGTTCCTTAATGTCATTCAGAACCTTCACCGCCTCGTCTTTTGACACATCGAGCCCCAGCTCTTCCGCCTTGCTTAGCAGATTGCCCCTGCCGGAAAGATCCGACACCAAAACGCGCGTCTCATTCCCGACCTGTTTCGGCTCGATATGCTGATAACTGTCGACGTTGCGTCTTATTGCCGCCACATGGATGCCACCCTTGTGCGCAAAGGCGCTCTTTCCCACATAGGGCAGATGGGTGTCCGGCGCCATATTGGCGATCTCCGCAACGGCGCGCGAAAGATGCGTCAGCGCCGCCAGATTTCCGTCTTGCGCCAGGCAAGGCAAGCCCATCTTGATGATGAGATCAGGAATGATGCTGCAAAGATTGGCGTTGCCGCAGCGCTCGCCATAGCCGTTGATCGTGCCTTGCACGTGGGCGGCGCCAGCGCGCACCGCCGCCAGGGAGTTGGCCACCGCCACTTCGCTGTCGTTGTGCGTGTGTATGCCGAACTGCGCCTCAGGAAAGAGTTCAAGCGCCTGGCAGACAAACCCGGCAACTTCCCATGGCATGGAGCCGCCATTGGTATCACAGAGTACGATGACATCGGCGCCGCCGGCCGCCGCCGCCGCCAAGGTATCGAAGCCGTATTCCATATCGAGTTTGGCGCCATCAAAAAAGTGCTCGGCATCATAGATCACTTCCTTGCCTTGCGCCTTCAGATAAGCCAGGCTGTCCTCGATCATCCTGAGGTTTTCATCCGCCGTCGTCTGCAATACATCGGTCACATGGAGCATGGACGTCTTGCCAACCACCGTTACGACCGGCGTATTCGCCGCAATCAACGCGCGGATATTGGCGTCCGCAGCCGGGCTGATGCCTTTGCGGCGCGTAGAACCGAAAGCCGCGACCTTCGAGTGCTTCAGCTCAATCTCTCGCACCTGTTCAAAATAGGTCGCGTCTTTGGGATTCGAGCCGGGCCAGCCGCCTTCAATATAGTCGACGCCCAGCTCGTCAAGCAGCTTGGTAATGTGGATCTTGTCCGCGACTGAAAAAGAGATCCCCTCACGCTGGCTGCCATCGCGCAATGTCGTGTCGTAGATCGCGACCTTCTGTATCAATCCCTGGCCCCTTTTCGATCCGCCGGATTTACATTCCCATACTATGCCATGGTGACGACGCGCTGCTGATTGTTCGACTCAAATTTCTGAATTTCCTCGTCCAGCGCCAGCAAATAACCCATTTGGTCCACGCCGTTCAGCAGGCAATATTTGGAAAAGCCATCCAGAGGAAAACGCACGGCGCGGCCATCGGGCAGGGTCAAGGTCTGCGCTGCTACATCAACGCTGACCGATGTGCTCGGATCTTCTTCGGCGAGGCTGAAGAGCTGCTGCTGCGTATCGACATCAACGACGACTGGCAGCAAGCCGTTCTTCAGCGCGTTGTTGCGGAAAATATCGGCGAAATCCGTACTGACCACCGCTTTGAAGCCGGCGCCCATCAAAGCCCAGGGCGCGTGCTCGCGCGAGCTGCCGCAACCGAAGTTGTCGCCAGCCACCAGCACCGACGCCCCTTCATAATCCGGATTGTTCAAGATGAATTCGGGATTGGGCGTCTCGCCATCTTCCATATAGCGCCAATCGCAGAAAGCCGCTTTGCCCAAGCCAGCTTTGTCGGTCACTTTTAGGAATCGCGCCGGAATGATCTGATCGGTATCGATATCGTTCACTGGAATGGAAACGATGCTGCCCTGGATATGCGAAAGTTTTTCCATCGTAAACTCCTCACTAAGTAGAACCAAGTTATTCGCGCAATTGATTGACTTCCAGGCGGGCGACTCACCGAGTCGCCCCTAGAACGACGAGGAGATCATCGTGCGCGGATCGGTGACGACGCCGGCAATCGCTGACGCGGCTGCGGTCAAGGGGCTGGCCAAGAATGTTCGTCCACCCTTGCCTTGGCGCCCCTCAAAATTGCGATTGCTAGTTGACACGGCGTATTGACCGGGTTGCAGCTGATCGCCATTCATCGCGATGCACATGGAACAGCCGGCTTCCCGCCATTCCGCGCCCGCCTGACGAAAAATCTCGTCCAGCCCTTCGCTTTCGGCCTGTTGTTTAACCTGCTGCGACCCGGGCACCACCATCATGCGCACGTTCTCGGCGACCTTGCGTCCGTTTACGAAGTCAGCCGCCAGTCGCAGATCGCTAATCCGCGAATTGGTGCAGCTGCCGATGAACACGACGTCTATCGCTTTGCCAAGCAACTGCTGCCCCGGCGCCAGGTCCATATAGGTCAGTGCCTTATCGAGCGCGATTTTCTTGTTGACATCAGTCTCGTCCTCCGGTTTGGGCACGGCCGCGGTGACCGGCATACCCATGCCAGGATTAGTGCCGTAGGTGATCATCGGCGTCAATTCATCAGCGCGAATCGTGATTTCCCGGTCGAATTCTGCGCCGTCATCGGTGGGCAGTTGGCGCCAACGCGCGACAGCGCCATCCCAATCGGCGCCGCTCGGCGCGTGCTTGCGCCCCTGAATATATTCGAATGTCGTATCGTCCGGCGCAACCATGCCAGCGCGCGCCCCGCCTTCAATCGACATATTGCAAACCGTCATCCGCCCTTCCATGCTCAGGCTGCGGATCGCCTCGCCGCGATACTCAAAGACGTAACCCGTGCCGCCGCCAATGCCGATCTTGGCGATGATCGCCAGAATGATGTCTTTCGCCGTAACGCCATCGCCGAGCCGGCCTTCGACGTTGACCGCCATCGTTTTCGGCTTGTTCTGCAAGAGCGTCTGCGTCGCCAGCACATGCCCGACCTCGCTCGTGCCGATGCCAAAGGCGAGCGCGCCAAACGCGCCATGCGTACTCGTATGGCTATCGCCGCATACGATGGTCATGCCCGGCTGCGTCAGTCCCTTTTCCGGTCCGATCACATGCACAATGCCTTGATGCTCGTCGCCCAGGGCGTACATCGGAATGCCGAAGTCCTTACAGTTCTTGCTGAAGACATCAAGCTGCTTCGCCGCCATCACATCAGCCACCGGGATAATGCCCTGCTCATTGCGCGGCGTGGTCGGGGTGCTATGATCCATCGTGCCGATTGTTTGATCGGGCCGCCGCACCGCAAGCCCCCGCTCGCGAAGCATCGAGAATGCCTGCGGCGATGTCACCTCGTGAACGAGATGCAGATCGATATAAAGCACTGCCGGACTGTCATTGCTTTGCTCACGCACGGTATGGGCATTCCACACCTTCTCAAAAAGTGTGCGCGGCTTACCGTTTTCCCTCATTTGAATCTCCTGTATTCCCCTGCCTGCTGGCGGCCGCTAAGACGATTTCAAACCGACGATAGCTACATCGCCTTCGGGCAGCACATCGCCCAAGCCCAAGCTCGTAATCATCCGATTGAGCGCGGCGACATAAGCTTTTACGCTCGAAACAATAATGTCGCTGTCCGCGCCATAGCCGCCAAATGTACGATTGCTGTTCGCCGGTGTAATCCGCACGGTCACTTCACCCAGCGCGTCAATGCCCTCGGTGACGCTGTGCACATTAAACTCAAGCAGTTCATTTGGCGCTTTGACAATTTCGTCTATCGCCCGATATGAGGCATCAACCGGACCCGTGCCCACCGCGGACACGACCAATTCCACGCCATCCTGATTCAGCATTTTTACCGTCGCCGTCGGCATGCCCATCGTGCCGCAGACAACTTGGATATCCACCAATCGAAAATGGTCTTCCGGCTTCTGCGCCGCTTCATCGGCGACGAGCGCCTCCAGGTCGGCGTCGGTGACCGTCTTCTTCATATCGGCCAACTCTTTGAAGCGCCGGAAGACATCCATCAATTCGTCGCCGTCGACTTCGTATCCAAGTTCCTGCAGCCGGACGCGCAAGGCATGCCGCCCGCTTAGCTTGCCCAGCACCAGCTTGCTCTGCGTCAAGCCGACATCTTCCGGCATCATGATCTCGAAAGTCTTGGCGTTTTTCAGCACGCCATCCTGGTGGATGCCCGATTCGTGCGCGAAGGCGTTGGCGCCGACGATCGCTTTATTGGGTTGCACCGGCATGCCCATGTAATTTCGCACCATACGGCTGGTCTTCATGATCTGCGTGGTGTCAATATTTGTACGCAGGTTATAGAAGCGCTTACGCGTATGGATCGCCATCACGACTTCTTCCATGCTGGTATTGCCGGCTCGCTCGCCGATCCCATTGATCGTCACCTCGACCTGGCGCACGCCGCGCGTCAATCCGGCCAGCGTATTGGCGGTCGCCAAACCCAAATCATTATGGCAGTGGACTGACCAAATCACGCCGCTGCCCGGTCCGGCGCCGGGTGTTTCATTGATCAGCATTTCCAAGGTATCAGCCCACTCGGCCGGCATAACATAACCGACCGTGTCCGGGATATTCAGCGTGGTCGCGCCGCATTCCACGGCGACCGCGCAAGCTTGAATCAGATATTCGGTATCGGTTCTGCCGGCGTCCATCGGGCTGAATTCGACATCTTCGCAGAGGCTCCTCGCCAGCGTAACCGCGCTGCGGATCCGCTCCAAGCCCTCTTCTTTGTCGATTCGCAGCATCGCCAGGTGGCTGGGTGACGTACCCAGAAAGGTATGGATGCGCGGCTTGGCTGCGTATTTGACGCCTTCCCATGCCGTGCGGATATCGCCTTCCAACGCGCGCGACAAGCCCGCAACCGTCGGCCCCTCTGCCGTGCCCACTTCGCGAGCGATGCGCTGCACCGCTCTCAGATCGTCGGGCGATGAAGCCGGGAAGCCCGCCTCAATCACATCGACGCCCAGCCGCGAAAGCTGCCGCGCGATCTCCAGCTTCTCCGCGCTGGACAGGGTCGCGCCCGGGCTTTGCTCGCCGTCGCGCAGCGTCGTGTCAAAGATGATGACGGTATTATCGTCGTAGGTTCGCTTTGCCATTTGGAGGTGTTCCTTTCATGAATCGAATCCGGTCATACATGCATGTCAACTGACTAAGGCCAGCAAGACCATCTTCCGACATTTAGGCGCCTCCTTTCGCAATCGCACACTGCCCGTGAACAGCGTCAACCATTCGAATCAGTCCTGTTGCTTGATGTTCTTGGCATCGAGGAAAGGCATCATCTGGCGCAAATCAGCGCCAACCCTCTCGATAAGCAAGTCATGCTCGCGTTGGCGCCGCGCGTTGAAATTCGGGCGCCCCTGCTTGTTCTCGTCTATCCATTTGCGGGCGAATTCGCCATTCTGGACATTTTGCAAGACGCCGGCCATCTCTTCCTTGATCGACTCTTCAAACTGATCGCCGATGACATAACCGCCATGTTCCGCCGTATTGCTGACGCTGTACCACATATAGCTCAGCCCGCCTTCATAAAGCAGATCGACAATCAACTTCAGCTCGTGCAGGCATTCAAAGTAAGCCACTTCGGGCTGATAGCCCGCTTTAACCAAGGTCTCGAAACTCGCGCGTATCAGCGCGGTGACGCCTCCGCAAAGCACGACCTGCTCGCCGAAGAGATCAGTCTCGGTTTCTTCCTTGAAGGTCGTCTCGATGACGCCCGCGCGCGTGCAGCCAATCGCTTTGGCGTAGGCCAACCCGACAGCCAAGGCGTTTCCAGAGGCGTCTTGCTCGACGGCGATGAGGCCGGGTGTGCCAGCGCCCTCAGTGAAAACTTCACGCACGCGATGGCCGGGCGCTTTGGGCGCGACCATGGCGACATCCACGGAAGCGGGCGGCACGATCTCCTTGAAGTGGATGTTAAAGCCATGAGCGAACATCAGCATGGCGCCCTCTTTCAGGTTGGGCGCGATATGTTCTTGGTAGACGCTGCCTTGAAGCGTATCAGGAATCAGCACCATGACAATATCGGCGCGCGTTGCCGCCTCGGCAACAGTGAAGACCTTTAAGCCATCCGCTTCCGCCTTCGCTTTGCTCCGGCTGCCTTCGTGCAATCCGATAATGACATTCCGCCCGTTATCTCGAGCGTTTAGCGCGTGAGCGTGTCCCTGGCTGCCGTATCCGATGACGGCGATGGTCTTGCCGTCCAGCAAGGATAGGTCTGCGTCGCTGTCGTAATAGAGTGTGGCCATCTAATGATTCTCTCCTGGACTGAATGTAAGCAAATTCGAAAAAACCTGTACGCGAGAAGCTACCTCCGCATTGCCATCAAACGATGCGACCATTGCCGTTCCGCGCTTTTGCAGCCGCCTCAAGCAATGTCCGCCGGTTAATGAAGTTTGTATCGTGGATGCGCGTGCCGCGACCCATCGAAACGACGCCAGTGCGAATCATCTCGACGATGCCGGTCGGCTGCACCTGTTCAATGAATTCTTCAATTATCGCCTCAGTGCCGACGATTTCAATGATCGCCACTTTCGGACCCACATCGACGATGCGGGCGGGATAGCGGTCGCAGATTTCAGTGATGGTATTGCGAGAATCGGCATCATCATTGCGAACTTTGATCAATGCCAAATCGCGTTCGACATGAGGCTCGTTATCAATGATTCGCACATCAATCACGTTCACCAGTTTCTGCAAGTTTGTCGCAATCTTTCTCGCGTATTCGGGACCGGCCTCGACGCGAATGGTCATGCGTGAAATATGCGGCTTGTGCGTCCGCCCGACAGTAAGGCTGTCGATATTGAAGGCGCGCCGCCGAAACAAACTGGCGATACGATTCAACACGCCCGGTTCATTTTCGACCAGCGCGACGACAGTTACTTTTGAGCCGGTCTTTACATCAGCCATCATGCTTCTCCTGGCTTGGGTCTGCGCTTCATATCGTGCAGGTCGGCGCCGGCCGGCACCATTGGATAGACCATCTCTTCTTTTTCAACGACGAATTCGATCAAGGCGGGTCCGTCGATGCTTTGCGCGAAACGCACGGCATCTTCAATTTCATCCCGCTTCGTGACACAGCGATTGGGAATACCGTATGCGTCCGCCAGCTTGCAAAAGTCCGGATTGACCATCGGAGTCGCTTGATAACGCTTTTCGAAGAAGAGTTCTTGCCATTGCCGCACCATGCCCAGGAAATTGTTGTTGATGATCGCGATGTTTACGTTGACGTTTTCCTGCGCCGCTGTCGCCATCTCGCAAAGCGTCATCTGAAAGCCGCCGTCGCCGACGATCGCCCAAATCTCTTCGTCAGGCGCGCCAAACTTGGCGCCGATCGCCGCCGGAAAACCGAAACCCATCGTGCCCAAGCCGCCGCTAGTCAGCAAGGTCGACGGACGTTGATGCGGGTAATATTGCGCTTCCAGCATCTGATGCTGTCCCACGTCCGTGACCGTAATGGCGTCGCCACCGGTCAGCTTCCAAATGTCATTGACGACTTGCGCCGTCAGCAGAATGCCAGGCGTTTCGTAATTCAGAATATCGCGCTCGCTTGAGTCCTCGAGCCAATCGCGAATACGCCCAATCCACGCGGGATGCGACTTTCCCTCGAGCCTTGGCAAAAGCTGAGTCAATACCGTCTTCAAGTCGCCGGCGATTCCGACGTCAGCCTTAACGTTTTTGTTGATCTCGGAGCGGTCGATGTCAATGTGGATCTTCTTGGCTTTCTGGGCGTAGGTCTTGAGGTTGCCAGTGACGCGATCATCGAATCGCATACCCAGCGCGAGCAGCAAATCGGCTTCCTGAATCGCCAGATTCGATGACGCTTCGCCGTGCATGCCCATCATGCCGATGACCAAGGGATGATCTTCCGGCATGGCGCCTTTGCCCAACAAAGTCAGCGAGACCGGAATCTGCGCCCGTTCCGCCAATTCTCGCAATTCGTTCATCGCGCCCGACATCATGATGCCATGCCCCGCGAGTATTATTGGACGCTCCGCCTCGGCGATCAAACGCAGAGCCGCATTGATTTCTTCATCGTCCGCCGCCCAGGGGGGATCGTAGCCGGGCAGCACAACGTCATCCTCGGGCCAAATAAACTCGGTCTCCGCGATTTGAACGTCCTTCGGCACATCAACCAGCACCGGACCAGGACGCCCGGTGCGCGCGATATGAAAAGCTTCTTTTATCGTGTAAGCCAGTTCGCGAACGTCGGTTACCAGGTAGTTGTGTTTGGTAATCGGCAAGGTCACGCCGGTGACATCCGTCTCCTGGAACGCGTCGGAACCGATGGCTGGAATCGGAACCTGGCCCGTGATCGCGACAATCCCGGAAGAATCCATCATAGCTGTGGCCAGGCCGGTCACTAAATTAGTCGCGCCGGGTCCGCTGGTGGCGATGCAAACGCCGACCTTTCCGGTCGCTCTCGCGTAACCGTCGGCCATGTGCGAAGCGCCTTGCTCATGGCGCACAAGCACATGATGCAGCCGGTCTTCATACTGGCTCATGGCGTCATAAGTCGGCAGAATCGCCCCGCCTGGATAACCAAACATGACGTCTACGCCTTCGCGCAAAAGGCTTTCCATGATGATTTCCGAACCCTTGAGTTTCATGACCGCCTCCCGCGCCTCATATTCGCCAGCAATTGAAATCCTTTAGGATTTATTGACGTGAGTCAGCCAGCCGTATCTGTCTGGCGCTTCCCCGGCGGTGATGGCGAAGAATTCCCGCTGCACCGCCTCGGTGATTGGTCCGCGTCCGCCGCAGCCGATTGATATGCGATCCACCGACTTAACCGGCGTAACCTCGGCCGCAGTACCGGTGAAGAAGATTTCGTCCGCCATGTAAAGCATCTCGCGCGCAACGGGCTGGAAACGCACCTCGACGCCTTGATCGGCCAAAATCTTCAAGGCGCTGTCACGGGTTATCCCCATCAATATCGACGACCATGCGCCGGGCGTATAAACCAGGTCATCCATAATGACAAATATGTTCTCGCCCGCGCCTTCGCTCACATAGCCGTTGATATCGAGCGCGATGCCCTCCTGGAAGCCGTTGTCATGCGCTTCCATGCTGACAAGCTGGCTGTTTACATAATTGCCGCCCGCCTTGACCAGCGCCATGTGCGTGTCGGGCGCCATCCGGCGGAAGGAGCTGATTTGCACATCGACGCCGTTTTCGATCGCCTCAGCGCCAAGGTACCGTCCCCATTCCATCGTGAAGATGACCGTCTCAACTTCCGTGCGATTACGCCCTTCCAAGCCCAAGGCGCCCGCGCCGCGGAAAATGATCGGGCGAATATAGCAGGAACTGTGACCGTTCTTTCGGACGGTTTCGACAATGGCTTTGTCCAGCGTATCGGCATCGTTGTCATGTTCAATCCGCATCACGCGCGCGCCGTGAATCAGCCGTTCGCTGTGCTCTCGCAGCCGGAAGACCGCCGGTCCCGCCGGCGTGTCATAAGCGCGTATGCCTTCAAACACGCTTGATCCATAATGCAAGGCATGGGCGCTGACATGCACCGTTGCCTCATCCCACCTTACAAACTCGCCGCTACGCCAAATCCATTCAGCCGTCATTCATTCTTCCCCAACGTTTTCTGTCTACAACTAGAATGCGCTTGTCTCTATGCCCCTCTGTTTCGTCCTCGCAACAACATCCACCGCCGGCAGCCAACTAAAAAGCCCCCCGTGGCTTGGGAGGCTCTCGTTTGCTTTGCCTTTTGCGCGAAACCCGCCCAAGCCGTTACAGTCCACTGATAATCACGAGGACGAGGACAAGGACCAGAATAATGCTAGACTTCCTGACGGACGTGTTTCGCATTCGCTTCCTCTTGAAGCCGTACTATAAACCGATACCTTAGCGAATTAAAAGAGACTTGTCAAGGAATTCGTACAATCCATCAGATCCAGAGGCGAAGCTCTGTGAAAAATAGAGGCGGCGCCTCATGCATAATGCACAACTACTCGGTCATCCGCGCTTTCGCCTGGGCGATTTGCCCGCGAACAGCCCCAGGCGCGGTACCGCCGTAACTGTTCCGCCGCGCCACCGAACTCGCGTAATCGAATACTTGCGCAACATCTTCGCCGAAATGTTCCGATATGACACTTAGGGCGCTCATAGGCAGCTGCGACAAAGGCACTTCACGTTCAGCTGCCAATCGCACAACTTGACCCACGATATGGTGCGACTGCCGAAAAGGCGCCCCCTTGCCCACCAGATAATCCGCCAGGTCAGTCGCAAGTAAATCTTCCGTCAGCGCCGCCTCCATCGCCTCCGCGTTAATCAGCAGGCTGCTCACGGTCGCCGTGACTACTGGCAATAACTGATGCATAGTCGCCACGGAATCGAATAGGGCTTCTTTGTCCTCCTGCAAGTCCTTATTGTAGCCGCTGGGCAAACCTTTCAGCGTGGCAAGGAAGCCCGTCAGGTTGCCGATAAGTCGCCCGGTCTTGCCGCGCGTCAACTCCATTGGATCGGCATTGCGCTTCTGCGGCATCAAGCTGGAGCCAGTGCTATAGCGATCATCCAGCGTGATGAATCCGAAAGCGGCATTGGAGTAAATCAGGATGTCCTCAGCTAGCCGGCTCAAATGCACGGCGCAAATTGAGATCACATAAAGCATATCGGCCACGAAGTCACGATCGCTGACCGCGTCAAGGCTGTTTTCGCTCGGCTCACAAAAGCCTAAATCCCTGGCAATTTGCGCTCGATCGATCGCGAATGGCGTGCCGGCCAAGGCGCCCGAGCCCAAGGGGCAAGCTGCCATCCGTTTTTTCGCCGCCCGCAGCCGCTCCAGATCACGTTCCAGCATCCAGAAGAAGCTCATCAGCCAATGAGCGGCAGTGATGGGTTGCGCCGGCTGCAAATGCGTATAACCGGGCATTACGGTTTCAATATGCGATTCGGCGACCGAAACCAGCGCTGCCTGCAACAGCCTCAACTCTTCCTGCAATCGGTCGGCCGCGCGCATCGTCCACAGGCGGAAGTCGGTCGCTACTTGATCGTTGCGGCTGCGTCCGGTATGGAGCTTGCCGCCGACCTCGCCGACGATTTCGATCAGCCGCCTCTCGACAGCCGTATGGATATCTTCGTCGCCCTCAGCCAATTCGAAACTGCCGCCGTCAAATTCCTGCATCACCTGCTGCAAGCCCGCGATTATTTCGTCCGCCTCGGCCGCGGTAATCACCCCTGCTTGCGCCAAAGCCCGCGAGTAAACGATGCTGCCTTTGATGTCTTCGGCGTAAAGCGCCTGATCGAAATCAATGCTGTCATTCAGACGGCGCAGGTCGTCGTCGCTCGGCTCGCTGAACCGTCCCCCCCAGAGGCTCAATATAATTGCCTTTCCCTGCGCTCGGCTCAGTCGCGTTTGAACTTGCTGTAATCGGGCCGCATATAATCGGTCGTTCCGCCGCCCTCGGTTTGCAGCATCGCCTCGACCTTGATCGGCAAGCCAAATAGCTGAATGAACCCGTGGGCGTCACCCTGATTGTAGACATCTTCTTCGCCGAAAGAGGCGTAATCTTCGCGGTAGAGGCTGTAGGGGCTCTTGCGCCCGGCAACGATAATATTGCCCTTGTACAACTTCAAGCGCACGGTACCAGTCACCGTCTCCTGCGTAACATTGACGAAGGCGTCAAGCGCTTCGCGCAGCTTGCTGTACCACATGCCATTGTATACCAGCTCGGCATATTTTGTGGCGATGATGTCCTTGTATTGCATCGTGTGTTTGTCGAGGCAGATGCTCTCCAGCAGCTGATGCGCGCGATGTACAATGACGCCGGCCGGCGTTTCGTAAACGCCGCGGCTCTTCATCCCCACCAGGCGGTTCTCCACGATATCGGTTCTGCCGATGCCATGCTTTCCGCCCAGGCAATTCAGCTTCGTAAACAGCTCAACCGCGCTCATTTCCTGACCGTTGACGCTGATTGGATTGCCTTGCAGAAAGCCGATCTCGATGTACTCCGCCTCATCGGGCGCGCGCTCCGGCTCGTTGGTCAGTTGGTACATTGGGCTTTCCGGCTCGTTCCACGGGTTCTCCAGCAAACCGCCTTCGTGCGACAAATGGAAGATGTTTCGGTCGCGGCTATAAATGTCTTTCTCCGTATGCGATACCGGCACGCGGAACTCCTCCGCATAAGCCAGCGCGTCTTCACGGCTGCGGATATCCCATTCGCGCCAGGGAGCAATCGTCTTCAACTTGGGATTGAGCGCCATCGTCGAGACTTCGAATCGCACTTGATCGTTGCCCTTGCCAGTACATCCGTGGGCGACCGCATCCGCTTTTTCCATTTCGGCGATTTCAACCATGTGCTTTGCGATCAAAGGGCGCGCGAACGAGGTGCCCAGCAGGTATTCCCGCTCATAGACAGCGCCCGCTCGCAGCGTAGGGAAGACAAAGTCGGTCAGGAATTCTTCGCGCAGATCGCGGATGTATAACTTGGATGCGCCCGACGCCAGCGCCTTTTCTTCCAATCCGTCCAACTCTTCTTCCTGACCCAGGTCGGCGCAGAAACACAGGACCTCGCAGCCGTAATTGTGCTTGAGCCAGGGAACGATCACCGATGTATCCAGCCCGCCGCTGTAAGCCAGAACCACTTTCTTCACATCAGAATTTGCCATCGCGCGTCTCCACCACATCATCTAGCATCGCGCGCCTAGTGTAATCAATCTTTCATTATTTGGAAGTGGATGCTATAGCTGGTCTCGCCGCCTGCAAGTTTGATCGCCGCTTGCCGCAGAATGAAGCCGACGCTACAATGATCGCGTTGCGATTCCAGCGAACATGGGACGGGTAAATCGATGACGACTATAGACAGGCTGAAAGAATTGCGCGATGCTAAGGCGCGCCCTCATCTGGAGCAATACGCGCCTGTATGGATGCTGCGCGAGGATATCCTGGCTGAAGAGGAATCAATTCAATTCCACGTGCTCTTTCAGCATAACCTGCATGGCTGGGTGAATCGCCGCTATCGTTATGACGGCTTCAACAACACCCTCTACCACAAGGGCCAGATCGTTCTTTCCGAAGATGATGCCCTGGATTATATGCTCGCTACCCCATACATCGAAGCCGTCGTCGACGACATCCCCAATTCTTACGGGGGCTAGGTCCGCCTCAGTTTTTCACAGACGACTTCTTCAAACACTTCCAGCAGGCGTTCGGCGATTCGCGACCAGGCGTATTCGCGCGCAATCCTAGACGCGGCCGCCCCCATGTCTGCCGTCCTGGAAGGTTCCGTGAGCAATTCAATGATGCATTCCGCCAACGAGATCGATTCGCGCGCCGGAATGTGGAAACCGGTCTCTTTGTCTCGAACAAGAAACTGCAAGCCACCGACCTGCGAGGCGATGACCGGCGTACCAGAAGACATCGCTTCCAGCGCGACCATGCCAAACGACTCGTAATCTGAAGGCATGATCACCGCCGTCGCCGCCGCATAAAAGATTGGCAACTCGGCTTGCTCTTTCGCGCCGACGAAGCTAACCGCCTGATCTATGCCCAACTTGACGCTTAGCGCTTGCAGGCGACTCAATTCCCGATCGTGGATGCTCTGCGGGTCGCCGCCCACAATCATGAAATGCAGCTTTTGAAGCAGCGAAGGCGCTCGATCTCGAAGCACATGAAGCGCCTCTAGTATCGTGTCGACTGCTTTAAGCGGCTCTATCCGCCCGACGAAGAGCAGCAAGTTGCTGCCGGGGCTAATTCCCAGCGTTTCACGCGCTCGCTCGCGCGAAATCAATTTGTTGAAGCGCTCGGTATTGACGCCCGGCGGAACCACCACAATCTGACGGCGGCCCGCCCGGTAAAGCCAGCGCAGCTGCGCCTGATCGGCCGGTGTCGCGGCAACCACACGGTCTGCCGACTGCAAAATGCGCAGCTCCGTCATAATGCGACGATCGGGCGGATAATATGCGTTGGCTTCAATGCGTTTCTTCATGTGACCAAGTGTATGGAACATGTGCGCGAAGCGAATGCCCCAGGCTTCCTTTAGCTTCGCCGCTACCCAGCCGCTGAGCCAATAGTGGCTGTAGACGATGTCAAAACGCAGATTCTGCAAGGCGGCAAAAGCCATCAGATTGGCGGTGAATTCCGACAGGTGCTCGAACTGATCGTCTGGCGATAATGGCTGTGGCGGACCGGCCTCAAGAGAAATGACACGAACGTTTTCCCCAATTGACGCATCGACGGTAGCTTCCGTGGGTGATGAGCGCCGGGTAAAGATATCGACGAAGAGGCCTTTTGTGCCCAGTTCGCGCGATAACTCGCGAACATACACGTTCATGCCGCCTGTCTTGACGCCACCCATTGGCGCCAGAGGGCTCGTGTGTACGCTTAACACAGCGATGCGTTGAATTGGCATACCCACTCCGCTATAAAAGCGGCCGAGCTTAAGACGCCCGGATATTCATCACCGCAGTGTCGCGTCCGCCCATGCGGTATTTGTAGGGCTCGTCGCCGCGCAAGAAATCATAATAGGCATAGCCCTGTTCAATGGCATGCCGGATGTTATAGGCGAGGAGAACGATTCCGGGGCTCAAGTCGCCAAAGTCTTCATGAGCGTGCCCGGAGTTATACACCATTACGCGGTTGCCGTATACAAAATTAATGTAGGCGGCGGCGCGCTCATCGTCGACCGTCAGAAAGTTTAGCTGAAGCCAGTTCCGCTCCTGCAGCAGCGGAACTATCGACTGAAAGAAGAGTAGATTGCTTTCGTCCTGCAAAAACCGCTCTTTCTCCGGATCGCTAGCCGCCATCAGCCGCACGAACTGCCTCACTTCTTCGCGCAAATCGTGGAGGCCATTTACGATATACCAGTCTATCGACTGCTCGCGGCCTTGTATTCGCCGAATCTTCCTCCTCACTTCATGCCGCTGCTTCTTGTCCAACAGGCGTAGGTAGCTGGTCCAATCATCGGGCAATTCGATGACCGGGCACACTTCCTGCTGTTCAACCGCCGCGCTGAAGCCACGACTTTCGAGCGCCGCCGGAAGCATCTCCTGCGTTGGCGAATCCTTTGGTATGTTGCAGAAATCCAGAATATCAAAGCGGGCGCGATGCGCTGCGAGGTAATCGGCAAACGCGCCGTATACTTCTTCCAGCTGAGCGCGATCCACGATGAAATCCAAATAATCGGTGACATCGACGCAGCCAATTATCTGGACTGAACGTCCACCTTCGGTCTCGGCGATAAACAGGGGCGCGATTCCTTTGATCACGCCATTCGCATGACAAGTCAAGATCCAGAGTTCGCCCGGCTTATACGCGTCCCACCAGGTACTTTGCCATTCCCAAGTGTAAAAGACGCGATTCATCGGCGCGCGCCCGAGCAATTCGTTCCAATCTGACTTCAGCTCTGCAAATGCGGATTCGTCGCGATAAGCGGTAATATCCACTCGAAACCTACACTCTCTAATCTGTGGCTAATCTTCCCGCGCCTATTCTGTGACAAGAATGAATCCGAAATTCTTACTTGCGCGAAGAAACCCGCCCACGCGGAGGGACACTAGGCGCCGGTCTCTTTGGGCGTCGCCCCGTCATTGCCCCATTCCTTCCAGGACCCGTCATACAAGCGCAGATTGCGCGCGCCCGCCAATTCCAGCGCCAACATGCCAAATGAAGCCGAGACTCCCGAATTGCAGTAGATCACGGTGTCGCTGGCATCAAGCGCGACGCCATTCGCGGCGAAACGCTTTCGTAGGTTATGCGCGGTCTCTACGGTCTGGTCGTCCGCTACCATCGTTTTGCGCGGAATACTAATCGCTGTCGGAATATGACCCCCATGGCGCGCGCGTGAAGCGGCGCCGGCATATTCCGCCGGCGAGCGCACGTCAATCACTTGCATGTTTCCCGCTTCAATGCCGGTCATAATCTCTTCCGCCGCCTTTAGACGGGCGTTTACGCGCGGAACGAATTTCCTTGATTCCACTTGCGGCCGGTCAGCGCTCACGGGCCGCCCTTCGGCGAGCCACTTGTCCCAACCGCCATCGAGAATGAAGACATTTTCATGTCCGTAGTAGCGCAATGCCCAGCGCAGCCTGCAAGCGAACATGCTCGCGGCATTGTCATAGATAACCACGCGCGTGTCTTTGCCAATGCCGAGCGCGCCCATCAGTGCGGCAAAGCGTTCCGGCGCGGCGACATCACCTGACGGCGAACCCGGGTCCACGATATCAACTTGCCAGTCAACGAATACGGCATTTGGAATATGCGCTTCTTCATAGCCAGCCCGATCGGTGAAGTAATGCGGCGGCGGTTCTGTTGGTGGCAGCACCTTGCCCCGCAGCTCGACAATCCGGATGTCTCGTTCGTTCAGATGCCGCTCGAGCCAGGCAGTTGTGACCAAGGGCGATTTCACGCTCATACCCCTCCGCTCATTCGGAACAAATCTAGTTAATTTTACCCTTGATCACTTTCGGCGGCGAGTTCGGAATGATTTCCCTCGCCCATCGATTTCGCTATAATTGTACGAAGCAAACAGATCGGAACTAAATGAAGAAGCGAATTCGCGGGCTGAAGCGCGCCGTATTTCAGTTGGATTTCGATCTGTATCGCGTCAAAGTGCCGATAAGAGAATACTCGGGCGCGCGGCTGAGCGTCATTGATCTCTGGCCCCAAGACCTTGAAAAGACTATATTCTTCCAGCATGGCTTCGCCGGCGTAGCTGAGTCTTGGGAATGGCAACTGACGCATTTCGCCAATCAGTATCGGGTCATCGCGCCCGATCTGCGCGGTCATGGACAGAGCGACGCGCCCCACAGCAAATATTCAATGCCGGAATTGATTCAGGACATGCACGATATTGTCGAGGCGCTTAACCTGCCCGAACAATTTGTGTTGGTCGGTCATTCTTTCGGCGGCGCCATCTGTATCGAGTTCGCCAATGCCTATCCGGAGCGTATCGCCAAACTTGTTCTGGTGGCGAGCGCCGGCGAGTATCCGCTGCCGAAGATCGCTTCCGCGCTGTTTCGCATCCCAGTGCATGTTGCGCTGCCGTTTTGGCGCTACCGCCGCCGCTGGGATGCGGAATACCATGTGCTCAAGTCAATGTTTCACAACAACCTGCACGGCTGGCAAGCTTGGTCTCAACTGCGAGACATCAAAAACGAAACCTTGGTCATCACGGGCGAGCGCGACAACTACTTTCCGCGCTACGTTTATGACGATGTCGCCAAGCTGATTCCCGGCGCCGAGGTGCGCGATATCGGTTCAGCCAAACATAAAGTACAGTTGGAGCGCCACGAAGCGGTAAACCGGGCGATCGAGCGATTCGTCGAGACGTCGCGGCGCAGCAGTTGGCGCTCCATATCCGCTTCTGACGCGCTCGCGAAAGGCCGCCCATGGCTGGGGCACTACGACAAAGACATTCCGCATACGATACCCATCCCGCATCAGCCCTTATTTCGATTCTTGGAAAGCGCGGCCGATTGGGCGCCAAGGCGCGCAGCCACCGTCTTCTATGGCAAGACATTGAGCTATCGCGAATTAGAAGGCAAGGTCAACCAGTTTGCGCATGGATTGCGCGAACTCGGCGTTCAGACCGGTGATCGCGTACATATCGTCTTGCCAAATACGCCGCAATTCATCATCGCCTACTACGCCATCTTGAAGATCGGCGCGGTCGTCGTCTTGTCAAATCCGGACGCGAACGCAGATTTGATCGTCAGTCATGTTCGTGAAACGAGCGCGAAGGTTGTCATTACGCTGAGCGCATTTAGCAAGCTCGCGCAGTTGCTGCAAAAGCAGGCCGGCGCCGAAACCTTGGTCTTCACCGGTATCGGCAAGCACGTGACCACCAGCCGCGAAACGGGGTTCGGGCGTCATAAGCATCCCAGCTCTGCGGACGAAGCCCTCGCCCGCCGCATTGGCCGGTTCATGTCTGACATCATGGACGGTCAAGACAATAAGCCGCCCGCGGTTGAGGTAGCGCACACCGATCTGGCGGTTATTTCATATACTAGCGGTACTACCGGCAAGCCACGGGGCGTTCGCCTGACTCATCGCAATCTGGTGGCCAATGCGCTGCAAACACGCCATTGGATGCCCGAAATCGAATATGGCAACGAAATCGTGATGGCGGTCGTGCCGTTTGAACATAGCTACGGGATGACAGCCGCTATGAACCTGCCGATCTTGATCGCAGCAAAGATCGTGATCATCTCCGTATTTGAGTTGCAGCAAGTGCTGCAACAGATCCGACGCTACAAGCCGACATTGTTTCCTGGCGTGCCGTCAATGTTCACGCTGATCAATCAGGCCAAGAATGTGCGACATTATGGCTTGGACTCCATAAAAGCCTGCATCAGCGGCGCCGCGCCTTTGCCGGTTGAGGTGCAGGAAGCCTTCGAAAAACTGACGCGAGGCCGCCTGGTGGAAGGCTATGGCTTAACCGAAGCGGGTCCCGTTACCCATTCCAATCCACTCTACGGCCTGCGCAAAGTCGGTTCGATCGGCGTACCCCTGCCCAATACCGATGCCAAAATAGTCGATTTGCTCACGGGAGAAGATATGCCCAACGGTCAAATCGGCGAGATGGTAGTCAAAGGACCCCAGGTTATGAGCGGGTATTGGCGGGCTAGAGCCGATGACGAATCCGTCCTGCGCGATGGTTGGCTCCACACGGGCGATGTCGCCGTGATGGATGACGAGGGCTACTTCAAGATCATCAGCCGCAGACGCGATACCATCTTCACTGGCGACTACAGCGTATACCCGCGCGATGTCGAAGAAGTGCTCTATGAACACAATAAGGTATTGGAAGCGGCGGTGGTGGGTGTTGGACGTGAAGCGGGCTGCCAGAAAATCAAGGCCTTTGTGGTTCCCCGCCCGAACAGCGCGCTATCCAAGGAGGAATTGCTAGATCTGTGCAAACGACGCCTGGAAGAATACGCCGTGCCCTGGGAGATCGAGTTTCGCGAATCACTGCCGCGTTCCTTCATCGGCAAAGTTCTTCGCCGCGTGCTTCACGAAGAACATGATGGAATCCCCTGAGCCTTAAGGCGAACGCGGACGATTCGCCAGCTTATTCTGCGCGCTGCGCTATAATAGAGCTTAGCGCTTTCAAAGAGCCTGATTGTGCCAACAACTGAAAAGACAGTGCCTTAATTCAATGGTGACACTGCCTCTCTTTCCGCTAAATGTTGTGCTGTTTCCCGGCATGCAGCTTAAGCTGCACATCTTTGAAGAGCGCTACAAACTGATGATAAACAGTTGCATTGAAGCCAACGAACCCTTCGGCGTGGTGCTGATCAAAGAAGGGCGGGAAGTATCAGGCCCGATAGCGACATCTTTCGCGGTGGGCTGCGCCGCGGCAATAAGCGATGTGCAGCGTCTGCCACTGGGCAGGATGAACATTACCGCAGTTGGTCAAAGGCGGTTTCACATTAAAGACATCGACCGTAGCAAGCCTTATTTGCTTGGTCATGTCGAATTCTTTATTCCAGCCGAAGATCAGCCTGAATTGGTGCGCCAGTACTGCCGCTTCCTGCGCCCGCTTGTAATTCGTTATTTGGAAGTGCTGACCTCGAAGGAAGACGCCAGTTTTGACCCTCAGCAAATCCCGCATCAGCCACGGGCGATTGCGCAGATTGCGTCAATCCTCTTGAAAACGGACAATGCGCAGAAGCAAGAACTTCTGGCGATGCCAAGTTTGTCTCGCCTGCTCCTCACCCTCGTTGAGATTTACCGATTTGAAACTCTGCTGCTGAATGTGCGCATGTCGCCGCCGGACAAGGACTTCAATATCGGACCCTTTTCCAGCAACTGAAGCGGGCTGAACAGCCTAAACTTCACGTGATGCCATGTACATACCGCCCAAGTAATGTCGGCTGTACCAAGTAAAGTATGTACAGCGCCGGGGTCAATGCCTTGAGAGACGCGCTAAACATATCGCTGAAGGCGCTTCTGCTCTTGCTGCTCACTACTCTTATGCTGGAAGTGGCGCTGCAGTTGGTCTTTCCCCATTTGCCGCCGGCTGTCATCAAACGGATGCCTCAATATCAGGAACGGCTCGGGCATCGGCTCATTACTGAGCACGGCGCGCGCGAGTTTCCCGCCGGACAAGCTGTAGAATATGAAGTTTCTCCAATCAGCGGCGATCTCTACGATCTGAGCTGCATAAGGCCAGAGGATGCGCAACCGTTTGAACCATATCATGTGTCCTTTAAGCGCGACGAGCATGGTTTCCGCAATGACGAGCCATGGCCCGACGATGTAGATCTGGTCGTTATCGGCGACTCTTTCACCGCCGCCGAATTGATTCAACGTCCGTTCTGGCAGGGCCTTTCCGAATCAATGCTGACACTCGGTCTGCCAGGATCCGGCACGCTGGAACAGCAGCGACTCTTTGATGCCTTCGCCTTGCCGCGCCAACCGGAGCTGGTGATTCTTGCCTTCTTCGCTGGCAATGACTTGAATGACTCCGCCAGGTTTGCCGAAATGCTGCGAGCTGGCATGAACCGGCATGACCTGGCGCACAGCGGCAAAAGCCCGCTGGACTATTCCGTCGTGTTTCGCCTTTTCCAATTCGTCAGCGAGACCGCGACATCCAACCCGGATGCAGATTGCCACTACCCGATGATGGCGCGCGCCGATCCGCCTGCGCCGGTGGCGTTCTATAAGAAATTCCTCCCAGTCCTTGGCGCGGACAAGCAATCTCTGCGAAGCAGCGAGGCGTTTCAGTTGACAAAAACCAGCATCAGCGAAATGGCCGCCGCCCTTCAAGCGGTCGGCGCGGAATTACTATTAATGTACATTCCGCAGAAAGCGGAACTTTACTGGAATTACCTGGATGAAAAGAGTAAGCAGACGATTATCGACGTCGAGTCGCGCGATAGCCAACTTGCCGGACTCCAAGATATCGACATGAATCTGTCTTCCCAGCGCGATGCGATGCGGGAACTGGCGGAAGAGATCGGCATCGCAATCCTCGACTTGACTCCGCCGCTCGCGCAGGCCATTCGCGCCGGGCAATCGCCTTATTTCTTTGCGGACACGCATTGGAACCAGCTTGGTCATGATATAGCCCGAAACGCCTTGCTCGACTTTCTGAATCGGTCTAATCTAAATGAATAATCTGAGCGGTTCCACAGCTATCGGTTTATATTCTATGCGTAGCGCTCTCGCCATCAGCACGGAGCATGACCTTGAAACAACTAATTGAGATCGCTTGGGATCGATTCAGCGTGAATTCCGCCATCGTCGCCGATCTCAATGGACGATTCATCGCGACCGCATTCTACTTTACGATCATGGTACCCTTCGGTCTGTTATCTGCAATCTTTATGGATCCGCTGCGCCGGAAAAAGGGCGCCGCAAGCTGGTCGCAACGAGAGCCGATACCTACGGACATTGCCTCAGCGAGAGAACAAGGCTAGCAATGTACATTCTTGGCATATCGGCTTTCTACCATGATTCTGCCGCCGCCTTGCTCCACGATGGCGAGTTGCTTGCCGCCGCCATGGAAGAACGTTTCTCGCGGGTCAAACATGACAGTGGCTTTCCGCAGTTGGCGGCCGACTTCTGCCTGCAGCAAGCGGGCATCACGGCAAAAGACCTGGAATACGTGGTCTTTTATGAGAAACCGCTTCAGAAGTTCGAGCGCATCCTGCAAACGACGCTCAATACATTCCCGCGATCATCGGGGCTGTGGCGCGAGTCCATGATGACATGGCTGAGCGATAAGCTGTGGGTGCGCAGTCATATTGCCCGCGGCCTTGGCGTGCCATACGATAAGGTCCTTTTCTGCGACCACCATATGAGCCACGCCGCCAGCGCGTTTTATGCCTGCCCCTTCAAAGACGCCGCCATCTTAACCGTTGACGGCGTCGGCGAATGGACCACGACGACGCTAGGCGTCGGCAAGAGCGCGCTTGGCGAAGATTCAGAAGAGCCGCCCTCGATCGAACTGTTTGAAGAGCAGCGATTCCCGCATTCGCTTGGGCTGCTTTACTCCACTTTCACCGCTTGGCTTGGCTTCCGCGTCAACAACGGCGAATACAAAGTGATGGGCATGAGCCCTTATGGTTCGCCGCGCTACATGGACAAGATTCACCAGGTCGCTTCCGTCGACGACGTGACAGGCGCCTTCAGTCTCAATATGGATTATTTCGACTTCCATCGTTCGACAACGCAAAGCTATAGCGGCAAATTCCTCGCGCTCTTCGGCGAGCGGCGCGATGATGAATCCGAATTCTTCACTATGCGCACCAATCCAGAGCGCTCGGCCGAACGCAAAGCGATGGAATCCAATCAGCATTATGCCGATGTGGCGGCAAGCATTCAGCAATTCACGGAAGATACCCTGATCAAAATCGCCAAGCATTTGCACCGGCGCACCGGCCTGAGCAAGCTGGTGATGGCGGGCGGCGTCGCTTTGAATACCAAGGCGAACTGGCGCGTCCTAAACGAAACGCCCTTTGAAGAATTGTGGATACAGCCCGCGGCCGGCGACGATGGCGGCGCGCTCGGGGCGGCGCTTTGGGCTTGGCACACCCTCTTGGGGAAGCCCCGACGATGGACGCAAGAGCATGCCTATTTCGGCCGCTGTTACAGTGACGACGAATGTCGCGCTTTCCTGGACGAAGAGGAACTTAAGTACGAGACCTTCAGCGACGAGAACGAGCTCACAGAAACCATAGTGGACGCGCTAACCTGCCAACAGGTAATCGGCTTTCATCAGGGCCGTTTCGAATGGGGTCCGCGCGCCCTGGGCAATCGCAGCATCCTCGCCGATCCGCGCGGCGCCGACATGAAAGAAATCGTCAATACGAAGATCAAATTTCGCGAACCGTTTCGACCCTTCGCGCCCGTCGTATTGCGCGAGCGCGCGCCTGAATACTTCGATTATCCGCAAGTGGCTGATCACGACTCGCCGCGTTACATGTTGATGGTGGCGCCAATCAAGGAAGAGAAGCAGACTGAAATACACGCCGTAAATCATGAAGGCACCGGACGCTTGCAATCCATCGATCGTGAGACCAATTCCCGATACTACGACATCGTCGAGCAATTTGGCGAAGCGACCGGCGTTCCAATTGTGCTCAATACATCGTTCAATCTGCGGGGCGAGCCTATTGTCAACACTCCGCGCGAAGCCTACAATACCTTCCGCAACAGCGACATTGACATGCTCGTGCTGGGTAGGCACATCGTTCGCAAAGCCACCTGAGACCTCAGCCCCTGACAAGGAGACATCATGGCGACAAAGGAAAAACATGACGCTGACGCGCCGGGCGCAATCGAGGATTTCTTCATGCGTTTGGGCATACTTGGCGAGCTGCTGGCATTCCTCTGGAAACGCAAACTCTATTGGATGCTCCCAATGGTGATAACGCTGCTGGTCTTCGCCCTGCTGATTATTCTTGGCGGATCCAGTCCAATCAGCCCATTCATCTATACCCTCTTTTAGCCTGAGGCCTTGGAAAGACCGCTGGACATGGACCCTTCGCTTGTCAAACCGCTGACACTAATCGCCCTTGTAGCAATTGTTCTGCGTCTGGGTCTCGTGGTGCATCGGCGGTCTGGCGCGGACAAGCCGATCCATGGCGGCGCGCTTTCACAAGTTATGAACTTTCTCTCGGGGCTTTGCTTCGTGGCAATCCTGCCAACGGTATGTCTTAGCGTACTGATTCTGCATCCCGAAGCCTTGCGCTTCGCAGGAATCACCTGGCATCCCATTCTCTTTATCGTCGTCGCGCTTGGATTGGGCAGTTTCGTCTTCGCCCTGCTCCACGCGATCATTGAACGCGCGCCCTTGCAACGAGCGCAGCAAGAAGCGGCGGCGGCCGATGCGCGCGGCTGGACCGAAGCGGACGCCAAAACATCTGGCTTGTAGTTTGCAGTTTTGCGCGCTAAATGTCCAAGTTACGGACCTGCTTCGCGTGCGTCTGAATGAAGCGGCGGCGCGGCGGCACACTGGAACCCATCAGCATATCAAAAACCTTGTCCGCGTCGGCGGCATCTTCGATCGTCACTTGCAGCAATGTTCGCGAACTCGGGTCCATCGTCGTTTCCCACAACTGGTCCGGATTCATTTCACCCAGACCCTTGTAACGCTGCACCGTGACCTTGTCCCGATTCTTGAACAATTCCATAGACTGCGCCAGCAAGTCTTCGTCGGCAAGTCCGCCACGCGGATAGACCCACTCCATTTGCTTGCCATTCTTTAACGAAAAGATCGGTGGCTGCGCAATGTATAGATGCCCCTCCTGCACAATTTCCGGCATGTGCCGGAAAAAGAATGTCAGCAGCAAAGTGCGTATGTGGCTGCCGTCTACATCGGCGTCAGTCATGATGATGACCTTGCCATAACGCAAGCGCTCTACCGTCATCTCCTCATGGATGCCCGTGCCCAAGGCTGATATCAAAGCCTTAATTTCGTTGTTGTCGAGGATTTTGTCGATGCGCGCCCGCTCAGTGTTCAGGATTTTGCCGCGAAGAGGCAAGATCGCCTGATAGTGCCGATCGCGCCCTTGCTTGGCGCTGCCGCCGGCCGAGTCACCCTCAACGATATAAATCTCGGCGTCCTCGCCCCGTTCCGAACAATCAGCGAGCTTGCCAGGCAAGGTGCTGCTTTCGAGCAAGCTCGGTCCGCTGCGCACGAGATCGCGCGCTTTCTTCGCCGCCTCGCGGGCGCGTTTGCTCGTCAAACACTTGTCGACGATTCGCCGCGCTTCCCGCGTATTCATTTCGAGAAACTCGTTAAAAGCCTCCGTGACCACTTGCGATACCGCCCCCTGCACCTCCGGGTTGAGCAGCTTGACCTTGGTCTGGCTTTCGAATTGCGGATCAGGATGCTTGACGCTGACGATCGCCGTCAAACCTTCCAGCGTATCATTGCCGGAGAAGTTGCCGTCTTTGTCTTTGATCAGCCCCGCTTTCCGAGCGTACCGGTTGATTACTCCGGTGATGGATGAGCGCAGCCCCGTAATGTGAGTGCCGCCATCAGGTGTGTTGATCGTATTGGTGAACGCGAGTTCCGTGGTCGTTGCCACATCGGAGTATTGAAACGCGACCTCGACTCCGATCTTGTAGGTATTATCGTTGCGGTCGAGATATTCGACCTCGCGCTCCACATGGATGATATTGTGAATGGCTTTCCGGTTTCGATTTAGATAACGCACGAACGAACGCAAGCCTCCATCGAAATAGAAGGTAGCCTGCCGGGCGATAGGCTTCACGCGCTCATCCCGCAGCCTGATCGTCACCTTGCGCGTCACGAAAGCCATCTCGCGGAATCTCGTCATCAATGTGCTGAAGCTGAACTCGTTTTCCTCAAGGATAGTGAAGTCAGGCACGAAAGTAATTTCTGTGCCGGTCTCCTCGCCGTCTCTTAACTCTCTGCCTTTTCGCCTTCGACCGGTTGGGATACCCGCCGCATAAGACTGCCGCCAAACATGGCCGTCACGGCGAATAGTCGCGGTCAAGGATGCTGACAGCGCGTTAACCGCCGACACGCCAACGCCATGCAATCCGCCGCTGACCTTATAGGCTTCGTTATCAAACTTGCCGCCCGAGCCAACTTCGGTCATCACAACTTCAAGCGCTGATTTTCCGCTCTCGTGTCGATCAACGGGAATCCCGACGCCGTTGTCCCTGATTGTGGCTGAGCCATCTTTGTGGAGGGTCACGGAAATAGAGTCACAGCGGCCAGAAAGCGCCTCGTCAATTGAATTGTCCACCACCTCATAAATCAGGTGGTGCAATGCCCGCGCATCGGTGCCGCCAACGTACATCCCCGGGCGACGACGAATATGTTCGCGCGGATCCAGTTTTTGGATGTTGCTTGCGTCGTACTCGCGCTCCTGCTGAGCGACAAGTTCACGATCCTTTGCCATTTTGTCTCCTGACGTCCCCGTCCTTTATTAGCGATTGACCACGACGATTACGCAACACTTTCGCCGCGAAAAAGCGCTATTGTTCGACAGTTCCGTTCGGCTTGTAGACCTATATGAATTATACAGCAGCGCAGGCTTTCGGGCAATCCGATGCGGCGGCAAATGCGGGGTGACGCCATTGACTTCGGAGTCCGTCAAACATAAAATCAGAAGCGTTGCCTCTGTAGCTCAGCGGACAGAGCGCCGGTCTTCTAAACCGTTGGTCGCAGGTTCGAGTCCTGCCAGGGGCGACTACTTCTTGCCGCTGCCGAATGTCGCTGAAATCTAAGCCGTAATGTCGCCAAATAGTTGACGGATTTCGGAGCTTAACACCCTTCTTTTCGACTTTGCCCAGCGCTCAAGTTGGCGAAAATGAGCCACCGCCTCGGCCCTTCTACCCAAACGCACATATAATCGCAACAGCTTGAGATGATTCTCCAAACGGGTGAAATCGGTATCGATTGCCCGCGTCAGCATGTGCAGCGCCAATTCATAACTCTGGCGCTCTTCCCATATTCTGGCAATATTCTCCAGGGCTTCGACATAAGCGAATTCGTAAGCGTCTCGACGTTCCTGTATCCACGGCTCATTGTGACCTTGCAGGTATGGACCGCGATACAAATTTGTGACATGCTGCCAGTGTTCAAATGGGTCGTCCGGCTCGCCATGCCGTCCCTCCAGCAGCAATTCGACGAATTCAAAGGCATCGAAATAATATCGCGTGCCCGTGGCGACCCGATAATACTTGCCATCATGCGCCAATACATCGGCGCCCACCGCCTTGTGAAGACGTCGCTTCGTCACATGAAATACGTTCACCGCCTGATTGATGTGCAGTTTCGGCCAGAAGGTCTCGCAGATTTCGTTGCGCGTTACCTCGGGGCGATCCATCGCAAAGAAAAGCAGTAGACGCGGCAGATGTCCTTCCCAGTGATCGACGAGATAGTCGTCACGGAATACATATCCGGGCCCCAACGAAAGCACCTTTAGGCTGGCCTCAGTGGCGTTGCTAAAGCCGTATAAGTTCTCTCGCTCGATCTGCTCGTCCCGCAAGATCACAGCGTGACGCTTGGCAATCATCGCGAGCCACGGCATGCGTGGCAGTGTGCGACCGTTTAATACGATCTTGCAGCGCGCGGGAGCATAATGTGACAATCGCTCTACAAATCGCAGCACGTCGTCCGCCAAATCGGCGCGATCAAACTCATCAAGCACCAGCCAGAATTCGCCTTCCGCGACTTCCATTAGTTCAGCGATGAAGGTATGCAGAATCGACTCCATGTGTCGCAAGGGCTCATCTAACACGCGTTTTGGAAGCAGGTTCATCTGGCGGCCAAATGTCACATGCTGTCGCGACAAGCTGCCCGTTATTCCAGTCAGAAAATCGCGCAAGTTAATGTCGTCTACATCCAGCGCGTAGTAGAGCGTGGATACATTGCCGTCTGCCAGCAATTTGGCCATCAATAGAGAACGCAAGGGGCTCTGCGGATGCAGCAAAATAATCTTTGCATCGCCCGCCACGCGAAGGAATTCCGCGTATGCGGACTGTGTTTGTTCACCAATACCCATCAGCTTTTCTTAACAATCCCTTCTTGCGCCGCGCGAGCGCCTCGGCAAAGCTGCTAGCCTATGCCTGGAATACCTGTTCAAAATTAAGTTGCAATTGGGAAACGGAAATCGATAGCTCGACCGCTCTAGCATATCTCTCAGCGAAGAATGCGGCGCTGGACCGGAGGCTCATACGCTCTCCGCGTCCATACGAACCAGCTCTCGCCGAAGCGTCTTTCCGATAGCCGTCTTCGGCAATTCGGCAATGAAGTCGATGCGCCTGGGAATCTCATATGGCGCAAGCTTGTCCTCCAAGAATTCGATTACGGCGTCCGCAGCCAGAGATTCGCCAGGCTTCAACACAATCCAGGCTTTCAGCGCCTCTTGACCTTCACGCTCCGGATGAGGGATCGCCGCCACCCCAACTTCTAAAACGCCCGGATGAGAAGAAATGGCGTTTTCTACCGTTGTCGGATAAACGTTAAATCCCCCAATTAGCGCCATGTCCTTCTTTCTATCGACAATGTAGAAGTAGCCGTCTTCATCCATGCGCGCGATATCGCCGGTGTATAACCAGCGTTTGCCATCCTTCTCTCGCAGCGCATCCCGCGTTTCCGCCAACATGCCATGATAGCCCGCCATGATGTTCGGTCCCGCCATTAGCAACTCGCCCGCCTCGCCGACCGGTACATCCGTTTCGCCGTCCTCCAGGCTGACGATGCGCATATCCATGTCCGGCAGCGGCAAGCCGATAGACGCGCGCCGATTCTCCTTGTAAATCGGATTGACATGAGTCGCTGTCGGCGCTTCGCTCATGCCGAAGCCTTCACGCACCGAGCCACCGGAAAGACGCTCAAATTCAGACTTGGTCGCCTCTGGCAGCGGCGCCGATCCGCTCAGACAGAGTTGCAAGGAACTCAAGTCGATCTCGCCACTTTGCGCCTTGGGGTGATTGTTGATCGCGTTATATAGAGCGGGCACACCGGGGAAAAGCGTCGTTCGGAACGCCTCGATATTGCCGAGCACGTCATCAATATCTCGCGGATTCGGCGCCAGAACGACCTTGCAGCCACGGTATACGCTCGTGCTGACCACCACGACTAGTCCATAAACGTGAAAAAACGGAACCGCCCCCAAGAAGACGTGCTCCTCGGCCGGCATCTCCAGCAAATCCAGGAAGCCTTCCGTCTGCAGCATATTCGCCACAAGCGCGCGATGCTTGGACATCGCCGCCTTTGATACGCCGGTCGTTCCGCCGGTATACTGGAATATCGCCAAGTCGTCCGGCTGAACTTGAACGTTCGCCTGCTTGCCATCGTATTGGTTCAGCAGTTCTTGAAACCAGTGGTCGCCCGCCTGCACATCCTCCAGGTAATGGCCGTCCTTCTTTTCTCTGGCGATCGTGAATAGCATCTTTGCCAGCGGCGGCAGATATTCTTTGATATTGGCAACGATCACAGTCTTAACCTTGGTTCGGGGCTGAATCTCTTTCACCAGGTCGTAGAACAGCGTCATCGCCAGTACGACTTCAGCGCCGCAGTCCTTGATCTGATGCGCCATCCTTTCTGCGGGATAAGTCGGGTTAGTAGCCGCTACTACTCCGCCCGCCTTTAGAATGCCGTAAAAGCTAATGACAAACGCGACCGAATTGGGCATAACGATGGCGACGCGATCACTTTTTTTCAGACCCATATCAACTAGCGCTGCGGCGAGCGCATCTGATGCCCGGTCCAGCTCTTCATACGTGACCGATCGGCTGATTCGTCCAATCAAGGGCAGATCCGCCGGCGTGATGAACGCGGTATTATGGGGTATACGAACGCGCGTGTCTTTCAAAAACTGATGAAGTGGAATTTCCGGAATTTCTACAGAAGTCGGCATGCCCACATCGTAGCTCGCGGTCCACGGTCTTTCAGCGTAAGTCACCATTTGCCAATGCCCCCGCAATTTGGGCTTGATTGCGCTTTCAATAAGTATAACTTGTTTCTTAGAAGATACGAAACATTTCGCGATACGGAAGTGTATCCATTTCGGTTGAAATAGGTAAATTGCATCCACCTGACAGTCTGTAGGGGCGAGC
>JAPOYT010000276.1 GCA_026706445.1 Chloroflexota bacterium
GGCTGCCGTTGCCCATGCCTTTGGCGAAGGTCATGATATCCGGCTCGACGCCCCAATGCTCGATGCCGAACCATTTTTCGCCAGTACGCCCCCAGCCGGTCTGTACTTCGTCGGCGATGAAGACTCCACCGGCGTCGCGCACGATCGGCAGGATGCGGCGGAAGTAATCTTCGGGCGGCACGATAAAACCGCCCGCGCCTTGAATCGGCTCAGCCATGAAGGCGGCGATTCGCCCTTCAGTGCTGGTGGCAATGGTTTCTTCCAGGTCTTGCACACAGAGATCGACCACCTGCTCCGGGGTCAAGCCGGCCGGCGCGCGGAAAGTGTAGGGATTGCGCACATGCTTGACATAAGGATCGACCACGCCGCCCAGGCGCCAGGGCTGCTGCGCGGAGAGGCTCATCGCCAGCATGGAGCGGCCCGAATAAGCATGGCGCAGGGTGACGATGACGGGATTGCCGGTGTACATGCGCGCCGCCAGCACTGCGGTCTCGTTGGCTTCGGTGCCGCTATTGGTGAAGAAACACTTTTGCAGGGGACCGGGCGTGAGTTGAGCCGCTTTTTCCGCCAGACGCACCATGCTCTCGTTGACGTAGATCGTCGAGGTATGCTGCAGCTTTTGCAACTGCTCCACCGTCCGCTCGCTGATCTCATCATTGCAGTGCCCGACGGAAACGGTCAGGATGCCGCCGAAGAAGTCGAGATATCGCACCCCGTCCACGTCCCAGATGTACTGATCTTTGGCGCGGTCGGCGATCAGCGGATTATCGCCGTGGTAAGGCGCGGCCGCGGGAAACATCACTTGGCGATAGCGTTCCATGATTTCAGCAGAGGATGTCATTCATGTTCTCCTGTTTCGCGCCGATCCACTGACAAAGCGTGAGTATTCGACTTTGCTATTGCAATTTCTCGTACAGTTATCGTATAGTCTAACATATTCCAACATAGTGTCCAATAAAAAGATACAAATTACTACACTTTGTACGATGTATTGCTGACAGATAGGCCGCATACCTTGTAAAATGCCAACAGAGCCAGACAGCAATCGCAACCGAAGCGCCAGCAAAGCCACCGCGACCATCAGACGAGCGCTACGGGCGAGCCGATGTTGTACAATGATGCTCCCCGCAGATTGTACAATAGCGGCACAGGGTATCCAAAAAGTGCGGATGATTCGAGTATGATACAGGTAAGCGCTGCAAGTTAATGTAGGGGCGAGTCGGTGAGTCGCCCGAAGGAGAGCAAGATGAGCCGAACAGTCAAGAATTATGTGGATGGTGAATGGGTCGAATCAGGGGCGACCGACTTCTTCCCGGTCCACGATCCGGCGACCTGTGAGTTGCTGGCGAATTGCCCCGATTCCACCACGGAAGATGTCGATGCAGCGGTGAGGTCCGCGAAGGCCGCCTTCGATGAATGGCGCAGCACGCCGGTGCTGGCGCGCGCGCAATACATGCACCATTTCAAAGTGATGGTGGAAGACAATTTCGAAAAAATCTCGCAGATTGTGGTGCGCGAGCATGGCAAGACGATGGACGAAGCGCGGGGCGAGGCGCGCCGCGGCATCGAAAGCATTGACTTCGCCATGAGCGTTCCGGTGCTTATGCGCAGCGATGGGCTGGAAGACATCAGCTCCGGCATTGACGAGACGACCCTGCGGCAACCGGCCGGCGTTTTCGCCGCCATCACGCCCTTCAACTTCCCCTTCATGGTGCCGCTTTGGTTCTTGCCAACCGCCATCACCTGCGGCAATACCTTCATCCTGAAGCCATCGCCGCAGACGCCGCTCGCCACCGAATTTCTCTTCGAGATGCTTGATGAACTGGACCTGCCGGAAGGGGTGGTCAACCTGGTGAATGGCGGCGTGCCTTCCGCGACAGCTTTAATGGAGCATCCCGATGTCACCGGCGTGTCATTCGTCGGCTCGAGCGCGGTGGCGCAGATTATCTACGAAACCTGCACGCGCAACGGCAAGCGGGTGCAAGCGCAGGGCGGCGCCAAGAATTACATCGCCGTCATGCCCGATGCCGATATAGAAGCCAGCGTCAAGAATATCTTGGGCGCTGCGTATGGCTGCGCGGGCCAGCGCTGTTTGGCGGCGGCGGTGGCCGTCGGCGTCGGCGATGCTTATGAGCAGCTCAAAGACGAGCTGGCGACGCAGGTGGCGGCGCTCAAGGTTGGCTACGGCTTGGATGAGACAACACAGATGGGCACAGTCATCAGCGAGGCGGCGGTGAATCGCATCGAATCCATGATCGGGCAGAGCGAAGGCGAAGGCGCCGAAGTGGTCGTGGATGGGCGCGAATTCAGCGTCAGCGGATACGAAAACGGCTCCTGGGTGGGTCCAACGCTGATCGCCGATGTGCAGCCAAATACAGTGATGGCAACCGAAGAAGTCTTCGGACCGGTCCTCTCGCTGATGAAAGCTGACGATTTCGAAGAAGCGGTCGACATCATCAATCAGAGCCGCTACGGAAATGCCGCCAGCATCTTCACCAGCAACGGCAGGCATGCGCGCGAATTCAAATACAGTGTCAACGCCGGCAACATCGGTGTCAATATCGGCGTGGCCGCGCCATCGGCTTCCTTTCCCTTCGGCGGGCAGAAAGATTCCTTCTTCGGCGATCTGCACGGACAGGGGATGGATTCGATCGAGTTTTATACCGAGCGCAAAATCGTAATCGAACGGTGGGTCTAAGGCGATCCTCACCCCCACCCCAAACCCCTCCCCGGCGGGTCAGTGTCTACGCGACCCCATCAAGAGGGAGGGGCTTACTGTGCCTGTCGCTGACTAGCGCGCGAGGCGGAAACAGGAAGAGGAGCGGTAATGGCATCATCTGATACATTAAACACTTTCGGCGCCGTCTTCACCTTCGCCATCGAGTTGGAAGCGCAGTTGAGCGCCTACTACGGCGGCCTGGATGATGCGGCGATGGCGAAGGCGGCTGACAAACGGCGGAAGAAGCTGGAACGCGTTCGCCGCGAGAACGTGGTGGAGATTACGCTCGAGCCGATCGCCGGTTTGGATGCGGACGATTACGCGCTCGACTTGAGCGACGGCTCGGCGAAGGGTCAAGCGGCGGCCGCTGGGATTGCGGCGCGATTCTACCGTGACGCGGCGCCGAAGATCAACGTGCGGGTGGCGCAGCGGGCGCTGGAGCGCTGTGGCAAGGAGCATGGGGGTTAGACCGTCGTCCGCGCATTTCAGGATTGCAGGAGCGGCTCATCAGGTCGCCCGCTGACGGAGAAAACCATGAAAACGATTGAAAGCATAAATTTGATATGGCGCAGGCCCGGCTGCCGCGGCGGCCGAGCCACTCTGATTGGCAGAGGACTCAAAGTCAAATCCATCGTAGCGGACTATCTCGATGAAGATCACTACCCTAGCCCCGAAACAATCGCCCAGCGCTATGCCGCCACCCTGCCTCAGGTCTATGCGGCGCTCGCCTACTATTACGAGAACCAGTCCGAAATCGATGACGAAATCGCCGCCGATCGCCGTTTCGGCGACTTGCTTAATACGCAGGGACCGGATGCCGCCGTGGCCTCATTGCCTCCGCCAGTCGAGTTGGACAAGGCGGTCATTGAAAGCCTTCATCTAATCAGCCGCGACACCGACCGCCACCATGGCAG
>JAPOYT010000255.1:0-22431 GCA_026706445.1 Chloroflexota bacterium
GCTTTCAGAGGGGTTTTGCCCTGATAAAACGTAAACTCTGTGTCCTCGGCGCCTCTGTGGTGAATAAAGATAATTTGATGCGATTGCCTTGACGACGACCTGGACAAGCGGGGAAAGTGTTAAACTATGTGTCATTCGGCGCTTTGGTTTAACGGCAACCGGCGTCCCGCCAAAACGGCCCAGTGGAGCGCGGCAGACTTTGAATCTACACGAGAAAGTCCTGATTGACGTACGTCCCGACGAGCGATTTGACGCAGCGCGACTTCAGCGCTATCTGCGGGGCAAGTTGCCGGGCGCCGAGTATGCGCTGACCGTGCGGCAGTTTGCCGGCGGCAAAGCCAACCTGACCTATCTACTGTCATTTGGCGAAACAGTTGAGTATGTCTTGCGCCGCCCGCCACTGGGGACCTACGCGCCATCGGCTCACGATATGGGGCGCGAAAACCGCGTGCTGTCCGTATTGCCCGACGCCTTTCCTTTCGCGCCGCGGGTATACCATTATTGCGAGGATGAAGCGGTAATCGGCGCTCCCTTCATCATCATGCAGCGTTGCCATGGCCTTGTAATCCGCGATGCGATGCCCGACCAATACGCCGCGAACCCCGAAGCGCCACAGTCGCTGAGCCGGGCGCTGGTCGACACCTTGGCTGCCTTCCATGCGGTCGATTATGAGGCGCTGGGCTTATCCCGATTGGGACGCCCCGACGGCTTTATCAAGCGGCAAGTGGACGGCTGGTGGCGGCGCTGGAACGCTGCGGCGCCGGCTGAGAACCCGCATGTCAACAGCATTTACCGCTGGCTTGCCGATAATCTGCCGGAATCCAGCTATCACTCGCTGGTGCACAACGATTACAAGCTGGATAACACCATGTTCGACACTGATGATCCCTCCCGCGTTGTCGCCATCCTCGATTGGGATATGTGCACGCTTGGCGATCCGCTCTCCGATGTCGGCACGCTCCTGACTTACTGGACGCAGCCAAACGATTCGGAAGCCGTCCGCGCCATCGGCGCCATGCCCGCCGGCGATTATGACTTTTACAGCCGCGAGCAGGTCTTGCAACGATACGCCGAACGCAGCGGACGCGACCTGTCAAATATCCAATTCTATCATTTACTGGGGATATTCCGCCTGCTGGTGATCCTGCAGCAGATCTACATTCGCTACCTACAGGGATTTACGCAAGACCAGCGTTTTGCCGCGCTGGGTGACGCCGTCAACGGTTTGGTGGCATGGGCGCTGGATCTGATGGAAAGCCGCCAAGATTGACGTCAGCCGCCGGGCGCGACGAATTCAAGGCTATCAGTGGCGGCGTTATCGATATCGCTGTAATAGCCGCGCAGATAGGCGTATTCATCGGGGATGGTCAGCGCCAACTGATGCATGGCTTGCGTGATCATGTTCGCAAGTTCGGGCCGCCGCACCGGTCGCGCGCCGTCTGTGCGAAAGCGAAAGGGCTTGCCAAATACGACCTTGCCGTAGGCGCGCTGAAAACGCTTCAAGCGCCGCCGCCAATCTTCCGCGCCGCAGATCGCGCTAGGCACGATGACGGCATCGGCTTTGGCGGCGATGTAAGCCAAGCCCTCCTTGGCTTGCTGCATTCCCGCGGGATGACGCGTGCCTTCAGGCGCCATCAGCACCATCTGTCCGTTCTTCAGCAGCGCGATGGTCTGCCTGAGCGCGCGCCGGTCATATTCGCCACGGTGAATCGGATAATGCCCCCATTGCCGCAAGAACCAGCCGGCCATGGGTATGCTGAAGTTTTCCACCTTGGACAGCGAGATCGTGTAACGAAACGGGATGCCTATGGTCACGACGATCGGATCAAGGTAGGAAACATGATTGATCATCAGGCAGGTTGGTCCCTGCCGCGGAACATTCTCCAGCCCGCAGACATCGACCTTGCAAAATGTTGGAACCAGCGCCCGCAGCAGCGGATGCATGATGCGCCGCGCCTTGTCATATTGGGGCTGCCGCGCGATGTATTCTTCGATGCTCAGTTCATAAGCCATAGGACTGATCGCTATCAATCACTGGCGCGCCTTGCGCTTTCGTTCGCGCCGCTTGCTTCGGATCGCGTTCAATTCCACAGCGGGCCTCAGCATGGCGCTGACTTCGTCCTCATCAAGTTGATACCAGGCGCCTTTTCGCAGCGTCCCCAAACCGAGCTGGCCGATATGCGTGCGGACGAGGCGAATGACCGGATGTCCCAGCGTCGCGGCGACGCGCTTGATCTGACGTTTGCGGCCTTCGGTCATTACCAGGCGCAGAATTGTCGAGCGCTTGGACGATTGCAGCAGCGCAACCGAGCAGGCGGCGGTGCGGCTGTCGTCGAGCCAGATGCCGCTCTCCCAGGTATCCACAGTCGCTTTGGACACCTTGCCTTTGACGGTGACCTTGTAGGTCTTAGTATGTTCGTAACGCGGATGCGAAATTCTATTGGCAAGCGCGCCATCGTTGGTCAGGATCATCAGACCTTCGCTGTCGGCGTCCAGCCGGCCGATGGTGAAGAGATGACCCGGCAGGTCGATCATTTCACGAATCGTTGGCCGTTCATCGCCTTTCTCCGCCTTATTTGTGCTGAGCACGCCTTTTGGTTTGTTGACGACGATGTAGAGCGGCTCGAAAGATTCCGTGATTCGCTCGCCATCAACAAGGATGACGTCCTCATTGGGGTCGGCGCTGGCGCCCAGTTCGATGACCTTGCCATTCACCCGCACTCGACCGGCGCGGATGATTGCCTCGCACTTCCGCCGCGAGCCGATATCCGCCTTCGCCATGATCTTGTGAACGCGCTGCCTTGGCACGGTCCGTCCTTTCCCTCGCGTCATCGCGACGCCCGCGATGTCTTATGATAAGGAAGGCTGATGTTTCGCGCTAGGGAGGTTTCGACGCGCGCCGGAGCTCCTCTTGGCAGCGCGGCTGTCAGCTTACTTTTCGATGGATTTTTCGGTGACGATGAACTGTAGGGGTATTCCTAGAAGCAGCCGCGTCTGCGCAACCAAAGTGGGCAGGGCGACCACGAATAATGTCAGGAGCAGCATGAAGGGAATGCTCAACAGCTCCAGCAGAGACTCGCCAAATGTATAGGGCGAAACGCGCGGCGGACGGATGCGATAATCTTGCACCTGAAACACAATGACCAGCGCCAGCATGACCAGCCCCGACACCGCCAGCAGAACCCAAGCCGGGTGGCTCGCGGCGAAGCCGTCCACCAGATAGGTCACTTTGTCACCGGCGGCCAGCAGCCCGTCGACCTTAATCGGCGCAATCTTCGGATGAAAGAAGACTGGAAGCTGCGAACCGACGGTGAGGATGATCCAGCCCGCGCCCGCCAGCAAAATATCATGGGCGATGCGCAGGAGCAGCTTAAAAGAGTTGACGGAGACGACTTGCGGGTTCTCGATCAGCTTGGCGAGCATATAGCCAACTTCTTTGCTGCCCCAGGCATGACGAAGCGTCTGGCTGTAGCGATTCTTAATCGACTTGAAGATATTCGATCCAGTTGTCGAATCCGCCAGGAAGGGCAAGTAAATGTGCTCAATCTTCACCTGACCGCCAGTGGCGAAATAGGCTTTGATCAGCATGTGCCACTCATCGGCGATGACATCGGTATCCCAGTTGCCGCTCTGCTCCAGCAGTTTCAGGCTTAGCGAGTATGAAGACATCGGCATCGCCATCCACCAGGGCGCCGCCAGATAAGCCAGCTCGAAGGCGGTGGCGTAGGTGTTGATAATGCGCATGAGCGGATTCACTTGCCAGATATTGCCGTGATAGCGAATGGGCGCTTGCCAAAATGTGCGGTGTCGATTCTCGTTGATGGCGAAGTGATAAGTCAGGGCGGCAAAATGCTTTTCGTGCCAGCGCGTATCGGCATCCATCGTCGTCAGCACATAGTTGTCAATATTCAGCCCTTCTTCGTCGACGACATTCTCGAAGAAGCGATTGATCGCCCAGGCGAGATTCGCCGACTTGCATTGCATTTCGCCGATCAAACCGCGCGGATGCACCGTGAAATAGATGTTGGCGAATTGATCGGCAAACTGGCGGTTGAGAGACTGCGCCTTTTGGTAGCTGTCGGGCTCGGCCGCTTCCATCGCGAGCAATACGGAAATCTGTGAGTGCGCGTTTTCCTGCAGGCTCAGTTGGTCGAGCGTACGAATCAGAATCTTCATTGATTCGTTGTAAATGGGGACGATGACCAGGTGTTGCACGCTATTCCAATCGAGGGAATCGGGTCCTCTGTCGTGAAGATACTTGCGATACCAGTCGGTCGCTTCCCATTCTTTGATGCGGCGAATGCCCATGGCGTTGGCGATGCCCGCGAGAAAGAAGCGGAATGCCGTGTAAGTGGCCACCAGCGCCGCGGTAAGCGTCAGCGTAAGCGGAAACGCAACCGCGCTGGCGATGGAAACCAAGAGCGCAATCCAGGCGATAAATCCGGGGATGCCGTCAAGCACACGCTCTGGAATTGGCGGCAGGGGCGCGCCACCCCAAAGTGAGCGGCCTACATCAGACGGTCGAGGCGGGCGCGGGTTACTCGAAGTATAGGGCACAGAAACCTTAGGCGACAGACGATTACATACTGTGAATGGAAAGCGCTCAAAGCGAGACGAAAGCCCGAGTCCACCGAACCATTCCAAACGATGGAAATGATAACTGGTCGGGCGGCCCAATGCCTTGGGCAATCCCTATTCGCCGATATCATAACATAGCCGTGACCGCTCACAAGCCATACAAAAGAGGCGTGAAGAGACAGAAAGGGCTTGTCGCCCGCTTGTTCATTTCACGGTTTTTCTTCCCTTGATGCCCCGCTGGCTTGCGACATCTACCAAATTGGTTTCGTAATCGTAGATGTTTCGCCGTTTTTCCGCGTGCGCATCACGAGCCAGCTGCACCAGCTTTTGCACCAGATCAGACGATTTGTAGCCGTCTTCTCGCCATAAATAGAATGCGAGCGAACCCGGCATAGTATTGATTTCGTTGAGGTAAAGGGCGTTTGCTTCCGGCCGCGCGAGGTAGTCGATCCGCGCGATGCCGCGGCCATCCACCGCCTTAAAGGCGGCAATGCTCGTCTGCTTTACGCGCGCGGTAAATTCAGGGCTAATAGGCGCGGGAACGAGTCGCTCCGCGCTCTTCATGCCTTCGCCTCCGCGCAGGTATTTGTCTTCATAGGAAAGGAATTCGTCCCAGGAGACCGGCTGTTCCAGCGTTGACGCTTCGCAGCCATCACCAAAACCGATGACCGAGCAGTTGATCTCGATCCCATCGGTCACTGCGGGCTCGATCAGGATGCGGCGATCGAAGTTGGCGGCGATGTCGATACTCGCTCGCAGCAGCGTCTCCGAATCGGCGCGACCGATCCCTATACTCGACCCCAGCGTCGCCGGCTTAATGAATAGTGGAAACTCAAATCTCTTGAGCAGGTCGTCAAGGACAGCGTCCGGGGCGTCTAGCCACTGGTCGCGCGTGACCCAGTGATCATCCAAGACCGGAATACCGGCCTGCCTCAAGACTTGCTTGGTCATGATTTTGTCATTGGTCAATGCGGAACCGAGGGTGGCGCAGCCAACGTAAGGGATATCGGCCAGTTCGAAAAGCCCCTGCACGCTGCCATCTTCACCGTGCGTGCCGTGCAAGGCGGGAAAGGCAACATCAATGCGCTTTACTTCGCTCTTGCGGAGCCGGCCCGCCAGCGGATCGACAATCAACCCATGATGGCGTGTATCGGGCGATAGCAGGCAGGCGCGTATGCCATCGCGCCGCAAAACGCCTTCGTCTTTGAAACTGTCGAGCTTGGCGAGCGCATCGCCAGTGAACCAGCGTCCGTCCCGAGAGATATAGACGGGAACGATTTCGTACTGTTCGACGGGAAAGGCATTCATGATCTGATGCCCGGTGACGATGGAGACGTCGTGCTCTACGCTGCGGCCGCCAAATATTACCGCAACCATTATACGGCGTTGAGCGCTCATGTTGCTGTCCCCTTTGACAGTGTCATCGTCAATACGTATCGGGCAAGTCATTCAGGAATAGCACGGTATCGCCCGCTTTCAAATTGTGCTGATACCATTCGACGGATTCCTTCAGCGTCTCGACGACGCGCAAACGGGACCGGTCGAACGCGGTGGATCGTATGGCTTCGGCGATCGGTTGCGTTTGTGATTTGCCGATCAAAATGATATCGGTCGCGTGTTTGGCGGCGAGAAGACCGAGCTTGCGGTTTTCATCATCCTGCAACTCTCCAAGTTCAATCATGCCTGGCGTGATGAGCAGGCGCGCCCCCATCTCGTGCATGCCCAGTATTTTCAAGGCGCTGACGATTCCTTTTGGATTGGCGCTGTAGGCATCGTTGATGATTGTAATTCCGGCCGCGGTTGTCTGTAGGACCAAACGGCTTTCGGCTGGTTGCAGGCTGCGAATGCGCATGGCTATTTGGCGCAACGCGATGCCCTCATGGTGGGCGATTGCGATGCAGAGGAGCAGGTTGGTCACATTGTGCTCGCCGACGACTGGAGTCGTGATCCGCGCATTCTCGCCGGCATCCACGCGCGACGCCGTAAACCGCAGGCCTTCAAGTGTCTCCTGAACATCGCTCGCGACCCAGGTGACGCCGCGCTTTTGCGCCGCCTCCAAGGTAAGTTTGCGGCTAACGGTCAAGATCGTGCTTGGATAGCCTTCTGCCGCCATCTCGCGTATGTAGGGATTGTCCCAATTGAAGACGGCGACGCCATCCGCTGGCAGATTCTTGATGAGCTCGTATTTCGCCTTGCGGACGTTTTCCAGCGAACCGAAGCGCTCCAGGTGCTGTGGTCCAATTTCCGTAACGACGGCGATATCGGGCGGCGTCAACTGGCAGATGCGGTCGATTTCGCCTTCGACATAAGCGCCCATTTCGCTGATGAAATACTCCGTCCGGTAATCGTCAGCCAGATCACGATTGATCGCCAGCGAAATGCCCATCAAGGTGTTGTAACTCTTGGGCGTGGCATAGGCGCTGAAGCGCGCGCTGAGGATGTCGCGCAAAAAACTCTTGGTCGTCGTCTTGCCATAGCTGCCTGTGATGCCGATTACTTTTGGCTGGATTTTGTCCAGGGTGTCAGCCGCCTGCCGAAGGTATCGGCGGCGCAAGGCGGCTTCCAGCGGCTGCAACATCATATTGCCCGCGACCAGCCATATCGGCGCAAACAAGTACAGAGCCAAGCCGATCGCGCTGGTCATGATTATGCGTAAGATGCTCGCATCTAGGGGCAGGCGCGTGTAAGACAGGGCGAAAGCTAGCGCCCAGGCGATCGCGCTCGCAATCCATGCGCCGCCCAGCAGCCGCTTCATGCGCGCGGTTACAGCGAAGGACTTTTTCATTTCGCCCTGCCGTTGCGGCAAGACGGCAGCAATTGCGGCGAGAATAGCGGCTGCAACTGGCACAACGCTTTCCGGCGCTTCCGCCAGGAGCGCGGCGATCGCCAACCCTAGTATCGAAGCTGCGATTGGCCGCGCCGGCAGCAGTCGAGAGCGGTGCAGCCGAAACCAGCGCAAATAGCGCCGGCTCATATATTCTTCGATCTGAAAGAAGCGTGCTTGTTGATAGACGCGCATCCAGGCGCCTAGCAGCCAGATCGCAGCCAAAACGGGCAGCAGAAACTCCGACATTCCACATCCTGCTAGTTCAGTACAGAAACATTATAGAGTGTAACCGAACCGTGGGAAACAAGGGCGGCGATCCCGTATCAGCGCTAAGGTCTAATTGCTGCGGTAAAGCGCGTCGATAATGCTCGCCGTCTTGTCGGGGAAATCAAGATAGGCGTAGTGCCCAGCGCCCGCATGCACAATCAATGCGGCATCCGGAATCGTGTTCTCCAGCTTATGTCCCATCCAGAGCGGCGTATCCTCGTCTTTGTCGCCCCAAAGCAGAATAGTCGGGACGGCGACGCGTTTCGCGTATTCCAGTAGGTCCGCATTGATGACTTTGATCAGCGTTTGCCGCATGATTGGCGAGGCATTCCGGTAGTCATCAGAGCCGAACCGCCGGCGGTATTTTTCTCGCAGACTTTCAGACGCAGACTTGGCGCCGATGCGCACGAGACTCTGCCGCGCAGACTGGTAGGCGCGCAAGCGCAGACGGGCGCCAAGCGGCGCCTCCGTCTTGATGCCGGCGCTGTTGGAAAGCGCAAGCGCTCCGATTCGGTCGCTATGATCCGATCCCAGAATCAAACCGATGCGCCCGCCGAGCGAGTGCCCAAAGTAATTGACTGCTCCCAATTGATGGTGATCCAGGTAGGCGAGGCAAAATGCGGCATAGTCAAATATGGTGAAAGGTTCGGGCGGCTCGTCGCTTTCGCCAAAACCGGGCAGATCGAAAGAGTAGCAACGATACCCTAAGCGACTCAATCGATTGACCAGTGGCGCTAAAAGCTCAATGCTGGCGCCCCAGCCGTGGACCAATAGCGCCGGCGCCCCGTCGCCGATGATAGATTCTCTAATGTTGATTCCGTTGATTTCGACCTTGCCGCTTTGGACCACAGATCGCTAGCCAATTGCGCTTAAGGGGATTTCAGCATGACGGGCGCGCTGCCGTTCGCTAATCGGCGTCACTGGCGGGCATTCCCAAGCCATGTCTTCTGTTGTCGAGCGCTGCTTGGCGAACTTGGGCAGAATCCCGCAAGCGAAGCATTTGTCGCGACAATCGACCCGCGTCTCGCGCTTAATGCTCATCAAATAGTCTTCGCGCAGGAATTTCTTGTGTAACCCGACATCGATATGATCCCAGGGAAATACTTCATCCAGATCGCGCTCTCGGAAGTTATAGAAGTTTGGGTCGATTCCGGATTCATCGAAAGCTTGCAGCCACTCGCGGTGCTTGTGTTGATCCTGCCAGGCGTCGAACTTGCAGCCAAGTTTCCAGGCGCGCAGAATCACCCGACCGAGACGACGGTCACCGCGGCTCAGCCAGCCTTCAAATTCGCTGTCCTCGTAGTTGTTCCAGCGCAAATGCATGCCGCCGCGGCGCATCTGCTGCTTGAGCAGGCGCTGCTTGCGTTCGACGCTTTCGAAAGTATCTTGCGGGACCCACTGGAAGGGTGTATGCGGCTTGGGAATGAATGTGCTAACCCCCACATTGAGCGTCGCCTTCTTGCCCAGAATCCGGGTACCCTCTTGAAGCGTCTTCATGCACAAGTCGACAATCGCCTGCACGTCCTCAAGCGTCTCCGCCGGATGACCAATCATGAAGTAAAACTTTATCGTGCGCCAACCGCGCGAGTACACATCTCTGGCAGTCTGCAGCACCTGATCATCGGGCACGTATTTGTTGATCAGGTCGCGCATTTTCTCTGTGGCTGCCTCTGGCGCGAAAGTGAAGCCGCTGCGGCGCGTGCCGCCGATCTTTTCCAGCAAGTCGGCGCTGGCGCTTTCGATGCGCAGGCTCGGCAGGCTAAGGCTGAGACCGGCGTCCTTGTAGACGCGATTGACTTCTTCCGCGAGCTCCTCAACCCAAACATAATCCGAAGACGACAAGCTGAGCAGGCTGATCTCTTCGAAGCCGGTGTGTTGAACGATTTCGCCAATGGCCGACATGATCTCTTGCACGGGCCGCTCGCGCACTGGGCGCGTCACCATGCCGGCGTGGCAGAAGCGGCAGCCGCGCGTGCAGCCGCGCATGATCTCGATCGGCGCGCGGTTATGCACCGTATCGATATTGGGCACGATGAATTTGGTGAACGGTTTTGGCAGCGTGATGACGATACGTTTTAATACACGCTCCGGTATGCCCGGCTCATTCGGCATAATCGAGCGAACTGTGCCATCGTCGTGATATTCGACATTGTAAAAGCGCGGCACATACATGCCCTGTATTTTGGCGATCGCGCGTAATTGCTCATAGCGCGACTTGCCGCGCAGCTCGCCGACAGCCCTGGCGATTTCGACAATGATTTCTTCGCCCTCGCCGATGACAAAGGCGTCAATGAAGTCAACCATTGGTTCCGGATTGAAACAGGCGTGACCGCCAGCGATGACCAGTGGGAAGCGCTCGTCTCGTTCGCGGCTCAGTACCGGCATGTTTGCCAGGTCGAGCAGATTGAGCGCGTTGGTATAGAGCTGCTCGTAGGGCAAGCTTATCCCCAGCAAATCGAATTCGCGAAGAGGATGCCTTGTCTCCAGCGAATACAAGGGGATGCCCTGCTGGCGCATTAGCGTTTCCATATCGAGCCAGGGCGAGAAAGCCCGTTCGGCCAGCATGTCCGGCTGCTGGTTTACCTGATGATAGAGGTTCATAATACCCAAATTGGACATGCCCAGATCGTAGATATCGGGAAATGCCAAGGCGACCTTGATGTCCGTTCGCTCCCAGTTTTTGACGACGCTGTTATATTCGCCGCCGACGTAACGGCCGGGTTTTTCCACTTGAAGCAGGTGGCGTTCCAATTTACGCTCGATCAGCTGCGTTCGCATGAAATGCGCTCCGCTTGTAAACCATGTGGCGGGACGACATGATTATAGCGGAATGAGCGCGCGATGCCTAGCGAGGAGGCGAGTTGACGGGAATGGTCACGATGTCGAAAATCCCGGTTGCTATGGAAGTGATTACGGTCGGCATTTACCGCTGCCAGGCCCGCTTGGATATCTGGCGGCTGTCAGCGGAGGGATACGGATGAGCTATGGAATCTAGCGCTATCGGGAAACTGTTGCATTATCATTACGGCATGTTTGAGCGAGTCTGGGAATGCGCTCAAGACTTGACAGCCGACCAATTTGTAGCCGAGTCTGATTATTCAGTTGGCTCGGTTCGCAACCACTTTGTTCACTGCCTGAATGTGGACGGGCGCTGGCTCGCGCGATTGAAAGGCGAGGCGCCGCCGCCGCGCTTCAACTCAACTGACTATCCAGATCAGGATGGGATTCGCGAGCAATGGGAGCAGGTTCGCCAGCGTGTTCTCGCCTACGTGGACAGCTTGACCGAGGAAGACTTGAACGAGAGCGCGCGCGTCGAGCTGGAAGGGCGGAATCTGGAAGCGCGGCGTTTCCGGCGCTGGGAAATCTTGCTGCATATCGCGAATCATGGCACTGATCATCGAGCGCAGATCCTTGCACGGCTCGACGAGTTGGGCGCGGAGACCATCGAACAGGATCTGATTCTTCACTGGTGGCTGAATGAAGGTTACAGAGCTAAAGACGGCTGAGCGCCAAGGCGATCTCGCCAGCAACGCGGGCATTATTGACAAGCAGCGCGATGTTCGCCGCCATCGACGCGCCTTCCGTTAGCTCGCTCACGCGGCTGAGCACAAAAGGCGTGATGTCTTTGCCCCCGACGCCGGCCGCTTCCGCTTCCTGGGTTGCCCGCATAATGGCGGCTTCGGCGGTGGCGGCATCAAGCTCTTTGTCGCGGGGAACAGGCACGGCGACCAGGATTCCGTTTTGGGCGCCAAGATCATCTGAGGCGCGAATGACGGCAGCGGCTTCGGCAGCTGTCTCAACTCGCTGGTCGATTGGAAGGTCGGTCCGCGCCGAATAAAAGGCGGGCAGCGCATCGGTTTGATAGCCTAGTATAGGAACTCCGTTCGTTTCCAGCACCTCTAGCGTTAGCGGCAGGTCAAGAATTGACTTCGCCCCCGATGAGACGACCGTCACCGGCGTTCTGCCAAACTCCGACAAGTCGGCTGAGACATCATGCGGCTGTCCTCGATGCACGCCGCCGATTCCGCCGGTCGCGAATACCTTGATGCCCGCCATCTGCGCGATGATCATTGTGCCGGCTACTGTCGTAGCGCCATAGCAGCCCATGGCGGTCGCGATCGCCAGGTCGCGTCGACTGCATTTTCTCACGTCCTGAGCTGGCATTCGCGCCAGCGCTTCGATATTCGCAGGGGTGATTCCAACGGTGATCTGCCCCTCCAGTATGGCGATGGTCGCCGGTTTGGCTGAGGAATCGCGGACGGCTTCTTCCATCGCCAGAGCCGTTTCCACATTCTTAGGATAGGGCAGGCCATGGGTGATCAGGGTCGATTCCAAAGCGACGACTGGGCTTCCAGATTTAAGCGCTTCTTTCACTTCGGCGTTAATGGTCAGTGGAATTGGCATAATTCTTCGTGTTCTTTCGAATTTGTCGTTGGTCGTTCGCGCCGATTGCCAGAACAAAAGAGTGCGGAAATGCGCCTTTATTCTGCAAGAAAGTGTAGCTTGAAACGATGGACCGTGTGATGCAGATCTTGTAATCCAAGTAGTTCCATCAATTGATCGGGCCTCAGGTTGCCGCGATCGCCAACGGATAGATGGGCGATCAGGTGATCTCTGCCGTCGACATATAAGCCCAGTATCAGCGGACGGACGTCCATCACGCTTCGCTTGCGCCTGCGCATTCTGTCGATGATGATCGATTCGCGGCCGAGCAGGTCGTCGATCTTCCGCTGCAGATCTCCCCTCGCTAGATCGTCCAGAATGCGAATCCGGTATTCGGCGCTATTGACTAACGAGTGCAAGGTTGACGCGCGTCTGTCGACTTCGGCGATCGCGCCAATGGTCAATCCTTGCGGCGATACCGAGAGCAAGCGTTTCCGCAGCGCATCCTCGCAGACATCGATCCGCTCGCGAAGCGAAATCTCGATAATCTCACATTCGCTTGAGATTCCGAGCGGGAGCGGCATCGCCAGGGAAATCCGCGGGCGGGTGTTGAATCCCTTTGTATACAGAATAGGCAAGTCGGCGCGCCTCAGCACTCGCTCCCAGATTTTGGCTGTGTCCAGGTTGCTCGTGTATACGAGGGGTCCCGCTTTTCCAAAGGTGACCCGTAAACGCTGCGCGACTGGCGAAATATGGCTCATTTGTTCCAAAGGCCGTCTGGAATATCACCTTCAGTTACGATACAATATCTTAGGCGGAAAGCATGAATGTTGGAAGGTGAATGCGCCAGCCCGACGAGCATAGCGGAGAAGCGCGGGATCAGCGTCATCATGAATTGTGGCGCGCTGAACGGCGCAGGATTTGGCTCAGTGTGCTGCTGCCGTTCATGGTTGTTTTGGTCATCGCGCTGACGATTGTCGGAACTGTGCTGTCACTGCGGTCGCCGGTTCAAGTGTCGCTGATGTCCGATTCGATGCTGTCGGTGCTGGTGCTTTGTCCGCTAGTGATTTGCATGTTCCCGTTCGTCATTTTAAGCCTCGTTCTGGTGACCTTGCTCAATCGCTGGCATCCGAAGTCGAGGTCGCCCTTGCGGCGTCTGGAATCTTGGACGGCGCTGATGGAGCAGAATGTTGAGGAATGGCTAGGGAACGTGGACGAGCGCGTTCTGAATTGGGCGGTGCGCCTCGCGCCATTTCGTCAGTTGCTGACCACCTTCGACCCGCCGGCCGCCGAATCAAGTGAAGAGGGAGTCGAATGAGCGTTATGGATAGCGATCAAACGCAGGAGAGCTTGCAAGATCGCAATACACAGATAATTGTGGCTGGCGCGGCGCTGGGCGCCCTGATCGGCATGATCTCGAGCTATTTGTATACGCGCGCGGCCGCAGAGAATGGCAACGATGATGCCGGCGCGCGCGGCTCGGTTTCCACGGGCCAGGCGCTTGCAGTCCTGCTGGCGATTCTGGGTTTGGTGCGGCAAATCGCCGAACTTGGCAAGCCAAGAAAAGAAGACAAGCCCGGAAAGAAATGAATTGTGTGCGGACGATATACGCTGACGGCTGATGCCGAATCAGTTCAGCTCGCCTTCAACTTGGACGACGTCAGCGGCTGGACGGAGCCGCGATTCAATATCGCGCCGACACAGCAAGTGGCCGTCATTACTGATCGAGACCCGCAGGCGCTTTCCTTTATGCGCTGGGGTCTGGCGCCATCCTGGGCGAAGGATCCTAAGATCGGCAATCGCATGATCAATGCCCGTTCGGAGACGGCGGCGGAGAAACCGTCGTTCCGAACCGCATTCAAAGGCCGGCGCTGTTTGATCCCGGCTGACGGTTACTATGAGTGGACGAAACAAGGCAAGCAGAAGATCCCCATGTACATTCAACACGCCGACCGCGAAATTTTCGCCTTCGCCGGCTTATGGGAAAGCTGGAAAAATCCGGATGGCGACTGGCTGCAAACCTGCGCTATCTTGACCACCGAAGCCAATGAAAGACTTCGACCGATTCATCACCGAATGACGGTGATCCTTGAACCCAATGACTACGAACTTTGGCTGTCCCCGCGCGAATTGCTGCCGCCGGAGTGGCAGCCGCTAATGGCGGGGCCGAAGCAACTGAAATTCCACGAAGTCTCGACGCAGGTCAATAGCCCGGCGAACGACAATCTGACGCTCGTGCTGCCGCGTGAATCGGCCAGCCAAACGAATATGTTTTGACAGTTATTGCATTTGGCTAAGAAATACCGCCACCAATACAGACACTGAAGCTATAGCCAAAATAATCAATAGCCAAACCAGAATAACTGGCAATCGCGATGTTCCTGCGCCTTGTTGCGGCTGCGACTTCTCGGCGCTTGCGCCAGCGTGAGTGGGCGAACCGCTGCTCGCTTGGGGTAGACTTGGCGACCCTTTCCTCTCGTCACGACCTGGTGCTGAAGATCGACCGGAATTCACCAGCGCTTCCGGCATAGAGTTGAGACAGAGTTCAGCCAGGTAATGCGCAACCGCAGTGGGGGTAGACGCGATGTAATCGGCCACATCGTCTGCCAGCGTGCGATCTCTGTGATGCCCGATGCCGGTTACGATAAACGTATTGCATTGACTCAAGGCAAATGCGATTTCAAAGGTGTCGAATATGGCGAGATTCTCTGAGCGGCCGCCGCCTCGCATGATCGCCAGCACATCGATTTCTGGATCTTCGTCCAGCGCAGCAATGGCGTCGACGATGGACCGAAGGGCGCGATCGCCTTCCAGCATGACATACTTCCACAGCACTGGCGCCAATACTGCTCGTTCGCCGGCGCCTCGGTATGCGTTTTCAAAGTCGCCAATTGCGCGGCTGCTCCGGCTCGTGATAATGCCAATTCGCCGAATTGCTGTGGGTGGCGGCTTCTTGGTTGGCGGATACAGTCCCTTGGCGCGTAGTCGATCAACTGCCGGCGCCAAATCAGCGGAAACGTCCGATACGCGCAGATCCATAACATTGATTTGAGGCTCCGCGCGGTCTTCGTAGTAGTGGATATCTCCGTAAACTTCGATATCAAGGTGGTTGCGAAGGTCGATCGGGAGTTTGCTCGCCCGTTCTTCCCGAATCATACATCTGATCCGTGACCGGTCATCGACCAGATCAAAATAAACATGACCCAATTCTGACCGGTAGAAGCGGTCGATTCGACCGCCCACCCAAAAGAAATTCTCCAGGGTCTCGGCCTCAATGATGCTTCGTATCATGCGATTAACTTGGGCAATGCTGCGGCGGTTTTCGCTAGCGGATTCAGCCATAAGACTTGTATCAAATTAAGACTGCGAATGAGTGTCCTTGAAGCGGTCGAAGGCAAATTGGACGGGATCGACACCGGGCGGAATGATGACTTTTCGGCTGCGCCCGCCCCCAGGTTCTTCGCCGACCAGGCCTAGATCTTCCAGCAGGTCCATGATGCGCGCCGCTCGCGGATAGCCCAAGCCCAGCCGCCGCTGTATCAGAGATGCCGATACCTCGCCGCTCTGCGCAGCTAGCTTGAGCACATCTTCCAGCATGGGATCGGTATCAGCGATGAATTGGCTGCGCATAAGATCGAGTTCCCACGGACCCGTCCCGCTTGGAGGCGCAGAGCTGCCCTCGTACAGCGCCTTGTGCTTTGCCTGCCAGTGTTCAACGACCGCGCGGGTGTCTTCTTCGGAAACGAAGCATCCTTGGATCCGCTGCGGTTCGGCCGCATCGGCGGACAGGAAGAGCATATCGCCGCCGCCAAGCAAGTTTTCCGCGCCCGTTCGGTCGATGATGACGCGCGAATCCGAGCCGGAAGCGACAGAAAAGGCGATCCGCGACGGGAAGTTCGCCTTGATGAGGCCCGTAATCACATCGACGCTGGGCCGCTGCGTGGCCACCACCATGTGCATACCGACAGCGCGCGCCATCTGCGCCAAACGCGTCAGGGACCGCTCGGTTTCGTCGGGATTGCGGAGCATCAGGTCACCGATTTCATCAATCAGAAGGACCATGTACGGGAGCGTCTGCGCGGCATGTCCCTTTGCAAGTTGCGCCTCGTTGTACATGGTGATGTTTCTGGCGCCGCCGGCTTCCAGAAGTTTATAACGGCGATCCATTTCTCGCGCGCACCAGCGCAATACACCGATAATGCGCTCGGGTTTGATCTCCACGGGTCCCAGCAGGTGCGGGATGCCATCGAAGCGTGAAAGTTCCACCATCTTGGGATCAAGCATGACCAGCTGCAGTTCGTTCGGCGAACATTGCATGAGCAGCGAGGTGGCGATCGCGCCCATGCATACCGACTTTCCGGAGCCGGTTGTGCCGGCGATCAACAGGTGCGGCATCTGCGCCAGGTCAATGGAAACTGGCTCGCCGGTGACGTTCCGGCCCAGCGGGATGCGCAGCGGCGCTCGCCTTTGCGCTTTTTCCCTTTTGTAAGCGTCGCTCTCCAACACATTGCGCAGCGCCACGATACCGGGTTCTTTGTTTGGCACCTCAATACCCATGTAATTGGTTCCCGGGACCGGTGTCTCCATTCTCAGGCGCTTGGCGGCGAGCGCCAGCGAAAGATCGCGCGCGTAAGAGGCGATGCGACTCATTCGTATGCGCTCGCTGCCATCTTCCTTATGGGGCTGCAAGGCGTAACGCGTTACGGTCGGGCCGACCTGTACATCAATCACCGTCGTTTCGAGATCGAATTCGAGCAAGGTATTCTGGATCAACCGCGCGTTGTGGTTGATCTCGTCTTCGTCCGGCAAGACTAGGTCGGATGCGGTCAAAGTGTCCATCTGCGGCAATGAAGCCAGCCAGTCTTGTTGGTGTTTCACCGTCGCGGGCTCGGGCGCAACCGCCACCTGAGGCGCAGGCGATTCCCTATTGTCGATCACGCTTGTGTCGCTATCACCATGGGCGGCGGCCGATGGCTGTGAATCGATGTCAGAACCGGAGACGCCGTGGTCAATTTTATTCGTCTGCTCAGATCGGCTTGGACGAATGCGTTCGACAACGCGGCTGTTAACCTTGGCCGCGTTCCGAAGCGGTTCGGGACCGTCGGGCAAGTTCGCGGGATTCGGTCGGATACGCATTATATTCGCGCGGTAAGCGGGCGAAACGGCTAGACGTTGGTAAATCGTACGCGACTCGCTATCTTCCGGTATTTCCGAGGGAGATTTCGCCGAGATTTCGCTAAAGAGTTGCAGCTTGCCGCCAAACCGCGCCAGTATCGTTGACAAGTGGCGCCGCCGCAATCCCACAGCAGCTACTGCGCAAATGCCGATCATGACGGAAAAGAACGCCAAAGCGGCGGGCCGACCCAGTATCCAGAACAAGGGATAGCTCAAGCCCCAACCGATGAGACCGCCGCCCTGTCCCGCACGAGCCAAAGCGCGCAATTCACTGTCGCTGTTGCCAAGATGCAGGATCGCCAGCACGGAAAGAAACATGATCTCCAGCGCTAGCATACGCGCGGAACTGAGCCGAAAACGAAGTCCAACTTTGGGCAGCCAGAGAATTACGCCTAAAGCAAACAGCGCGCCCGCTACAAAGATCGCGCCATCGCCGAAGAGAGCCATCAGCATGTTGGCCCAGGTCAGGGCTACCAGAGCGTCTGACGCGATAAACAACGAGATAAAGGACAAGATTCCGAAAATGATCAGCGCGAACCCGACAACCTCGTTTATCCATGGCGGCAGGCTTTCCTTTAGGTCTTCCCAAAAGTCGAATTCGCTGGGCTGATCCTCCAATGGTCGAAGGATATCTTGCGCGGCTTGCGCCGAGGTCTCAGTCTGGATTTCGGTTGAGTTCTGCGCCGCGGGTTCGAGAATCTGGTGTTCCACTGCTGCTACCGCCAATTTGCCGCATGAATACTGAAACAATTATAGTCAGAATTGGTCAAGTCAATGTGGTATTTCCAATGAAAAACGTCGGCCGGCGCGCGGGCGCCGCAAATCTCGCGCCGGCCTTTTCCGAGAAGCTACCGAACTGTCTCAGCTTGCCGGTCTCGGAGCGCTTGTTCCTGGTTCAAAATCAGATCAGTGACGGCAAGAATGGCGATCCGCTGCTTGCGATAGAGGTCTGCTTCGCTCATGCTGAGGCGCCGCGCAACTTCGCGAACTTTGCGGTTTTCCAGGAACCTCAATTGCAAAATGTTATACAAGGTCCACTCCGGGCTCATCATCTTGCGTTCGCCAGCGGGCTTTAGGGAATCGATCGCCTCTTCGAGCAAGTTGCGCAGCGCGTTCACTGGCGATTCGTCGCCGTCTTGCATTCTGCTCTGAACACAGCGAAGCATGATCATGTTGCTCTGCGTTATGCCTGATCCACCCCAGTAGTGTCGCAAGGCGGCGCGCACCTGCTCAAACAACTCATTGCGCTCCGGCAACGCGTCGAAGCGAGGAGGCAGCGCATTGGATTGCCGGTATTCGACCTGCACCGCGCGAGAGCGGGTCATCTGAAATTGCGGAAGCAATCCCTCGAGCAGATTGTACATTTCCGCTTGCAGGCGCATATCGTCAAGGCTTGTCGCCAGTCGACCGACGTAGGCTTCCAGATATCCGCCGGGCGCCTTCAGTTCTTCGCGAAGCTGCCCATTGGTATTCAGCAAGCCCAGCACGCCGATCGTCAAGGCATCTGTTCCATTGCCGCGCGCGCGGCCGCTGTAGAGCGGGACCAAGGCGAAGCCATCCCACTGCACATGGCTTGCATCGGGCTGTTCCAGGCGCAGTTGCGTGACTCGCCGCATCAAATCTCTATCGTTAAAGAGCCAGTCTTCGCCGAAGCTGAGCGCGCCAACCACGCTGACAAGCTCTGCCTGGGCGTCGTCCAGGCTGACCACAAACGCCTTGTCGATGCGCAGATAATCACAGATGGCTTCTGTTGTCGCCATGATGAGTTGAGATAAGTCGGTGTGTGTCAGCACGCGGTCGTTCAAGGTTTGCAGTTGCGTGATCTGCTGGTCATCTTCAGCGCGGTAGATGAAAAATTTCTCGAAGTACGGCAGCGCCAACGATACAAACCACTGCCAAAGCAGCACAGCTGCGACGACAGCGGGCGGCGTAAAGGCATCGCCGGGCAAGCTCAGAATGCGCGAAGCCTGGGTCGTGAAATTGACCACCGCCAGCGCGATCAGCCCGGTGGCGGGACCGCGCAGCAAGAAGTCGAGCAATTGCCTTTTGACGAGGCGGTCTGGTTTGTCCGAGCCAAAAAAGTAGAGCGGATACGACAGGAAGAAGAGCATCAGAATGATAATCACGTTCGCCGTGTTGATCACAAGGAGCCCAAATAAGGAGAATTCGTCGCCCGGCTTAAGCAAGACTGAATAGGGAAAGATGCCAAGCGCCGGCGTCAGAAACGCGATCTGCAGGTAAGCCATGCGCCGGGCGCTAGACTGCGTGAGACAACGTTTCCGCGCGCGCTGCACGTTGTAGAACGCGAAACCGTTGGCGAGCAGGAAGTACAGCAAGTATACGAGAAAAGCCGCGCCAGCCTGGATGCTTACCGAGTCCTGCGCGGCAACAACAGCGATTAGCGAGTCGCCAAAGGCGGCGGACAGCAGAACTGCCGCGCCAACCATATAGAGGATACGGATCCCGCGTTTCCGACGACCGCGAGACGGCAAGCCGGTCGTCGCGAGCAGCGCGTCGGAGAGGTGAACCATGGCCGCCGGAATAAAGGCGATGCCGATCCATTGCAATCTCGAGGCGATCTCGTGAGCCGAGTTGTCTGGCTCAAGCGAGATAAAGGCATCAGCCACATAGGCGACCGCGACGCAGGCCAGCACGACCGCCGATGACTTTGCTACTCGGTTGTTCAAATTGCGCGTGAGGTTGAATAGCAAGAGCGAAACCGCAATGATGGCGTTGCCCGCGGTCAATGTCTCGTTAACGGTTAGAAGCAAAGTCGTGAGCAGGCTCAACACTCGCCCCTTAGCGCTTCAGCCAATACACCTAGTTTAGCAAAAGTCCGCAGGCGCGACGCGCCTAGATGGACAGGCTGAAGAAGATGGCGATCTCGCGATTGGCGAAATGGTGGTCGTTGAATCCGCAGAAGCTGAACCCCAATGTTTGCGCAAAGAGGATGCAAGGATAATTGGTGGTGGGAATCTCAAAGAGAATCTGTCTCAGATCGTATTCGCTGGCCCAAACGCGCGCCACATGAACCAGGCGAGAACCCAGACTGCGCCGTCGATACGGCTGGTCAATCACAATGTCCTGCAGGTAGGCGACCTGACTCGTCTCATCAACGCGCATCGACACAAAGCCTAGAATGTGGTTCGTGCTTTTATCCTGAACAACTACAAAACAGTATTTGCGCCGAAGCATTAGCTCCAACTGCTGCGGATCGGTGACATGACGCGAATCGAGTTGGCGCGGAAGCCGCTGTTTGCGGCAATTGACCTGGACTTCGTCGCCGACTTCTTGCACGGTCATTTGCCATACATGTTCACTTTGAAAATCGCTATCCAGGGCGAGGCAATAGGGAATGTCGGTGTCGACGCCATCACGGAATATTAGTTGAGACGGGTCGAAGCCCATACGTTGCATCGCAAACAAACTCCAGGACTTGCCGCGACTATCAGACGAACGACGCCACGGTCAAACTAAATTATGACCCCAATCGCGTGAATAGCGAGGGGTCATTCTAGGGAATCTGTTGTCCAGGTTCATTAAATGGCCGAGCGCGGGATTCTACACTTCGTACAGGTAGTCCTTGAGAATCACATGCGCCGAGGATTGGCGCAGCCGATTCAATGCCTGCGCCTCCAATTGACGGACGCGCTCCCGCGTGACGCCAATCGTTTGACCGACCTCTTCCAGCGTGTAGACGCGTCCGTCAGCCAAGCCGTAACGCAAGCGCAAGATCTGCGCTTCACGCGCGGGCAGCTTGTCCAATGCCTGCTGCAACTGTACGTGCAGCAGATGCGTCGCTACTTCTTCCGAGGGCGCCGGGCTGTTGCTGTCTTCGACGAAGTCGCCAAAGGTGGAATCGCCCTCATCGTCGATCGGCGTTTCCAGGCTTACGGGGCGACGCGATATCTCCAGCAGATTTTCCACCTTGTCCGGCGTTGTATCCATGCCGAGCGCCAATTCATCAATTTTAGGCTCGCGTCCCAACTCTTGCAGCAGTTGGAGCTGAACGCGGCGCATACGATTTAACTGATCGCCCATGTGGACGGGCACGCGGATGGTTCGACCCTGATCGGCGACAGCGCGGCTGACGGCTTGGCGAATCCACCAAGTGGCGTAGGTGCTGAATTTGTGACCGCGCTGGTATTCAAACTTGTTCGTCGCGCGGATAAGCCCGATGTTGCCTTCCTGTATCAAATCGAGGAAAGGAACGCCACGGCCGATGTATTTCTTGGCCACGCTGATGACAAGTCGCGCATTAGCGCGAATGAGATGTTCCTGCGCCTTTTCGCCGTCCATCATTGTCTCGCGCAGTCCTTGTTCTTCGCTCCAGCTCAATTCAATGATTGGCTCGAGATCACAATCCTCCAAGCGCTCACGGGCGAACTCGGCCGCTTCCATACGCTTGGCCAGCATCACTTCTTCTTGGGCGGTCAACAATGGGACGCGCCCGGCTTCCTTCAGGTATAGACCAACGACATCGTCCGTATCGAGAGCCGCTTGATAGCCAGCATCTGCGGTCAAGTCTTTCTTCAAAACCTTCAGCAGAGCGTCGCGTTCGTCATCTTCCTGGTCGTCGGTATCGGCAACCAAGGCATCGGAATGCGGCTTTGCCACTTTGGCATCATCGTCATCGGCGGCGTCATCTTCGGTTTTTGCCGGTCCCGGAAGCACTTCAATTCCGGCCTCAAGCAAGCTGTCCATGAGGTCGTCCAGCAAGGCTACATCGCTCTCGACGTCCGGCATCAATTCGAGGATATCGCTGTAGGTGACAAAACCTTGTTTTCTTGACTTTTCGATTAGCTGCTTCCGCAACTCTTCGCGCTGAGTCAAATTGTTTACGCTTTCCAATACCGCTACCACAGACAAGCCTTTCTATTGAATGACACCCGCTCGCAAGTTATTCATCAAACGCAATCTTAGCAGGATCCCATTTTTGGGCAAATGAGACCGCGCGCCGATCCGTTGATTGTCCATGCGCCACCATTCACAATTGTATACAGCAGGCGGCGGCGATGGTCTTGTTCGCAGTCCACTATCGTTTACAGTCTTATCGACTGTTCGTAACAATAAATCGACTACTTTTTCTACTCCGCAACTAAAATTTAACGCGTATTCAATTACTTGTCAAGTTTTTCGCAAAGTCAAAGTGTATCCTTTTCGGTTGAAACACAAAAAGCTTTACCACCGAGGACACCGAG
>JAPOYT010000255.1:22541-31726 GCA_026706445.1 Chloroflexota bacterium
GCCGAGAATTGTCTGCGAAATATGCCATTTTCTTTGTGTCCTTTGCGCCTTTGTAGTAAAGTTGGATTTGGCTCATTTGAATTTCAACCGAGTTCGATACACTACCCGCAAAGTCAAAGTGGATTGGCGCTATTCTGCCCTCGGAGCGGTGGCAATCCACGGGAAGCAGATTGCCGGAATGCTTACATGTAGGCGCCGAGCATGAATTTTAGGTAACTCGAGCTTGTAGCGAAGCCGCTGGAAAACGAGCAAGTTTTTTCGGAAGGCATTATGAGTCTTCGTGCAGATTGCACAAGGAATACGCAATTTTGCATAGAGATTTGGCGGTCAGTTGACTATTCTCTTCTTTGATCCTACAATTCAGCCTGTATTGAGTTTTGCAGGTCTGCCATGCCGCTAAACCTTAGCGCGCTTCAAACCGAAAGGCGTAGCCGTCGCGCGCGGATTGAGTTCAGCGCGAATGGTTTGTGTTTGTGACAGACGTCGGATTCAAATGCAAATCGCGCCCTGATCTCGAACTGACGGTCAGGGTTTTTTCTTTTTTTGGGAGTCAGCGATGGAAAGCAAAATTCGCGCGGGTATATTTGGCGGTTCGGGTTATGCGGGCCTCGATCTGGTGGAGATTTTGACCGGTCATCCACGAATCGATCTAGTATTCGCCACATCGAACACTTATGCCGGAGACGATGTGCCGGGCACGAGTCTGAAATTTGCGCCTGCTGATTCGGTGTCGCTGAAGCAAGTCGACATCATCTTTCTCGCCCTGCCGCACACGGCTTCCGCTGCGATGGCAAAGAAAGGCATTGACGCCGGCGTAAAAGTTGTTGATCTATCGGCAGATCTGCGCATCGACACGCCGGAAGCCTACGAACAGTCGTATCACAGTCCACATCCCCATCCTGAATTGCTCCCGACGCCCTACGGGTTGCCGGAAATTAACCGAGAGAAAATCGCCGGCGCCGATGTGGTGGCGACGCCCGGCTGTTACCCGACGACAACCTTGTTGGGCATCTATCCGCTGCTCCGATTAAACGCGCTCTGCGCAGAAACACCCATCATCGTCGATGCGAAATCGGGTGTCACCGGCGCTGGACGCAAGCCTTCCCTCACGACGCATTTCGCTGAGGTGTACAGCAATCTGATTCCGTACAAGACGGGACGTTCACATCGGCACGTTGGCGAAATGGAGCAGGAGGCGCATAAAGTCAGCGATCAAATTGGTCCTATCATCTTCTGCCCGCACCTGATTCCGGTCGACCGTGGATTGATGTCGAGCATCTATGTCACACTGAACGGGACGCTTGAGAGCGAAGAGCTGCATGATCTTTACGCTGAAGAATATGACGGCGAGGCATTGGTCGATGTCTTGCCAGCGGGAGAACAGGCGACCCTAAAACATGCGGTGAAGACGAACAAATGCGTAATCAGCATCACGCCGGTCTTGCCGCGTTATGCGCACATCACCAGCGTGACCGATAATCTGCGCAAAGGCGCCGCGAGCCAAGCGGTGCAGAATATGAACTTGATGTTTGGATTTGACGAGACCATGGGGTTGATCTAGTGGCGGAAGGGATCAGCGTGGTCAAAGTCTCCGGGCATTGCCTGGACGACAGCGACTTAATCGCGCAATTCGCTCAAATCGTGGTGCGGTCGGACGAGCAACTGGTGATTGTGCATGGCGGCGGCGTCGAGATATCGCAGCTGCAGCGGAAGTTGGAAATCGAGCCCACATACATTGATGGATTGCGCATTACCGATGCCGATTCCTTGGCGCTGGTGGAGATGGTCTTGTGCGGAAGCGTCAACAAGCGACTTGTGCGATACTTGCTGGCGGCGGGCGTCGACGCGCAGGGATTGTCGGGTGTGGATCGCGGTTTGGTGCGGGCGCGGCAAATGCGGCATAAATCGCGCGACATGGCTTATACCGGGGAAGTGGTTTCGGTGCGCGGTGAAGTGATCGCCGATTTGCTCGCTCTCGGTGTGACGCCGGTCGTCGCGCCGGTAAGCATGGGCGAGGGCAGCAATTTTAATCTCAATGCCGATCCCGTTGCCAGCGCAATTGCCGCCGCCATCGGCGCTGACGAAGTAGTGTTTATTTCGAATGTCGCGGGTGTAATGGCTGGCGGCAGACGACTCGCCAAATTGACGCGGAAGCGGGCGCTTGAGTTGATATCGAATGGTGTGATTCAAGGCGGCATGATTCCCAAAGTCGAGAGCGCTTTGAATGTGCTATCATCAGGCGTGCCACAGGCGGTAATCACTGACTTGGCCGGTTGGGCGAAGCGCGGCGGCACAACCTTTATCAGGTCAATAGCGGAATCGAGTGTTAGAGAGGAACAATGTCAATAACAGCGGATGTCATTCAAAAGGACCAACAATTCAGCGTACCGGTGGCTGGCAGGCCCGAGTTCGTATTGGCGCGCGGTGAAGGCGCCACCGTATACGACGAGGACGGGAAGGCTTATACCGATTGGGTGGCGGGCATCGCCGTCAACTCGCTGGGCTATGGCGACAAAGAGCTGATGGAGGTCGTCGCCAAGCAGATGCGGACCGGGCTGATTCATGTCAGCGGCTTGTACCACACCAAGGCGCTGGCCGATCTCGCCGAGCTGCTCTGCGAAAACTCCTTCGCAGACAAAGCCTACTTCTGCAACAGCGGCGCCGAGGCCAACGAGGGCGCCTTGAAATTTGCGCGCAAACTCGCCTATGTGAATGACCAGAAGAATAAAACCAAGGTCGTCAGCTTCTCAAAAGCCTTCCACGGTCGAACGCTAGGCGCGTTGTCGGTCACGCCCACAGAAAAATACCAGACGCCCTTCAAACCAATGGTTCCCGGCGCTGTTGTCGGCGAGTTCGACAGCATCGACAGCGCGAAGGAAGTTATCGATGCGGACACCGTTGCCGTAATTGTGGAGCCGATACAGGGCGAGGGTGGCATTAATTTGGCGAGCGCGGAATTCCTTCAGGCCTTGCGCCAGCTTTGCGATGAGAAAGAAGCAGTGCTGATCTTCGACGAAATTCAGTGTGGCTTGGGACGTGCCGGCGAGCTTTGGGCGCATACCTTCAGCGGCGTGACGCCCGATATCATGACCTTGGCCAAGCCACTGGCGGGTGGATTGCCGATCGGCGCCATTCTGGTCACGGATGAGATAGCGGGCGCGCTGCAGCCGGGCGATCACGGCTCGACCTTTTCCGGCGGCGCCGTTGTCATGCGCGCTGGCGAAATGGTTGTGAAGCGTGTGCTCAGCGCTGGATTTCTGGAGCATGTCAAGGAAGTGGGCGACTACCTTTTGGAGCGCCTCGAGGAAATCAACAGCCCGCATATTGTCGATGTTCGCGGACGTGGCCTGATGGCGGCTATCGAAGTAACTGTCTCGCCGGCCGACATTGTAACACAGGGCTATGAACAGGGCTTGCTGCTGGTTAATTCGGGTCCCAGCGCCATCCGCTTCATTCCCCCGTTGATCATCGAGAAAAGCCACGTTGACGAGCTTGTTGAAAAGCTGACGACTATCCTGGAGGGCATTGATGGGGACGGTTAATCCATCGATTGATTCGGTACGCGGCTTTCAGGTCGCCGGTGTACATGCGAGGCTGAAGAAGGACGGCGCGCTGGACTTTTCGCTCGTTGTCAGCGATGTCGATTGCGTCGCCGCTGGCGTCTTCACAAGGAACAAAGTGAAGGCGGCGCCGGTGCTGCTGGATATGCAGCGGTTGGAAGAAAACCCGAAATCGATTCGGGCGGTGGCCGCCAACACGATCAGCGCCAACGCCTGCACGGGCGCAATCGGCTTGAAGAACGCGCGGGCGACGGCGAATTTGGTGTCGGGCGCGCTGTCGATCGGCGCCGAGCAGGTGCTGGTGATGTCGACCGGCGTCATAGGCACGCATTTGCCGATGGATAAAATCGCGCGCGGCGTCGAACTGGCAAGCGCGAATCTGGGCTCGGATTGGCGCGCAACAGCGGCCGGCATTATGACGACTGATACCCGTCCTAAGCTGGGTTCAATCACGGTCGATACGGATTCCGGCAGCTATACAATCGCCGGGATCGTAAAGGGCGCCGGCATGATCGCGCCCGATATGGCAACCATGCTGAGCGTCGTTGTAACCGATGCCGAGGTGCAATTGCCTGATCTGCAGTCGTCGCTTTCAAGGGCGGCGCAGCAAAGCTACAACCGGATTACGATTGACGGCGATACGAGCACGAACGACACGGTACTGCTACTGGCCAACGGCATGAGCGGGGTGACAATCGCTGGCGACAACGAGCTTAATGCATTCCAAGACGCCTTAAATGCGCTCACTCAATTTCTGGCGCAAGAAGTCGTTCGCGACGGCGAAGGGGTGACCAAGTTTATCACGCTCAATATCATCAACGCCGAAACGGAAGCTGACGCCGAGCGAATCGGGCAGACGATTGGCGCATCCGTGCTGACCAAATCGGCATTCTATGGCAGCGATGCCAATTGGGGACGCATTGTGGCGGCTGCGGGCCGAGCCAATACGCCCTTTGATCCGGACAGCGCGTCGTTGAGCGTGGCGGCGGGAGAATCAGTCGCGAGCGATGCGCGGGACCTGGAGATCTTCAGTGGAGGCATGCCCACCAATTATCGTGAGGAAGATGCGGCGGCGATCATGGCGGAAGCATCGATCACCTTCACGCTGGATTGCGGGCTCGGTGAAGGCGCGGCGACCATCTGGACCTGCGATATAAGCCATGAATACATATCGATCAACGGGGACTACCGCTCGTAGACGAGGCGCATTGCATGACGGCTGCATTGGTTCTGGAGGATGGGCGCGTCTTCCCGGGCGAGGGCTTCGGCGCGGAAGGCGTGTCCACCGGCGAGATCGTCTTTAATACCTCGATGACAGGTTATCAGGAAATCCTCACTGATCCGTCCTATCATCAACAAATTGTCGCCATGACCGTGACTCATGTTGGCAACACCGGCGTGAACCTCGAAGATCGGGAATCGGAAAAGGTCTGGGTAGCGGGCTTCGTCGTCCGCTCGCTCAGCCCAATCGTAAGCAGCTGGCGCAATCGAGGGGATCTTGGCGCGTATCTGAAGGAAAATGGCGTCATTGGCGTCTCATCCGTGGCGACGCGCGCCCTCGTGCGTCATATTCGTGAAATCGGCGTGATGCGCGCCGCCGTGGCTCACGGACAAGAAGCCGAAGATACCGATACGCTAGTCGATATCGCTCGCTCGTCGCTCGATATGTCGGGCGCGAATCTGGTGGATGATGTAACGGTCAGGGAGCCCTTCGACTGGCGTGAAGAGAGTGACGCGCAATGGTACGGAAGCCATCCTACGCAAGCGAAACGTCCGCTCATCGTAGCCTATGACTATGGCATCAAGCGGAACATATTGCGCATGATGACCGACCGCGGCTTGCGCGTCAGAGTCGTTCCAGCCTGGATGCCGCCTGCGGATGTGCTGGCTATGAAGCCGGCCGGCGTTTTCCTGAGCAATGGTCCGGGCGACCCTGCGGCCGTCGAATACGCGATAGCCAATGTTCAGTCCTTGCTCGGTGAGGCGCCGATATTTGGCATTTGCCTCGGGCATCAGATACTCGCGCTGGCGCTTGGCGGCGAGACAGAAAAAATGCGCTTTGGCCACCGAGGCGGCAATCAGCCGGTGAAGCATCTCGCCAGCGGCGAAGTGGAGATCGCGGCGCACAACCACGGTTTCGCTGTCTCGGCGGATAGCGGCTTGAACGGCGGTGAAATCACACACTTGAATCTGAATGACAATACGGTCGCGGGCTTGCGCCATCGTAAGTTGCGCGCATTCAGCGTGCAATATCATCCCGAGGCGTCGCCGGGGCCGCACGATTCGTTCTATCTCTTTGATGAATTCGTAGACGCAGTTCGCAGCGGCAGATAATCCCGCCTGTCAATGCGGCGCGACCGCCAAGGACAGCCATGCCCAAGCGCAGTGACATTAAGAGCGTCATGATTATCGGCTCGGGTCCGATCGTCATCGGCCAAGCCTGCGAGTTTGATTACAGCGGTGTGCAAGCCTGCAAAGCGCTAAAGGCGCAGGGATATCGGGTAGTCCTTGTGAACTCCAATCCGGCGACGATCATGACGGATCCGCAATTCGCCGATGCGACTTACATCGAGCCGCTGACGCTGGATATATGCCAGAAGATCATCGCGCGGGAAAAGCCCGATGCTTTGCTGCCGACCGTCGGCGGTCAGACAGCGCTTAATCTGGCGGTGCAGCTGAAGGAGTCGGGCGCGCTGGATCGCTTTGGCGTCGAGCTTATTGGCGCCACCTTGACCAGCATACAATTGGCGGAAGATCGCCAGCTTTTCAACGACACGATGCGCGAAATTGGTCTCAAAGTGCCGGACAGCAAGGTCGTTGCCAGCGTCGATGACGCGCTCGCCTTCGCGGATAAGATCGGTTATCCGGTTTTAATTCGGCCATCGTTCACGATGGGCGGCGCTGGCGGCGGCGTTGCCTACGACAGCGATCAGTTGCGGCGGGTTGCGGCGAATGGCATCCATCAGAGCCCGGTCGGCGAGGTCTTGGTTGATAAGAGCTTGCTCGGCTGGAAGGAATATGAACTCGAATTAATGCGGGACGCCAAAGGCAATTTCGTTGTCGTCTGCTCGATCGAAAATCTGGATCCGATGGGCGTGCATACTGGCGACAGCATTACGATCGCGCCGGCTCAGACCTTGACAGACAAGGAGCTGCAGCGCCTGCGCAATATGTCGCGGATGATATTTGACCGCGTCGGCATCACGACGGGCGGCGCAAACGTTCAGTTTGCAATCAATCCTGACGATGGCGAAGTGTGCGTGATCGAAATGAATCCGCGTGTTTCGCGCTCATCAGCTTTGGCGAGCAAGGCGACTGGCTTTCCCATCGCCAAGATCGCGGCGCTGGTCGCTGTCGGTTTTACGCTCGACGAGATACCCAACGATATCACCTTGAAGACGCCCGCAAGCTTTGAACCGTCGCTGGATTATATTGTCGTCAAGATACCGCGCTGGGATTTCAAGAAGTTCGCCGGGGCGGATCCCGTCCTGGGACCGCAGATGAAAGCCGTTGGCGAAGTGATGGCGATTGGCCGCACCTTTCCTGAAGCGCTGCAAAAGGGAGTGCGCTCGCTGGACATCGGCATGGATGGTTTTGGCAGTCAGGTCGATCACGGTTTGACGCCGGAAACGCTCAGCGTGCCTACAGCGCAGCGCTTGTTTCAAGTTGCCAGTTTGATTGCGAGCGGCCTTCCCTTTGAAGATATTGTCCATCAGACGCATTTTGATCCCTGGTTCGTACAGCAGATGAGCGACCTGATGAACATCCATGGATTAGTCGTGGACAAGTCGCTGCGGCTGCGCGATATGGATGCGCCCGCCCTGCGCAAACTCAAGCAGTATGGCTTCAGCGACGCCTATATCGCCGACCTGATGAACGAGGATCAATTCGCCGTCCGCGATTATCGCAAGGCGCTTGGCGTCAGCGCAAATTTCTATCGCGTCGACACCTGCGCCGCCGAGTTCGAGGCGATGACGCCTTATCTTTATTCGACCTACGAAGCGGAAGACGAGGCCGCGCCCGGCGATGCGCGCAAGGTGATGATCCTCGGCGGCGGGCCGAACCGCATCGGACAAGGCATCGAGTTTGATTATTGCTGTGTTCATGCCTGTTTCGCGTTGAAGGACGCCGGCTTCGAGACAATCATGGTCAATTGCAATCCAGAGACGGTCAGCACCGATTACGACACCGCCGATCGCTTGTACTTTGAGCCGCTGACCGCTGAGGATGTTATGAATATTGTCGACCGCGAAAAGCCGGACGGCGTGCTGGCGCAATTTGGCGGGCAGACTCCCCTCAACATCGCCCGCGATTTGGAGGATATGGGCGCGCCGATTTGGGGTACTTCGGTCGACACCATTGATCTCGCTGAAGACCGCGAGCGCTTCAATGTCCTCATGCGGCAGCTGAACATCGCGCAGCCGGCGGGCGCGACCATATTGAGCCGCGACCAAGCGGCTGCGGCGGCTGCAAGCATTGGCTTTCCAGTTCTGGTTCGGCCAAGTTATGTTTTGGGCGGCCGCGGGATGGCAATCGTCTTTGATGAAGCGCAGTTGCTGGAGTGGCTGGATGCCAATGTCGAATGGAGCGGTCACCCGGTATTGATCGATCAGTTCCTGGATGACGCTTATGAAGTCGATGTGGATGCCCTTTGCGATGGCGAAACTGTGACCATCGGCGGCATTATGCAGCACATTGAAGAGGCCGGGGTCCACAGCGGTGATTCGGCCTGCGTCGTGCCGCCGTACAAGATCAGCTATTTTCACCTCGATATCATCCGCGATCATACGCGGCGGATCGGGCTGGCGCTTGGCGTCAAGGGACTGTTTAACATTCAGTTCGCCGTCAAAGATGACGAGGTTTATGTGCTTGAAGTCAATCCGCGCGCGAGCCGGACAGTGCCTTTCATCAGCAAGGCAACCGGTCATCCGCTGGCGCGATATGCGGCGCAAATCGCGGCCGGCGCGACGCTGGAGGATCTGGGCTTCTTGGAAGAGCCACCCGTTAAAGGCTTCTTCATCAAGGAAGCGGTATTTCCCTTTCAAAAGTTTCCGGGCGTTGATACGCGGCTGGGGCCCGAGATGCGCTCCACGGGTGAAGTTATGGGTCACGCTTCCAGCTTCGGCCATGCCTTCGTTAAGTCGCAAGCCTCAGCGGGTTTGCCCTTGCCCGCGAGCGGTACCGTTTTTGTCAGCGTCAACGACTTTGACAAAGCGGTCGTGGCGAAGATTGCGCGCGATTTGGCCAAGCTTAACTTTGAAATTATCGCCACCGAGGGTACGGTGCGCTGGCTCAATCAAATGGGCATTGGAGCGAGTCGCGTCAACAAGCTCTCCGAAGGCAGCCCGCATATAATGGATGCCATGCGGGATGGGCGCGTGGATCTCATCATCAATACGCCGCGCGGCAGTCAAGCGCACGAAGACGGAATCGCCATCCGCAGTCAAGCCTACGCCCTGGGCATCCCCATCATCACGACGATGAGCGCCGCCGCCGCCGCTGTGCAAGGCATCAAACGCATGCGGGAGAAACCACTTAGCGTGCGCAGTTTGCAATCACACTACCAGGCTAGTAATTCCAAGTAAGTAATGAGAATTCATGCCATATTAAGTTTATGGCGAAGAC
>JAPOYT010000205.1 GCA_026706445.1 Chloroflexota bacterium
CAGCAAGCTAGGGAAGGGGAGCTTAGCGCAGCGGGACGCAAGGTATTTTGCGTGGGCGGCGGCATAGTCGCGCGTGTGTCTACAAATTGCATATCGGAGGCTTTCGTTGATAAACGCGCGTCGCTTCTTGGAAGGCGTAGGCGAGCTGCAGCACGGAAAAGTCAGCGCGGGGCTTGCCCACAATCTGCAAACCCACGGGCAGTCCTTCTTCCGTGAAACCGCAGGGTACAGATATAGCTGGGACACCCGTTACTGTGATGAAGGCGCAGCTCATCATCCAGTCGATATAGGTTTCCATCGCGACGCCATTGATCTGGGTCGGGTACTCCCATTCGAGCAAGAAGGGCGGAACTTGGGCGGTTGGCAGCAGCAAGAATTCGTAAGTATCGAGAAATTCGCGAACTCGCTGGAAAAGCTCGGTCCGTTTTGCCTCCGCGCGGCTGATCTGAGCGCCGCTTAAGCGCCTGCCCTGCTCCACATTCCAGCGGATGGTCTCCTTGAATTGTTCCTCGCCAAACTCAGCGAAGCGCTCGGCAAAGGACAGCTCGAAGCTCCAAGCGCGCAAGGTTTGGAAAATCTCATAGGCATCGCGGAAGTCTGGCGCAGCGTACTCGAGTTGGCAGCCCAAGTCCGCGAATATCGGCAGTTGCCCTTCGATCGCTGCTGTCACAACGGGATCAACCAGCAGTTCGCCGAGATCGGGGCTGTAAGCGATCTTTACATCGGTGAAGTCTCGTTCCAGGTCCTGAGCGAAGACCGATGGCGGTTCTTCCAGCGAGATTGGCGCGCGCCTATCGTAACCGGCGATCGCGCGCAGCATCAACGCGACATCCTGAACCGTCCGCCCCATCGGTCCGGATACACCGAGCGTGTCCCAAGCGTTTGACTTGGGATATTGTGGCACTCGTCCCGGCGACGGACGGAATCCCGCCACATTGCAGAAGCTCGCTGGATTGCGCAGCGAACCGCCCAAATCGCTGCCGTCGGCGATCGGGATCATGCCGGCCGCCAGCGCAACTGCCGCGCCACCGCTGCTGCCGCCGCAGGTTCGGTTCAGATCGTAGGGGTTGCGCGTGGCGCCGAAGACGCGATTGAAGGTATGGGAACCGGCGCCGAATTCCGGCACATTGGTCTTGCCCAGCGTGATGCAGCCAGCCGCCTTCAAGCGCTCAATGATCAGATCGTCGGCTTCTGGAATGTAGTCGCTGTACACCGGCGAGCCCATCGTTGTGCGGATGCCCTTGGTCTCGGCGGCGTCTTTGTGCGCGATGGGCAAACCATGCAATATGCCAAGTTCGTCGCCGCGCGCCTGCTTTTCGTCAGCCGCACCCGCCAATTCCAGCGCCATCTCGGGCAAGTAAGTGACGATGGCGTTCAACTCGGAGTTCAGCACGTCGATTTGATCAAGATGCGCCTGCGCGACTTCGGTCGCGGATACATCGCCGCGCTTGATTAGCGCCGCCAGTTCAACCGCCGTCATCCATACCAGTTCGCTCATTGCTGTCAGCCTCTTCCTATGTATGGCATGCCATTCGCCATCACCGTGATAAAGGGCACGTTGACCGAAAGTGGCAGATTCGCCATGTAGACGACGGCGTCAGCCACGTGGCGCGCGTCGATCTGCGGTTCGACAGCTGACGCGCCTTTCGTCCGCTCGAGCTTGTTTTGCATGCGTTCGGACATTTCGGTGCGCGCATTGCCGATGTCGATTTGCCCGCAGCAGATATCATAGGGGCGGCCATCCTGCGCCGTTGCCTTGGTCAAGCCGGTAAGCGCGTGTTTGCTGGCGGCATAGGCGGCCGAGTGAGGACGCGGCACATGCGCCGAGATTGAACCGTTGTTTATGATTCGCCCGCCTTGCGGATCTTGCGCTTTCATCATTCTGTAGGCTTCTTGCAGGCACCAAAAAGCGCCGGTTACGTTTACGGCGATGACACTCAGCCACTGCTCCTCCGTCAAGTCTTCGGTGGCGATGGCCGGCGCATTCATGCCCGCGTTATTGAAGAGCAGATCCAGCCGCCCGTATGTTTCCTTGACCGCGGCAAACAGCGCGGCGACGGCTGAGCGGTCGGTCACATCGGTGGGCGCAATCAACGCCCGGTCAGCGCTGACATCCCCCATTTCCGCCGTCTCGCGCAGGTTCGCCTCGCGCCTGCCCGCCAAAGCCAGCGAAAAACCAGCCTCCCACAATGCCAACGCCGAGACGCGGCCGATGCCCGAGCCCGCCCCGGTTATAAGTGCAATCCGCTCGCCCATCGTTTCTCCTTGCTGTATCTGAATGCGCCAAGTGTACGAGCCTTGCCAATTCGTGACAAGCCGAATTCGATGCGCTACTATCGGTGGCGCTCCCGCCTGCTTAGGAGATTGAGACAAATGAAAATCGCCTGCTGCATCTGGGCGCTTAGCGAACCCGAGACAGACGCGCTTCGTCAAGTCCGCGATATCGGCTTCGACTTCATCGATATTCAGCCGATGCATCAGCGGACGATGGAGAGCCAACTGCTGGCGCAAGAGCTGAGCCTGCGCGTGTCTTGCGTCGGCGCGTCATTCGGCATGCCGCCCGGGACTGCGCTTGACCATCCCGATTCGAGCAAGCGTGACTTGGCTGTCGATCACGTTCGATCGGCGATCGCGCACGCGGCTGACATCGGCGCCGAGACCGCTTATGTCATACCGGGGTCGGGCGCCCAACTGGCGGCGCTGGAGCGCTATCAGGACTCCGTACTGCGCTTGGCTGCTGATGCCGCCGCCCTCGGGATCAAGCTGGCGGTCGAACATTTTCCGGGAACGGCGCTAGCCACAGCAGCCGAGACTCTGGAATTTATTCGGCAGGCGGACCAGGAGAACCTTTACCTGCTCTACGACAGCGGTCATATTCAGATGTCGGGCGAAGATCCAGCGACCGTCATCGCGAATGCGGGCGACGCACTGGGTTATGTTCACTTTGACGACAACGATGGCGTCAACGACTTTCACTGGTCGCTGCTCGACGGCGTAATGACCGATGAATCGCTCTTGGCGACATTGCGCGCTTTAGGCGCAATTGATTACGCGGGCGCGCTTAGTCTTGAATTGAGCCCAGCCCTTGCCAATCCAAAGAGAGCGCTAAGCGAAAGCCGCGATGTCTTGATGCGCGCCACCCATCGCGCTGCGATGCCCCGCTAATTGACCAAGCCCAAGCTTGACAACTGTTTATTGCAGAGCGGACAAATTGCTATTATATTAAGCGTTGAAATTTTGGCGGCGTCAAAATAGCGCATATAGCGCAAAATCGCCTGCCGCGTGACCGCAGCAAGACTTGTGAGCCATTTGAATACCTAGCATTGGGGAAGGACAAGGTGTAGCCAGACGCGCAAGCATCGGTCTCACCAGCCTGATGGCGCGTGGCATCGTTTGCAGTTAGGCGAATCTTTTGTATCCGTTTTCTCTAATGAAAGGAGAATCTTGTGTTTGGGAAACGAACACTCCTGTTGACAATTTTGGCAGTTATGCTGGCGCTGGCGCCGCTGTCGATGACGGCGACGGCGCAGAACCCCGACTGTGAAGGCGATGTGACGCTGACCTATTGGCATCACTGGGGCGGCAACCGCATCCCGCTGCAAGAACATCAA
>JAPOYT010000184.1 GCA_026706445.1 Chloroflexota bacterium
TGCTTCCTTTAGCTCCTTGGAAAGAGTACCATCATAATCCAAGACCATACACCTAATACCGCAGCCCGAATCCATAGGGAAACAGCGGATCGTCCGAATCATGTGGCAAGTCCGGCTTCTGCGCGCGGACGGCCGCCATTGATGACGGCAGCTCGAAAGGCAAATTCGCGCTCGGCTTGAAGCGCCCAAAGAGAACATCGAGCAGAGCCGCATCGCTCGCGCCAAAATTGGCGACAAGCCCGGCGGCCGCGTCCGCCAACTCGGGCATGACCGCGGGGCGCTCCAGGTAGATGTCGATGATGGTCGGCGTTTGCGCCGCAATCGCCTGAACGCGGCGGATCTCCGCCTCATCGAATGCCAGGCTGCCGGCGTGGAAATGCTCCTCCAGGAAGTAACTGTCCCGCGGCTCAAACGGGGTACGCAGACGCAGGATGGCGCAATCGGACGCGCTCGGCTCATCGACCAAGTTACCATATTGCGCGGCGACATCAGCGTCGACATTTTCCGTGTAAAGCTTGGGACGTTTGCGCAGGGGCAGCAATCCCGTATTCTTCAGCAGCACAATGGACCGGCGTTGCGCCAGATCACCGGCGGCGCGGAAGGCGGGGTTGCCGGCAATGCGCTCCGCGGCCTCTTCATCAAGGGTTGGCTGCTCAAATAAGCCGAGTCGGAATTTGTCGCGCAGCAGCCGGCGCGCGCTAAGATCGAGGCGCTCTTCGCGTACGCGACCGCTGCGCGCCAGTTGGACCAGCGCTTCCGCGCAATCTTCTCCGCCAAATTGATCAAGGCCCGCCTCCAAAGATTTCATGATGCGCTCAGGCAAGTCAAGCTCTTCGACGCCCCATGCCCGCGCGGGAAATGGCTTGCCCATCATCTCCATATCGGTCAAAGTTCCCCAGTCCGTGCAGACGACCCCATCAAAACCGTATTTGTCGCGCAGCAAGCCGGTGATGATGCCCTTGTTGTAGGCGAAGCCGACCGGCTCGTACTCGGTACCTTCGGGCATGCTGTAATAGGGCATGATCATGGCGACGCCGGCTTCAAACGCGGCTTCAAAGGGCAGCAGGTGATAATCGAAATGATCGCCCGGGTAGATTTGCTCGCGTCCGTATTCAAAGTGCGAGTCTTCGCCGTCCTTTTGCGGTCCGCCGCCGGGGAAGTGTTTGGCCATGCAAGCGATGCTCTCGCTGGTGATCACTGCGCCTTGGAAACCGCGGATATAAGCGGCGGTCAACTTTGCCGCCAGCTCGGCGTCTTCGCCGAAGGCGCCGTTGACGCGCGCCCAGCGCGGCTCTGTCGCCAAGTCCGCCATCGGATGCAGGGCAGCGCGAATACCGAGCGCAAGGTATTCTTGGCGGGCGATATCAGCGAATTCCTCCACCAGCGCCGCATCGCCAATCGCCGCCAATCCCGGGGGTTCGGGCCATTGCGAGAAGGCGGGCGTTGCGAAGAATGCGCCCGGGTTGCTGGAAAAGCCGTGCCGCGGATCACTCGACAAGGTGGCCGGGATGCCCAGCCGGCTCTTGCCTGCCAGCGCTTGCAGTTGATTGACCCAAGTGGCGGTCTGCCGCGCGCCGGCCGCGCCAGCCAGACCGAAATGATTGATGTGCTTGTTTGCAAGCTCGCGCAGCGAAGCTCTTCCAAAGGCGCTCATATCGCTGTTGAACACGCCATCCGGCGGCAGAAAAACCATAGGATGGAACATCAGGCCCGCTTTTTCTTCGATGGTCATTCGCGCAAGCAGGTCTTCCACGCGCTCGTCGATGGGGCGGGCAGGGTCTTGGTAGGGTTTCACTTGGGTCATCGTCTTTGTCCTGAGCCGGTTAGTTCACACCGTAAAGATCACTGTATTTGTTCTCAAGATAAGCCAGCAGCGCCGCCGTATTCAGGCTCTCGCCGGTGACGCGTGCGAGAAGTTCGTCGGCGCGGTACGCTCGTCCATGACGATAAATGTTCTCCGTCAGCCAGGTGAGCAGCTTCTGATAATCGCCGTCGGCCAGTTGCGCGGCGAGATCAGGCATCTGCTTATGGGCAGCCGCCAGGACTTGCGCCGCCATGATATTGCCGATGGTGTAGGTGGGGAAGTTGCCAAAGCCGCCGAATGACCAATGCACGTCTTGCAGGACGCCGCGCCGATCGTCGGGCGGAGTCAACCCGAGATATTCCTGAATCTTGGCGTTCCAGACATCCGGAAGATCGTCGACTGCGATCGCGCCTTCCAGCAGCGCCATCTCGATCTCCGTGCGCAGCATGATGTGCAGGTTGTAGGTGACTTCGTCGGCTTCCACCCGTATCAAGCTTGGACGCACGCGATTGACCGCCTGATAGAAGTATTCCGCATCGGCCGCTGCCATCTGCTGCGGGAATGCCGCTTGCAAGCGACCGAAATGACGCCGCCAGAATTCACGGCTGCGCCCGATCTGATTCTCCCACAAACGCGACGAGAATTCATGCGCGCCATAGCTCGCGCCGCCGACCGCGTACTGCCCGAGGAAATCGGCCGTCAGCGCCGTACGGGTCAGCTTCGGGGCGATGTTCTGCTCGTAGAGCCCGTGGCCCGCTTCATGCAGCGCGGCGAAGAGCGACATCGGCAGATAGTTGGCGTCATAGCGCGTCGTGATGCGCACATCGTCGCGCGTGAACGAGATCTCGAAGGGGTGCGGGGCGCTGTCCAGCCGGCCCCGGTCATAGTCAAATCCGATCAACGCGGTCAGCTCGCGGCAAAGCTGCTTCTGCGCCGCGAGATCGTATTCCGCCTCCCAGAGGTCGACGACTAAGGGCGCTTCGACGGCGACGATTCGCTCCAAGAGCGGCAAGATGCCGGCTTTCAATTCGGCGAAGATCCGATGCAGGCGAGCGGCGGTCATGCCTGGTTCGAATTGCAGGATCAGCGCATCGAAGGGGTGGTCTTCATAGCCGATTGCATCCGCCAATTCGATGTTGAGCGCCAGCATTTGCGAAAGATAGGGCTTGAAGCTGACGAAGTCGTTTTCGTCTTTCGCCTTCGCCCAGACCGCTTCCGACTCAGCGCCGAGCGCCGCCATGCGCGCGACGAGATCAGACGGAATGCGCCGCTGTATCTCGTAGGCGTCGCGGCTTTGCCGCAGGGCGCGCGCTCGATAGGAATCGCTATCGGCGCTTGCGACCTCGTTTTCGGCCGCGTCCAGCAGACGCGCCGTGTCGTCGCTGACGAAGATGGACTTGGCATGCCTTGTCAACGTCGCCAACTGCCGGCCCCGGCTGGAAGCGCCGCTGGCGGGCATCATCGTGCGCATATCCCATTTCAGCGTATTCAGTATGCAGAGCAGATCGTGATACTCGGCGATATGCGCCGCCAACTTATCGTATGCCGTCATAAGCCTGTCTCATTCATTTGGATGTCTTGTAAGGCTTGTCCGCAACTGTGTCAGTTTAACGCAACAGAAATTGAATCAGGGTTCTGCTGGGGCGAGCCACCGCTGCGCGTAGGTCGCGTAGACACTGACCGCCGACACGGCAGATCGCTCGCCTGTACCCACAACAAATCTGAGACAAAGGCTCCAGCCAATTTATAATGCAAGCGGGATTTTTACCGGCGCGCCTAGGCAGCGTAGACACTGACCACCAAAA
>JAPOYT010000222.1:0-19292 GCA_026706445.1 Chloroflexota bacterium
GATTGATGCCATAGCGCTTGGCCAGCTTCCTTATGCTCTCTTGACTATTTTGTATTGCTCGGCGGGTTGCCGCTGTCGTTGTGGCGCGAGGGTGGAGAACCTGTCCCATAATGCTTCCTTTAGCTCATTGGAAAGAGTACCATTATAATCCAAGACCATACACCTAGCTTGCTGGGGAAGGGGCCGGGGGATGGGGTTTGCCGCTCGCCCCTACGATTCAGATCGGATAAATGAAACGGCTGTTTGTGATGGCGAATAACGGCGCGGAGCCGATTGTGGAAGTCAAGAACCCCAAAACACATTTCTTCAGCGACATTGGCAACTGCGATTTATGACGAAGCGGGCGAAATCTCTAATTCTGCGGCGCGCTGCAATCTGCCACAAAGCGAGCGTGGCGGTGCGTTAAACTGATGCTGCTGCCGCAATTGCGCGAGGAAGTTTGTCGGCTTCATGCGGAGCTGCCAAAGAATGATTTGGTGGCTTGGACGAGCGGCAATATCAGCGCGCGTGATCCGGCGACCGGGCTGGTGGCGATCAAGCCGAGCGGCGTCCGCTTTGAAGAGTTGACGCCGGCCAGTATGGTCATTGTTGACTTGCATGGGCAAGTTGTTGAGGGAGACTTGGCGCCTTCGTCCGATGTCGCGTCGCATTGTTATATTTATCGAAATATGGCGGCTGCGCATGGCGTCGTGCATACGCATTCGCGTTATGCGACCGCGTTTTCTGTGGTTGGCGAGGCGATCCCCTGCGTGACGACGGCGATGGCTGATGAATTCGGGGGGGAAATCCCTTGCGCCGGTTTCGGCTTGATTGGCGGCGAGGAGATCGGCCAGCTGGTGGTGGCTGCGCTCGCGGGTCATCGGAGCCCGGCGGCGCTGCTGCGAAATCACGGCGTGTTCGCGGTTGGGGAGAGCGCGGAGGCGGCGGTGAAGGCGGCGGTGATGACGGAGGACAACGCGGCGATTGTGTGGACGGCGCGTCAGCTGGGCGAGGCGATCCCGATATCGCCGGCGGATATCGACAGCTTGTATGAGCGGTATCAGAACGTGTATGGGCAGCGGTGATTTTTCTACCCCATCTCTTGGCTGCCATAGAGCCAGGGGAGGGGAGATTACTGAGCGGGATAGATTTCGCCTATCTACATTTGCGTTACTGAGGGCGCTGAGATTGATTGACGAGCATGGATTGGGAATGGACTTATGGCATTAAGCGACTACCAGATCTGGTTTCTGACCGGCAGCCAGCATTTGTATGGACCAGAGGCGATAGAGCAGGTCGGGCGCAATTCGCGCGAGATTGCGGCGCATCTGAACGATGCGGCGGCGATACCGGTTTCGGTTGTGTACAAGCCTGCCCTGACGACGGCGGAAGAGATCGCGGGCATTTGCAGCGAAGCGGATAATGATGCGCGCTGCATTGGCCTGATCGCCTGGATGCATACATTTTCGCCGGCGAAGAACTGGATAGCCGGGCTGGCTTCTTTGCAAAAGCCGCTGCTGCATTTGCATACGCAATACAACCGCGACATCCCTTGGTCCGAGATTGATATGGACTTCATGAATTTGAATCAGGCGGCGCACGGCGACCGCGAATTCGGATTCATCATGAGTCGGCTGCGGCTGCGGCGGAAGGTTGTGGTTGGGCATTGGCGCGATGCGGGCGCGCAGGATCAGATTGGCGTTTGGGCGCGGGCGGCGGCGGCTTGGCAGGAGACGGGGCGGATCAAGGTGGCGCGCTTCGGCGACAATATGCGCTCGGTGGCGGTGACGGAAGGCGACAAGGTGGCGGCGCAGGCGCAGTTCGGTTACGCGGTGAACGGCTACGGCGTTGGCGATTTGGCGGCGGTGGTCAACGAAGTCGGCGCTGGCGAGATTGACGCGCTGGTCGCGGAGTATGAGAGCGCGTATCGCATGTCGGCGGACTTGCGTAAGGGCGGGGCGCGTCATGGGGCGGTACGCGAGGCGGCGCGGATCGAGATCGGTCTGGCGCGATTTCTGAGCGAAGGCGGCTTCACCGCATTCACGACGACATTTGAGGATTTGCATGGCTTGGCGCAGCTGCCCGGATTGGCGGTTCAGCGCTTGATGGAAGCCGGTTATGGCTTTGGCGCGGAGGGCGACTGGAAAACGGCGGCGTTGCTGCGGTCATTGAAGGTGATGGCTGAGGGGCTGGATGGCGGCACGTCGTTTATGGAGGATTACACGTATCACTTTCAGCCGGGCAATATGATGGTGCTGGGCGCGCATATGCTGGAGATTTGCCCGAGCATCGCGGCTGAGCAGCCGAGTTTGGAAGTTCATCCGCTGGGTATCGGGGGCAAGGCGGATCCAGCGCGTTTGATATTCAATACGGCGGCGGGGGCGGCGCTGAACGCTTCGCTGATCGACATGGGCGACCGCTTTCGGATGATTGTGAATACGGTTGATGTGGTCGAGCCGGACGAGCCGCTGCCGAAGCTGCCGGTGGCGCGGGCATTGTGGCGTCCGCATCCTGATTTGGCGATTGGGGCGGCGGCTTGGATTTATGCGGGCGGTGCGCATCATACGGTGTTCAGTCAGGCGCTGCGGCCGGAGCATCTCTACGATTTCAGCGAGATGGCCGGCGTGGAATTTGCGCAAATCGACGAATCGACTGAGTTGCGCAGTTTCAAGAATGAATTGCGTTGGAATGACTTGGCGTACAAGTTGGGTGGGTAGAGAAGGTTGGCATTTGGTCGGAGGGCGAGCCACCGGGTCGCGTAGACACTGACCGCCGCTCGCCCGTACACACGTAAAATTGGCGGGCCGCCGACACCGACCGCCGCTCGTCCGTACACGCGTAAAATTGGCGGGCGGGCGACCCAAGGGTCGCCCCTACAGAGTTGGGATTGGCGGGTGGGCGACTTGAATTATCGGCCGTACAAGGTTGGTCCGCTACTGCTTGCTTGGAGCTAAACAGATGGCAACAAATGCCGCTGACGAAGGCGCTGTCCTCGAAGTGCGAAACCTCAAAAAATACTACCCCGTCCGCGCGGGCCTGCTGCGGCGCGAGGCGGGTCAAGTCAAAGCGGTTGACGATATCTCCTTCGATATCCCCGCGCAAAAGACGCTGGGGCTGGTCGGCGAAAGCGGCTGCGGAAAAACCACCGCCGCCCACACCATCATGCGCGGGCTTGAGCCAACCGGCGGTCATGTCATCTTTCATGATCCGCAGCTCGGCGCCGTCGACCTGTCCATCGCCGACAAGGAAACCCTGTTTAAGGTCCGCAAGAATATGCAGATGGTCTTCCAAGACCCGCAATCGTCGCTCAATCCTCGCATGACCCTGCTCGACCTGATCGGCGAACCCCTGACGATTTACAAGATCGCCAAGGGACAAGAACTCATCGACCGGGTCGCCGAGCTGCTCAAACATGTCGGCTTGCGCCCGGAATATATGCGCCGCTTCCCCCACGCCTTCAGTGGCGGGCAGCGCCAGCGCATCGGCATCGCCCGCGCCCTCGCCCTCAATCCGCGCTTCATCGTCGCCGACGAACCCACTTCCGCCCTTGATGTCTCCATCCAGGCGCAGACGCTCAATCTGCTCCAGGATCTGCAGGACGAATTCTCTCTGTCATACTTATTCATCGCCCATGATCTGAGCGTCGTTGAACACATCAGCGATTTCGTCGCCGTCATGTACGTCGGCAAAATCGTTGAGCAAGCCGACACGCGCCGCCTTTACCACAATCCCAAACATCCCTACACCGAAGCGCTCTTGTCCAGCATTCCGCGGCCCGACCCCAAAATCCAAAAACGCCGCGTCCCTGTCCGCGGAGAATTGCCCAACCCGGCTGATCCGCCTACGGGTTGCTATTTCCACCCCCGTTGCCCTTACGCCGAAGCCATCTGCTCGCGGGAAGAGCCGCCGCTGCAAGAGGTGGAACCAGGCCATGTCGCCGCCTGTCACTTTTCCGACAAGCTGACCCTGCGCGGCGTAAACGATTTTTGAGCATGGGCGCGGCTGTGTTATGATATGTCATGCTTTTGACGCGGGACCGCGCCTCCTGTTGAGGGTTGCGCCCCGGTCGCCTGTCCGAATTGTTCCTCTATTTGAAAGGGTTTGAAAGATGAAAAAGTTGCTAATCGTGTTGGCGCTTCTGCTTCTGGTTGTGCCTATCCTCGCGCAAGACGACATGGATCCCTGTGTCTTGGATCCGCCGATGGAAGCGGCAGAAATCAACTTCATGGGCTGGGCATTTCCCATTACTGAATTCTTCGCCGCCGAATTGGAGAAATGCAACGAAGTCGAAAACCTGACTGTCAATATCCAATTGCTTGATTCCCCAACCGCCGAGGAACAAGCTAATCTGGCTCTGGCAGGCGGCGGCGATGCACCCTGGGCGATCCTGCACACAACCCCGGCTCGTATCGTTGTCTTGACTGGATTTGACGGGCTACAGCCGCTCAACGATCTGGTCGAGAAATATCGCGACGAATACAACCTCGACGATATCCCGCAGCCGGTCTGGGATTCGGTCACCATCGACGGCAACATCTACGGCGTGCCCTTCATGTCGAATACCATGCATCTCTTCTATCGCACCGACATCTTCGAAAGGCACATGATCGAAGTCCCGACCACCTATGACGAGGTCATGGACGCTTGCGCTGCGCTGGCCGAGAACGAAGACAGCATTGATCTTCCCTTCACCATGAACCTGCACGCTGGCTGGGCTTGGGAGATTGAATACATGCACTTCATCCGCTCCTTCGGCGGCAAATACCTCAATGACGAAGACAATACGCCCGCCTTCAACAGCGACGCCGGCATCGCAGCGCTGGCCAAGATGAAAGAAGTTGTCGACGCCTGCATGGGTCCCGAAGGGTTGACCTACAGCATCGACGACAGCGAAATCGGCATGGAAACCGGCACCCTGGCTTTCGTCCATATCTGGGCCAGCCGCGCCGCCAACATGGACGATCCCGAAAAGTCGGATTACGTCGGCATCATCGGCTTCGCGCCGTCGCCGGCGCCCAACCCCGATAGCGGCATCCTGGGCGGATCGGCTTGGGTCGATGCCTACTCCATCACCAAGCGCGGCGGAGTCGATCATGATCTCGCCTTCCGCGCCATCATGGAAACCTTCGACTTTGAAGGACAGGTCGGCGGCTCCGCGCACGGCGCCATCGTTCGTTCCTCGGTCAGCGAGGCCGGTCACGGTGGACGCAACATGCCCGCCTTTGCCGTCTCCTTGGGCCAAGGCGTTGGCGGCAATTCGCTGAACCCGGCCGCTGCCCTGGCGCGCGTCGCGCTTGGCAACTGGCTGCCGCTGGTCGGCTCCGGCGATCTGACGCCGGAAGAAGCTCTGGATAAGGCCGCTGAAGAATATACCGCTGAAGCAACCGCTCAGGGTTATATCGACGGTTAGGCTCGCACGCAAAACGGTACTGTAGGGGCGAGCCTTGGCTCGCCCGCCCGTCACCACGTCAGTTCGCAGGGACGAGCCACCGGCTCGCCCGTACACGCAAACTGTTGTGGCTCGCCCACTGGCACAGGGCTAATAACTGCGGGCGACCTGATAGGGCGCGTAGACACCGCCCGCCGGTCGCCCCTACAGCCGCTAGAAATGCCAGGTCGCATCGCATGCACCGACGAACTTTCTTTGCTTTCATGTCGCCCAGCCTGCTGGTCATGCTGACGCTGATGGTTTTCCCTCTTGCCACGTCAGTCTGGCTAAGCATGCAATACATGACCTTCCGCAATATCAACGAGCCGGAATTCGTTGGCTTGGCCAATTACTTCGCCGTATTTGACGATCAAAAATTTTGGGCGGCTTTTGTTTTCACGATGACCTACATCGCCATCGCCGTGCCGCTGCAAATCTTCACCGGCTTTCTGATCGCCGTCTTGCTTGACCAGGTCTCCCGGCGCATCCGCGGCATTTATATCGCCGCCTTCCTGATGCCCTTCATTGTCGTCCCGGTGGTAGGCACGCTAATGGTGAAACAACTGTTTGAATCGGGCGGCATCATCGCCTGGGCTTATCGCACTATTGTGGGTTCGCGCTTTATCCTTACCGAGCAGTCCGTCAAGTCGCTCATTATCATTCATGCCTTGTGGGCGGCCACACCCTTCCCGCTTATCGTATTCTTCGCCGGCTTGCAGACCTTGCCCGACGAATTGGTCGAAGCGTCCATGATCGACGGCGCAACGCGCATGCGTCAGGTCCGCCACATCATGATCCCCCACTTGCGTTCGCTTTTCGTGTTCGTCGGCTTGATATCCATCATGGATTCCTACCGCGTATTCGACAGCGTTTTTGTGCTCACCGAGCAAAACCCGATCTACAAAGCCGAAGTAATGATGCTATACACCTTCCGCACCGCCATGAGCGTCCAGCGCCTCGGCAAAGCCAACGCCATGTCGGTCATCACTGTCGTCATGATCCTCGTCGTTCTCGTGCCCTTTTTGCTGCGCACTTATAAGGAACAGACCGAAGAGCGCTAGCATGAAAAGAATCGAAAACCGCTATGCGCTCGCGTTCGTTTATCTGCTGCTGACCGGCTACGCTCTGTTCAGCGTCATTCCCTTTTTCTGGACGACGATTCAATCCTTCAAAACGCCGCGGCAAGCCAATTCTCGCGCGCCTCTGTTCATCTTCGAGCCAACCGCGGACAATTACACCGACCTCTGGCTGAAAGCCATTCCCGACGATCCGATGCTCGTCGTCATCATCCTCGTTGCCATTTTCGGCTTGCTCGTCCTGGTGGCGATTAACGCAAAACGCTTTCCGGTTGCGCCCGGCATCGTCTATGTCGCCGTTCTCGCCCTTGGTTTCTATGTTCTCTTGCAAATTCCCGAATTCGTCAAAACGCAGACCTTTTACGACTACTTCCTCAATACGATCATCGTCACTGCTGGCGCCATCTGCATTTCAATATCCATCGGCTGCCTGGCTGGCTACGGCTTGGCGCGCTATAGCGGCATCGCTGGTGTATTCATCCTCGTCGCCGCGCTTGGATTCCGCTCCCTGCCCGGCATGTCATACATCTTGCCCTACTGGTGGTTCGGCCAGCGCTCAGGCCTCTACGACACGCATATCCTCTTGATCATCACCCTGGTCGCCATCAATCAGCCCTTCACTATTTGGATGCTGCGCAGCTTTTTCATGAACATCCCCAAAGAAATCGAAGAATCAGCCATGGTCGACGGCGCCAATCGCCTTACCGCCTTCATCAGCGTCATCATTCCGATTATGTGGCCCGGCATCATCTCGACCGCCCTCTTCACGCTACTGCTCGCCTATAGCGACTTTCTGCTGGTCCGCATCCTCACGCAATCCAACTGGACGCTCACCGTCGCCATATCAAAGTACGCCGGCGGAGAAGACCCCGGACATATCACCCTGGGCGCGGCCGCCGCCGTTTCCGCCGCCGTGCCCATCATCATCGTTGTGTTCATCTTCCAGGGGCAGTTGGTCAAAGGCTTGACCTCCGGCGCAGTGAAGGGCTAAGAATTACGCATGATTTCACCACAGAAGTAGTTCAAACAAAGTAATGAGAATGACTGCCGTACGAAAGAAAATGCCAAAATAATCGAAAACCTGTAGGGGCGAGCCGGTGGCTCGCCCACTCCTGCCATATTTTCCAATCACGTTTCGCACGACAAACTTGGAACTACTGAGGATAAGAGGAAACACAGAGGTCAGAGAGGACTGTAGAAGATCACGTTGAATGCTTTCAATCCAGGGTGTGTCGAAAGGGCTTGCCAAGGGTAGCGTAGGTCGCGTAGACACCGACCGCCGACACTAACCTACGCAAGCCCCTACAGCGCCTTTCAATGGCGGGCCTCGCAGCGCTACATTGACTCTCGGTGTTCTCATAATACCTCGGTGTCCTCGGTGGTAAGTTTCACAATCAAAATCCCCGTTAGGAGGGCCATGTCCAGCTTGCTGAATCAGCAAAACAAAGAAATCGTCTGGGATTATTGGCAGAAGCTCAACCATATCGGCGTCGACAATGCGCCGGCCGCCATCCGCGCCGCCGTCCATGATGACGTCGATTGGAACGGCTCCGCGCCAATTGACCAAATCCAAGGCGTCGACAATCTCATATCCGGTTTCTGGCTCCCGCTTCTGCATTCCTTCCCCGATCTCAAAATCAGACCCTATGTCTTCATGGGCGGCATCGATAGCGGCATGTCGGATTGGGATGGCGCAGACACTCAGCCGCCGGCCGGCGATGTCGGCAGCGAGTGGGTCAGCGGCTGCGGCTATCTCAGCGGCAGCTTCGTCAAGGACTGGCTCGGCATTCCTGCAACGGGCAAGAAGACCAATATCTGGTTCGGCCAATTCTATGTCATGCGGGAGGGCAAAATCGCCGAGTGCTACGTCCAATACGATATCCTCTCGGTTATGCGGCAAGCCGGCTATCCAGTCTTGCCGCCCTCGCCCGGTTTTGACGGCGGCAAGATCCCCGGTCCCGTCGCCAAAGATGGAATCCTCCTCACCGAGCAGGACGCGCTCGAGTCACGCAAATCCCTGCAGTTGGTCGAAGCTATGGGCAAGGGTCTGATGCGCTACGTCCGCGATCGCGACGGCGGCGATATGAGCCGCATGGAGCAGGACAAGTATTGGCATCAAGACATGAAATGGTATGGACCCAGCGGGATCGGCGGCTGCTTCACCCTGGAGGAATTCGAAGACTTTCACCAGCGGAATTGGCTGTTTGGCTTTGGCGACCGCTATCTTGATGTCGAACGCGGCGGCCGCGACATGGGTTTCATCGGCGAAGGCGTCTACGTCTGTGGCGGCATCTGGGATTCCGCCTTTTCTTTTCACAATGGCGAGTATGCCGGCATCCCAGCCACGGGAAAGCTGCTGACACTGCGCGATTTTGACTGGTGGAAACGAGACGGCGATTACCTGATTGAAAACTGGGTGCCCATCGATATGATCGACCTCTGCCGACAAATCGGCGTCGACCTCATGCAGCGCTTGCAACTTCAAATCGAAGAGCGCAAACAGTCGCCCAACACCTTATGGTAGCCAGTCTCAATCGGCGGAAGTCGCTCCAAGTTATTCGTAGCAAGCCCAATTTCAAGGGGAACTCCCCTTCCCTGATGCTTCGGGGAAGGGGCCGGCGGATGGGGCAGACAAAGCGCGAGCGCATGCCTAGCCCGCCGTACGCGCCGCCCGCACCGATACGATAGTAAACAACATCAAGGTGGCGAAATATAGCACCGCGCCCACCCAAGTGAGCGTTTCGCCATTCCCGGCGAACATCATGAAAGCCGCGACCACCGTCATCAGGCCAATCAGCAAAATGATCGGCTGGCTCACCGACGAGTTCAACTTGCCGCCGTCCGCTTCCGCCGACGCTTCGCCGTCCACGATATATCCCTGTTCTTCTAGCCGCTCCCGCGATTCCGGATCCACATCGGCATAACCGCCACCTACCCAGCTCGCCATCTTTTGCAGCCCAAAGCCCACCGCGCTCGCCTCACGATGCAGCAGAACCACCGGCGTCCGCGTCCGATCAGCGATGTTAAAAGGCGTGTTGCCGAAGAGCCTCTGCTGATAACCCGGGTCGCGCGTCTCGCCCAAGCCGACATAATCATAGTCATGGGCCGCCGCGACGATCGCGTCTATGCGGTCCCGCGCCACCTCCGTCACCAGATTAACCTGCTTATCGGTTACTTTCAGTTCGTCAATTTCACGCTGCAGAGAACGGATCATGCGCTCGCGTTCGGCTTGCGTGGTATCGACCGAGAAAACATGCAGCAGGTCCAATACCTTCTCCGCCGGCGATAACATTTGAATCAGCCGCAGCGCATAGCCCACCTGTCGCGGCTCCGCCACCGGCAGCAAAATCCGCGTCGCAGCCGCCGTATCGCCCGGCTGCAGCATCAGCACATCACAGTTGACCTCGCTCAGAACCTGGTCGATATTCTGGCCGACCGTCGCGCCCTGCTGGTCCTTCACGCCTTGCCAGCCGATCACCACCAGATCCGCCTGTTGTTCCCGCGCCGTATCAATGATCGCCGGCGCCACTCGCCGCGCCACCCGCACGATATACTCCACCGCCACTTCTTCATCCCGCACCATCGAAATCGCTTGTTCCTGCAAGGCATCGCTGTCCTCCAGGTAAAGATAACCGGAAGACAAGGGCGTGGGCGATGGAACCGTCACGATATGCAGCAGCGTCACCTTGCCGTCATGCGTCTTGGCCGCATGAACCGCCGGCGGCAGCAAAGTTGACAGCGAATCCGGATTGGCAACCGGCACCAACACACGATAGGGCGCATCCAGCGTCGGCGTCATCAGTTCGGTCTGCTGCACCACCGCCGTGCGATGCGCCCGCTCCTGCCGGGGCCGCGCATAGAAGTAATAGATCAGAAAGCCGCCGCCAATCCAGATCGCTGCGTAAATCCAGGCGATGATCGACACATTAAACAGCGACAGCAGCAGCAAAAACTGCATGCCAATCGCGATCATGGGCAAGATGGGGAAAAACGGCAGCAGGAAGCCGTATTTGAGGTCTTTGCCATATTTGCTGCGAATGGTGATCACCGCCAGGTTCACCTGCAAGAAGAGCAGGATGAACATGATATCAGCCGATGCCGCCACATCCTCTATCGGCAGCGTCAAAGCGACGAAGAGGATCAGCACACCCGACCAGCCCAAGGCGATATGGGGCGTGCGCGTTTTCGAGCTGACATTGGAAAAACTGTCGGGCAGCGCCCGGTCCCGCCCCATCGCAAAGGACACCCGCGTCGACGAGAAAGTCGTGGCGTTCAAGGCGCTCATGGTCGAGAGCAAGCCGCCTACCATGATGAGGAAGAGACCAAGCGGCATGAATTGATCAGCGGCGCGGGCGATGCCGATCTCGCCGAGATCACCCAGCCATTCGTGGATGAGCCGCCCTTCCGGCGGGTCAACGGCGCCGATCACTACAAATGCCACCAGCATATAGATTGGCACCACGATCGCCAGCGAAAGGAAGACTGCGCGCGGGATATTCTTTCGCGGTTCCTTCACCTCTTCGCCCGCTTGCACGATGATCTCATAACCCTCGAAGGCGATGAACGTTAAGCCCATCGCGCTGACGATGCCAATGATGTCGTTGGGCGCAAATGGCTGGAAATTCTCGAACCGAACCGGATCGCCGAAGATCACAAACATGCCGCTGACGATGAAAATGCCGATGATCACCACTTTCAGCACCGTCACGATATTGCCGACCGCGCCCGTCTCCGATGTTCCCTTGTAGTTGATATACAGGAAGAGCAATACGATAAGGACGGCAAAAATCTTTTGCACCAGCTCGGCTTCCGGCAGCTCAATCCCGAAAGGCAAGTGCAAGGGACCGGTCAGAAAAATGCCCGTGTGCTCATCATGATGCGCCGCTGGGTCAAGAAACAAGATCCGCAGCAGCTCATATATGAAGCCGCCGAAACCCACGCCGTACAAGCTGCCGGCCACGGCATGGGCGAACCAGCTCATCCAGCCCGCCAGGAAACCGTTCGGACCCGGCAAGCCTTCTTTGACCCAAAGGTAACCGCCGCCCGCCTCCGGGATCGCCGAGCCAAGCTCCGCGTAAACCATCGCTGTCAAAACAGTGATGACCCCGTTCATGGCGAAAGCGAGGATCAGCGCCGGACCGGCGGTGCCAGCGGCGATGCCCGTCAAAACGAAGATGCCAGCGCCGATCATCGCGCCGACGCCGATCATCGTGATGTCGAACAAACCAAGATTGCGAACCAATCCGACGTGCTGTGAGGTCTCAGTCGATGATGCCATGGTCAGATTTCCTGTTCAACTGGACAGAAAAAGAATTATTCCAACCGCCGTCCAGCGACGACAGCATATAAATATCACTTTATCTCAGTTTTGGCTCAATTGACAAGTACCTCGCCAACGGCATTTCTGTAAGGCTAGTCCGCTACTACAAATCAAATGCAGAGAAAACTCACAAATTACCGAAGCAATGCGGAAGAAAGGAGCGATTTTTGCGATTGTCTACCGATTATTGCGCATACCAGATTTAGCTCCGCTTTCTCAGCAAGCTAGGGAAGCGGAGTCTTCCTGTCGAGGCTGTTATTTTGCGTGACAATCTTGGCATTGCTGCCGTCATCATAAAGGAAGCAGCTGACCCAATGTCCGGCTCGCGTCTGCTGCAGTTGCGGCGCTTTTGTGTCGCAGAGGCCGCTAATGGCGCTGTTGCAGCGCGGGTGGAAGGGGCAGCCGGCGGGAACATTGCCTGGCGACGGCACCATGCCGCGAATGGCTTCGAGGCGGCCCGCCTTTTGTCCGATTTTTGGAATCGATTGCATCAGCGCTTGCGTGTAGGGGTGCTGCGGGTCAGCAAAGAGCGTTTCGATATCGCTGCGCTCGACCACTTTGCCAAGGTACATGACGGCGACGTCTTCCGCCATCTCGGCAATAACGCCGAGGTCGTGGGTGATGAACAAGATGGCCATGCCCAATTCGTCTTGCAATTCGCGCATCAGTTCCAGGATTTGCGCTTCGGTGGTGACATCGAGAGCGGTGGTTGGCTCATCGGCGATAAGCAACTTGGGCTGGCAGGAGAGCGCTATGGCGATCATGACGCGCTGGCGCATGCCACCGGAGAGCTGATGGGGATAATTCTTCATCACGTCGGCCGGCTGCGGCATACGCACTCGATCGAGCGTTTCGATGGCGATTTTACGCGCTTCCGATTTAGTCACGTCTTGATGGTAGAGTATGGCCTCCATAATCTGGCTGCCGACAGAGAAGAGCGGGTCAAGCGAGGTCATCGGCTCCTGGAAAATCATGGCGATTTCGGCGCCGCGAACCTGGCGCAGTTCTTCGCTGCGTTCATCAAGCGCGGTCAAGTCTTCGCCACGGGAGGTTTCGCGCCCGTAGTAGCGTATTTCGCCACCGACGATGCGGCCTGGCGGTCGCACGAGGCGCAAGATGGAGTAGCCAGTGACCGACTTGCCGCAGCCGCTTTCGCCGAGCAGACCGAGGGCGCCGCCGCGTTTGATTTGCAGACTGACGCCGTCGACGGCGGGCACGACGCCTTGTTCGGTGAAGAAGCGCGTCTTCAGGTCGGTGATTTCGAGCAGATTGGGATGCATGCCATTTTCGCCAAGTAAAGCCATGTTAATCAATCGAAATCTGAATAAACGTCTACGGCATGAGTGCGCGAGCCACCGCTGCGCGTAGACACTGCAGGTCGCTCGCTCGTACAAAATAGGATCATTTTGAAACTCGCATTCAAGCGGCGGTCGCTCTCATTGCTTACTTTTATCCAGTTAGTTGGCGAAGGGATCGGCGGCATCGCGTAGCCCATCGCCCAGGAAATTAAAGGAAATGATAGTGGCAACGACGAAGAGCGCCGGCGTCAGCAGCCAGGGCTGCTGGATGAGGACACGGGTATGCTGCGCTTGATTGAGCAGCAAGCCCCAACTGGTCATAGGCGGCTGGATGCCGAGCCCGAGAAAGCTGAGGGCGGTTTCGCCCAGGATCATGGCGGGGATGGAGATGGTGGCGATGACCAGGATATGGCTCAAGGTATTGGGCAGCAGGTGCTTGGTGATGATGCGCCAATTGGAGGCGCTGGCGTAACGGGCGGCGATGACGTAGTCCTCTTCGCGCAGGGCGTAGACCATGCCACGGACTTGGCGCGAGAGACCGCCCCAATTGACGAGGGAGAGCACAATCGAGATAGCGAAGAAACGCTGCGCCGAAGTCCAGGTTGGGGGTATGAGCGCGGCCAGCGCGAGCCAGAGCGGAATCTGGGGGAAGGAGATCAGGACCTCGATGACGCGCTGAGAAACGTCGTCGAATAGGCCGCCGAAATAGCCGCCGGCAATGCCGATGAGCGTACCGAAGATCAAGCTCAAGCTGACGCCGACGAGTCCGACGGTGAGCGAGACTTGGGCGCCGTAGAAGATTCGGGAGAAAAGGTCGCGCCCTTGCTTGTCGGTACCGAGCAGGAAAACTTTGGCCGGCTCATTCACATGAAAGAGGTGGATGTCAGTCTGGATAAAGCCGAGGATGGTGTAGGGCGTGCCGCGGGCGAAAAAGTGAAGGTAATGTTTCACTTCGGTGTTGGATGTTAGAACGCGCTTGAAAGTTTTCGTATCGACTTTCGATTCCATGGCGTAGACGAAGGGGCGGAGGCTGAAGTTTCCCTCGTCGTCGATGAAGCGCGGCAGGAGCGGCGCCGACGCCGGGAATTTCTCGTGCGTTTCACGCAAGCCGTAGGGACCGATGAAGCCGGCGAAGACGGCGGCAAGGTACATGAGGACCAGGACGATGCTGCCGATGAGGGCGAGGCGGTTGCGTTTGAAGCGCAGCCACATCAGGCGGCGGACGGAGATGACTTCCGTCTCTGCCGCGTCGAAGTCGGGGCCGATTAGGCTGTCTGGCATGGTGTCGCCAGTTGCGACCATCAGGACATGTCCTTGCTCATTTACGAGCGAACCACGGGACTTCGTTGAGAATCGACCTATGCCTAGAACCACAAATTACTTCACCACATAGAAAAGGCGGCGCCACAGAGAACACAGAGGGATCAGAGACAATTGTCCGCGCTATGAGTCTTATTTCCATGCTCTCCGGCAGACGCGCTAAACTCCGACGCCATGATAGCTTTTCCAAGCAAACAGAAGACTCTGTGACCTCTGTGTATCCTCGGCGTCCGCTGTGGTGAAGAAAGGTCGCCTCAACGCGTGAGAGAAAGCAATTATTCATAGCGGATGCGCGGGTCCATCCAGGCCAGGATGATATCGGCCAGAAGCGTACCGATAAGAACGAGAAAACCGATCAAGATAAGAATCGTGCCGGCGAGGTAGACGTCTTGCTGCAGGGTGGCGTTGAGGTAAACGGATTGGATGGTGGGCAGCTCGAGCACGATGCTGGTGATGGTGAAGCCGTTGATCAGCCAGGCGAGAGTCTGCCCCAGCGCGGCGATCAGCGGATGCAGCGAGTTTTTGACGGCGTGTTTCCAGATGATGACGCGTTCTGGCACGCCTTTGGCGCGCAGGGTTATGATGTAGTCGCGGCCCAGTTGATCAAGGAGGTTGCCGCGCATGACGCGCATGACCCAGGCGGTGCCGGTGATGACGACGGCGCAGACGGGTATCACCATGTGCTTTATAAGGTCGAGCAGCTTGGCGGGGGACCAGGGCTGATCGAGGAATTCGACCGATTGCAAGCCCGTCAGCACCTCGCCGGTCAATTGCCAGCCGAGGATGAGAAAAGCCAGGGCGAGCAGAAAGTCGGGCAAACCCAAGCCGACGAAGGTGACCGTGGTCAGGAAGTTGTCGGTTTTGGAGTATTGATGGGTTGCGCTGTAGACGCCGAGCGGGATGCCGATGCCCCAAGAGATGGCGAAGGTCGCCAGGGAGATCGTGAGCGTGAGACCGATGCGGTCGTTGAGAATGTCGCGGACGGGCCGGCGCAGGTCGAAAGAGTCGCCGAAGTCGCCTTGAGCAAAGCGGGCAAGCCAGGTCACGAAGCGCTCGTAGACCGGGCGATCAAGGGCGAAAAACGAGCGCAGTTCGTCTTCAATTCTCGCCGCCTCGGTATTGCCGTGGCCATATTGCCGGACGATATAGCTGGTGACGAAGTCGCCGGCGGGGGCTTCCATGACGAGGAAGCCGAAGATGGTGATAAGAAAAAGCGTCGGCAAGATGGCAATGACGCGGCGCAGGATGTATTGGGCCATAGGGGGCTTACCCCCACCCCAAACCCCTCCCCCGTAAAGAGGGAGGGGCTTCAACCAAACGTAATGAGGCTTGACCCTTCAGCGGCACAATAGTCATCGTGACGATTCCTACAGAAAACTATGGCCGAGTTCGTGTTCTCCCCGCCCATCACAGAAAGGACAGGGAGAATGCTTAAGATACGCGCCGGTTCTAGCCGTCTTGGTCGAAGAAGAACTGTTCCGGATCGGCGGTGCCGGGGAAAGCCAGGTCCCAGCCGGCGGTCAAACCGAAGTCGGGCACGTTGCGGAAGTTGCTCTTGACGATCAAGGCGTTGGGATGCTCGCCGACGGTGCCGATGGTGATGGGACCTTCGTCGATATGGATTTGATAGGCTTCCAGCAGTTTGGCGTTGCGCTCGTCGGGATCGAGGATGCTGATCAATTCGGTATAGGCATCCTGAAGCTGCTCGAGCATGGAGCCGGGACGGGGCGCGACGCCGCGTTCGCCGCCGGAGTTGTAGTAGTCGCCGATGCGCGCGCCACCTACGGAATAGGTCACGCCTTCGATCGGCGTCCAGACGGTTGCTGCCGAGACCAAGCCCCAGGCGGCGGCGCTGCCCCAGGCGCGGATCATGATATCGCCAGAAAAGTGACGGTCGCTGACCACCGACCAGGTGATGATGTTGAGTACGGTGTTCAAGCCGACCGCGTCCCAGTCTTCCTTGATCAAGTCCATGCGGTCGACCGTCGGCGTGTCTTCAGCCGGGACATCGACGATCACCTCTAGGGCTGTGCCATCGGGGCGGTCGCGCCAGCCATCGCCGTCGGCATCGACGACGCCGATGCTGTCAAGCAATTGGCCGGCAAGCTCGGGATCGTAACTGGCGTAGGACGCCGCCCATTCCTGATAGAAGGCTGCGCCCTCCTCGGTCTGGAATTCGGGACTTTCGGCGCTCAGGGAGAATTGGCGGGCGGTGGCCATGCCCAGAGAGGTGATCTCGTTGATGCGGTCGCGATTGATGGCGTGGGACAAGGCTTGACGGAATTCCTTCATGTACATCAAGTCGACGATGCCTTCGTCCGGATAGTCATACATCGGCATGATCCAGGGCCAGGCGTAGTCGCCGTTATTCCAGATGATGACGCGGTAGTCGCCGGCTTCCTGATTCTCAATGACCAGTGGGATGTCGAGCAAATTGATGCCGCGCGACTGAAAATCGATTTCGCCGGCAATGCCTTTGAGCGCCACCAACTCGTTGACGTTGCCCTCCGGGATAGTAATGTCGAGCCGGTCGATATAGGGCAGTTGGTTGCCTGCGGTATCGACTTTCCAATAGTAGGGATTGCGCTCCAAGACCAGGCGCTGCCCTTCTACGTAATCCGTCACCATCCAGGCGTAGAGCGTCGGCATGCCGGGATGATGCAAACGGCTGCTCCAGCCGTAGTGATTGACAAGGTCGGCGGCGTCTTCGGCGTCGCTATATTTGGGGTGGAACTGCCGCATGTAATGTTCTGGCACTATGTGCAGCGACGAATGATAGGCGCCGCGCGACTTGTATTCGAGGAAGAGCGGGTTGGAGTGGGGGAAGCTGAAATGCAGGGTGTAGTCGTCGATCTTTTCCACTGACATCAACTCGCCTTGGACGGTGGTGCCGAAGGGCGCGTTCACGGGCACATTTTCGTCCAGCACCATATCGTTCCACCAGAAGAGATAGTCGTCGACGGTCATGGGATCGCCATCGGACCATTTGACGCCTTGGCGGAAGTTGACGGTCAGTTCGGTCGCGTCCTCGTTCCACTCCCAGTCGGTCACGATATTGGGGCGGAAGCCATTGACATCGCGATTCCACTTCAGGAAGGGTTCCACCGATGCAGTCATCTGTGTCCAGCCGTTGCCTTCGCCATTATCGACTGCGCGCCAGGTGCCGCCGTATTGGCCGATTTCTTCGACCGGTTCGATGACCAGCGGTTCAGCCGGCAGGCGTTCGTCGACGGGCGGGAGTTCGCCGGCGGCGACCATTTCGGCAAGGGCGGGCGCTTCGTTGTACATGCTCTGGCTGGAGACCAGTCCCAGCGCGCTGACAGCGATGAGCAGGACGGTGAGAAGGGTAAGTTTCTTTATCATTGGTAGTATTCTCCTATTCGTACATTGATGGTTCGGAATACGGAAACGCGACTATAGCATTTGATCGTATCGCACCTCCATGAGACCGAGTTTCGAGAAATGGAAAGCCATGTTCAGATGATAACACTTTTGCTGGTAGGGCAACACTTTCTGCGTAATTCTGTGGGCGACCCGAGGGGGCGCCTGTTTGCCTTGCGAGCGGCAAACCCCCATCCCCCGGCCCCTTCCCGCCATCTCTATGGCGGGCATCCCATAAAGAGGGTCGCGTAGGGCACGTAGACATCGCCCTTCGACACTGACCTTCGGAAGGGAAGCTAGACGCAGCGGGACGCAAGGTATTTTGCGTGGCCGGCGGCATAGTCGCGCGAGAGTCTACAGTTTCTCTAGGCTTGAAACGGGGGTCTCATGGCGAAGGGATTCTGCAATGGGTAAACTCCGGTGACGACTCTAATTGAGGAAATGGGTGTATGGGTGATGATATGAGCGAGGAAATCAGAAAGCAGTTGCTGGACAAGCTGGAGTGGCGCTGCATCGGACCGCATCGTGGCGGACGGGTGGTGGCAGTGGCCGGCGATGTGTCGCAGAAGATGACATTTTACATGGGCGCTTGCGCTGGCGGGGTATGGAAGACGACCGATGGCGGGCAGTATTGGCACTGCGTCTCGGATGGCTATTTCAATACGGCGGCGATTGGGGCGCTGGCGGTTTCGGAGTCTGACCCCAATGTGATATACGCCGGCGCCGGCGAAAGCACGATCCGCGGCAATGTGTCGCATGGGGATGGCGTCTACAAGTCGGAGGACGCCGGTCTAAGCTGGCGGCATGTAGGCTTGAGCGATTCACGCCACATCGGCAAGATCGTCATTCATCCCAGTAATCCTGACCATGTTTATGTCGCCGCCTTTGGACATGCCTTTGGCCCCAACGAGGAGCGGGGCGTTTTCCGGTCGCTGGATGGCGGCGGCAGCTGGGAGAAGGCGCTGTACAAGAGCGAGCGGGCTGGCTCGCATGATGTGGCGATGGATGTCAACAATCCACGGATTCTGTTCGCGGCGATCTGGCAGGCGCAGCGGTATCCGCACAAGCTGGAGAATGGCGGTCCTGATTGCGGTTTGTGGCGCAGCATGGATGGCGGCGACAATTGGCAGTTGCTTACCCCCACCCCCGGCCCCTCCCCCATGAAGAGGGAGGGGGGAAATGGTTTGCCGACAGGATTGTTAGGCAAGATTGGCGTGGCCGTTTCGCCGGCGCAGGTCGGGCGCGTTTGGGCTTGTATCGAAGCGGAAGACGGCGCGGTATTTCGTTCTGATGATTATGGCGAGAACTGGATTCGGCTGAGCGAGGAATCGCTGCTGCGAACACGTCCCTGGTATTACATGCATGTCACGGCCGATACGCAGGATCCGGATACGGTTTACATTCAGAATTACAACTTATGGAAATCGGTTGATGCGGGCGCGACCTTTGAAACGATGCCGACGCCGCATGGCGATGAGCACGCGCTCTGG
>JAPOYT010000222.1:19347-31484 GCA_026706445.1 Chloroflexota bacterium
GACCTTTGAAACGATGCCGACGCCGCATGGCGATGAGCACGCGCTCTGGATTGACCCGGCTGACAACCAGCGGATGGTTCGCGGGAACGATGGCGGCGCTTGCGTGTCGTTCAACGGGGGCAAGAGTTGGTCGTCGATTTATAATCAGCCGACGGCGCAGCTCTATCATGTATGTACGGATGATCGCTTTCCCTACCGCGTTTACGGTTCACAGCAGGACAATACGGCGATCTCGGTGCCGAGCGCGTCGGTCGATGGGGCGATCCATGAGCGGGACTGGCATTCGCCGGGCGGCGGCGAAAGCGGTTATATCGCCATCAAGCCGGATGATCCGGATATTGTTGTCGCTTCGGGGCCAACCGGGCAGCGGGCTTACAACGACCACATGACGCTCTACAATCATCGCACCGGGCAGCGCTGGATCATCACCGCTTGGCCTGAATTGTATGGCTGGGGCGTGGGCGCCGAGCGCTTGAAGTACCGCTTCCAATGGACATTTCCGATCATGTTTTCGCGGCATGATCCGGATGTGCTTTATGTCTGCAGCCAGCATTTGCACCGTTCGACCAATCTGGGCGCCAGTTTCGAGGCAGTCAGCCCGGACTTGACGCGCAACGATCCGGAGAAGCTGAAGGCTTCGGGGGGTCCGATCACGCGGGACAACACGGGCGCGGAGGTGTATTGCAATATCTTCGCGCTGGCGGAATGCCCGCAGGAGGCAGATGTGCTTTGGGCGGGCACGGATGACGGCCTGGTTCACATATCGCGCGATACAGGCAAGACCTGGCGGGAGATTACGCCGCCCGATCTGCCGGAGTGGGCGCTGATCAGCGTCATTGATGTGTCGGCGCATCAGGCGGGCGCGGCTTATGTGGCGGCGACGCGTTACAAGCTGGATGACTGCAAGCCTTATTTGTACAAGACGACCGATTATGGCGAAAGCTGGACGGCGATCACGAATGGCATACCGGAGCGCGAGTTCACGCGCGTGATTCGCGAGGATCCGAATCGGCGCGGATTGCTTTACGCGGGGACGGAGACGGGCATTTATGTCTCGTTTGATGATGGGGAGAATTGGCGGCGGATGCGTGGAAACTTGCCAGTTTGCCCGATACACGATTTGGTCATCAAGGATCGCGATCTGGTAGTCGCCACGCACGGACGTTCGTTTTGGATTCTGGACGATCTGTCGCCGCTGCATCAGGCGCAGGGCGAGCTTCATGCCGGTAATGCCCTTTTGTTTGCGCCGGCGCCGAAGGTTCGGATGCGCGTCTATTACACGTTCGGCGGCTGGGATTCGAGCTATCCGGCCGATACAGTCGATTTCGGTCGCATCGACACGAGTGTGGTCGCATTTGTGAATCGCGCCGATTCGGATCGGCCGCAATTGCTGAACGCCGGCGCCAACCCGCGCGAGGGCATCGTATTTTGGTACTGCCTGGCGGGGGAGACTGATGAAGCGATAACACTGAACATCCGCTCTGCCGATGGCGGCTTGATAAGAAGCTATAGCAGCGCAGCCGATGGTGAGCTGTCGGCGGCCGCCGGGATTAATCGTTTTGAGTGGAATATGCGGTATCCGGGCGCGGTTGCGGTCGATGGCGTGGATGGCTGGTGGGAGCGTCCTGATGGACCGCTCCTTGTGCCTGGCGAGTACGTAGCGGAGTTGGTTGTTGCGGGGGAGAGTTGCCGTCAGCGCTTTGAAGTGCGAGCGGATCCGCGGGTGGAAGCGACGGCGGAGGAATACGAGCAGCAGTTTGAGATGCTGCTGGCGATACGCGATCGGCTTTCACAAAATAATGAACTGATCAACAAGTTGCTTCGTTTGAGACGGCAGGTTGAAACCTGGGCGGCGCGCAGCGATGATGATGCGCTGCAAGCGGCTGGCAAGGAGATCGCCGCCGAGGTCGAAGGGCGCTTGCCGGAATTGATCAACGTGGGTTTTACCGAATCGCAGTTGTATGCCAGCGGATTGCATGAGAAGTTTAACGCGCTTTTTGAATCAGTGGACAGCGCCGATTACGCGCCGCCGCAGCAGGCGCGGGAGGTGTTCGCGCAGCTTAGCGACGAGCTTGACGGGCAACTCAATTATGCGCGCGCCGATTTGGGCGAGACGGTAGCGGACTTCAATGCGCGGGTGCGTGAGTTGGGCTTGGAGGCGGTGGATTTGTTGTAGTTGTTTGTCGTTGGCCGGCTGGGGCGAGCCACCGCTGCGCGTAGGTCGCGTAGACACTGACCGCCGACATTGCAGATCGCTCGCCCGTACACACAGGACCTGCGGCGCTAGCGGGCGACCCAAGCATTGCGCAGACTCTATCGACCGGTCACCCTTACAAGTAGCCAAAAGCGATTCAGGGTGACCAATCGAAGTCGCGGTCGAAGGGGAACATGGGGCGCTGGATCTTATGGAAAGGCAGGTTCTCGGGCAGGGCGCTGACGGCGCCGGGGCTGAGCGCCATGATCGCGCGGGGCGCGATGCGTTGAAAGTCGGGGAAGAGGTAGCCTAGTTTCAGGCAGACGATGCGATAGTTGAGCGGATCGATATCCAACTCGGTGAATTGCGCCAATGTGGTGAAAGCCAGTCTCCGCTCGGTGAGGATGAGGTCAATATTGTCGATGGCGAGGATGGCTTGGCGGCCGCTTGCCGCGCGCTCGTGCAATTGTTTTACGACGCCGGTGACGGGCAAAGGTTTGCCATGAACGGGATCGAGTTTTCCGCCGAGAGACAGTTCCAGACTTGCGCCGAGACCGGCGGCGAAACAGGCGTCGACTGCGGCGGCATCGACGAGGCTGGCGAAGAGTGTTTGGGGAACACGGTGAGACAGCAGTTTTCCCAGGACATAGGGCATATCGCCGGCGGCGCCGGCTGTCACGTTGTCGCCGGAGTCGCTGAGGAAGACGGTTGACGCTGTTGATTCCAGCGCCATTTTGATGCAATCGTCGGTACTGCCAGTGGGGACGCCAAAGTTGAAATCGTGACGGGCGTCCCAATAGGCGGCTGCCAGTTTGCGCGCAGCGGCCCAGGTTGCCATTTCGTCCAAGCCGAGGGCGACGGCGGAGGCTTGGCTGCGCGCTTGATCGGCCCAAGTGAAGCCGACCAAAAGCGAGGCATCCAGCACCTTTTCGCCATCAATGACCTTAGCAATTTCAGCGTAGACGCTCACCCCCGGCTCGACGATGGTCATCGCGCGTTCGCCGGAAAGCAGCAGCGGGATGGGGATGAAGGCTTTGATCGGGCGAGTTTCCGCGCGCAGGCAATTGACGAGCAGGTCGAAGGCGCGGACGCGAGTTTCTTGCGCGTCTTCGTGGGGCGCGGTGCGATAGGCGGTGATGAGATCGAGCTGCTCCATGATCGTGGAGGAAAGATTGCCGTGAAGGTCGTAGCTGGCGCTGATGAGGGGGCTGGTCCGACCTGGGCGCGGACGGCGCTGATCAAGTCGGCTTCGGCGTCGTCGATGCCCTCGACCGCCATGGCGCCGTGCATATCGAGATAGACGCCATCCCAGGGACCGGCATCGCGCAAACCGGCGATGATCTCGGCTTTGAGGTCGTCGTACACTGCGCAGCGCAAGACTCCGCCGGGAAGGGCATGGGCTTGCATGATCGGCTTGAATTCGATATCGGCATATCGAGCGGCGAAGGGATAGCGCGACAGCAGGTCAGCGCCGCGCAGCGGATTGAAGTCGGACAGGTCCGATGGCAGGGGGGAAAAGGTGGCGCATTCGATGGCGATGCCGGCGGCGGCGATTCGGAGAGGGGATTTGTATGTCATGGCAATCCGTCATATCGATTGGCAGAGTCCTAGTGTTGCAGGCGGGCGACAAATCCCCACCCCCGGCCCCATAAAGAGGGTCGCGCAGGTCGCGTAGGTCGCGTAGACACTGACCGCAGACACTGACCGCAGACACTGACCTTCGGAAGAGGAGCTAGACCTTGCGGGGGCTTGATTCATCTTGTTTCTAAGTCATCGGCGAGGCGCAAAGTCTTTTGAACGGGTGGCGATTTATCCGCGCGTGTCGCTACCATTGACAATATCCCAGAATATAGACCGTAGGCTAGAAAAAGGCAAGAAATTTTGCAGCAGTCATTGCGAGGGCAAGTCGAGTTGTTATAATCAGCGCCATTCTCTTCCGGACGGCGGCAGCGCTCCGGCAAACAAAGGAAGCCGACATGAAGGCGATAACAATACAATCCATTGATCTGCATACCGTATTGTTGCCGTATTTGGCGCCATTTGAAACCAGCTTTGGCGCTGAGACGGACAAGGTGGCGGTACTGGTGGAACTGAGGACCGAGACGGGCGCCGTCGGTTGGGGCGAGTGCTCAATCGAGTTTTGGCCCGGCTACGGTCATGAGACGGCGGCGACGGCTGAGCATATACTTAGGGAGTTCATGGCGCCGGCGGCAGTTGGCGCGAGCATCAGCGATCCGCGCGAGTTTCCGGCTTTGATCCGGCGATTCCGCGGCAATCATCATGCGCGGGCGGGTTTGGAAGCGGCGGTTTGGGATGCTTTCGCCAAGGCGAACGACATGCGCCTGGCTGACTTGTTTGCGCTTTGCGCGCCAGAAGGACATGCGTCCGAGGGAAAAGCGACGGTGGGCGTCAGCATCGGCATACAGTCGTCGCTGGAAGCGACTGTGGCTGTCGTGCGCAGCCGATTGGAACAAGGTTATGGGCGCATTAAGCTGAAGATCAAGCGCGGCTGGGATGTGGAAGTGGCGCGGGCGGTGCGCGCCGAATTTCCCGATATCCTGCTGATGCTTGATGCCAACAGCGATTATCGCCTGGAGGAGGCCGACCATCTGGCTACTTTGGATGCCTTTGATCTGCTGATGATTGAGCAGCCGCTTTCGCATGACGACATCTATGAGCACGGGCTGCTGCAGAAGCGCTTACAGACGCGTATCTGCCTGGACGAGAGCGTCAAGTCGGCGAGCGATTTGCGCATTGCGCTGCAGGTGGGGGCGATTGGCATTCTCAATTTGAAGCCAGCGCGCGTCGGCGGATTCAGCGAATGCCTGGAGATTTATCGCATCTGCGTCGAAAATGAGCTGCCGCTATGGATTGGCGGCATGCTGGAGACGGGTGTAGGGCGGGCGGCGAATGTCGCTTTGGCTTCGCTGCCGGCGGTTAATCTGCCGTCGGATATCTCGGCGACGGATCGCTATTTCGCCGCTGATATTAGCGAGCCGCCCTTTGTGCTGGGCGCTGACAGCGCGTTGGCTGTGCCGGCGGGATTCGGCATCGGCGTCGAGCTGCGGCGCGACCGATTGGAAGAAGCGAAGCGGCGCTGGATCGACAAATACCCCTATGGGAAGGCGGTGGCGCGATGAGCCTCAGAGAGCGATTACAAGCGATCATCACGGAGGCGGATATCGAGGCCGGCGTTGCTGTCTGGCATATTGAGTCTGGCAGGCGGTTGGATGTCAGCGGGGATGTTCCATTCCCGATGGCGAGCACGTTCAAGATTCCCATTTTGGCGACGGCTTGCCGGCAGTTGGCGGATGGCGCGATCAGCCTTGAGGCGCGCGTGCAACTGGCGGATGAGGACAAGAGCATGGGCAGCGGCATCTTGCCTTATTTTGAAAGCGGCCTGGCGCCGACGGTGCGCGACCTGCTGACCTTGATGATCATCATCAGCGACAATACAGCGACCGATATTATGGTCGATTACCTGGGTGGGGCTGGCGTCATCGAAGGGTATATGCGCGAGCTTGGTTTGACCGACATCTTCTTCAAGTGGAATTGCAAGGAGCTGCTGCGCTTTGCCTTCCCGCCCGAGGTGGCGGATTTGCCGCTTGAGGAGCTGGTCCAGTGGACGACGAAGAACGACATAAGGCGCGATGGATTGGTCTTCAGCAAGGGGGCGGAGAATAACGTCAGCACGGCGAAGGCGATGAACGAGCTGTTGAATATGATGTACGGCGACCTGTTCCCGCGGGATGTGCGGGCGGTCGCCTTTGAGATTCTGCGCAAGCAGCAGTATACCCACCGCATCGGGCGCTTTCTGCCTCGAGGCGTCAAAATCGCGAGCAAAACCGGCACGATTGGCGGCATCCGCAACGATTGCGGTATCATCAGCGTCGGCGATGAGAATCATGTGATCTTGTCGCTGTTTACGGAATGGGATGAAGCGCCGTATTGGAACAAGCCGGCGGCGCATCATCAGCGCGTGTTTGAAGTTGAGACGGCGATGGGTAAGATTGGCCGCGCCGTCTATGATGAGTTTGCCGACGCGAGTTGAGCGACGAAGGGAGGGTGTAGCGACAGATTGCGAAATGGCTTCTCTTCGTACCGTTGCGACAATTCAGGAGGAAAAACACATGTACAGGTTAAGAAACGCAGTATTGCTATTGCTCATGATCGCGCTGGCAATGATGAGCGGCGCGGCGCTGGCGCAAGACGATATTATGGCGGGCAAGGGCGGACGCCTGGTGGTGGCCGATGCCAATTCGAATACGTCGTTCGATCCTTTTGTATCGTCATGGCATAGTTGGCCGCATTATGCCCTGTATCCAACGCTGTTTTCGCGCGCATTGGACATGAGCTATGTCGGCTATCTGGCGGATAGCTGGGAAGTTTCGGAAGATTCCAAGTCCTTGACGATTCACTTGATTGAAGGCGCCACCTTCACTGATGGCAGTCCGATTGACGCGGAGGCGCTGAGATGGAATCTGGAGAAGTATGCCGATCCAGAATCGACTGCTTCGACGGGCCGCGCCTTGATCACGCTGCTGGATAACATCGAAGTCATGGGCGACTACAGCTTCACGATGCATATGAATTCGCCGCACGCGCCGCTGTTCTTCGTGCTTGCGGGCTTGGAGATTGTGTCGCCGACTGCTTATGAGGCAATCGGACCGGACGACTTCGGCACCAATCCGGTCGGTGGCGGCCCCTTCATTCTGAAGGAGCTGGTCACTGACAACTATGCGCTGTTCGAGCGCAATCCTGATTTCACCTGGGCGCCGCCTGAATTGTACGATCACCCGGGTCCAGTCTTCCTTGACGAGTTGCAGATCCTTTTCATCGGTGAGGAGCAGACGGTGCTGGCCGCTTTGGAGACGGGCGAGATATCGCTGGCCGGCATTCCGACGCAGAACCTGGCTGGCGCCGAAGCGAACCCGGACATTGATGTGCATGTGGCGAAATTGAGCCAGATCCGCTATGTCGGATTCAATACATCCAAGGATCCTTGGACGAATCCGGATCTGCGCAGGGCTTTCGCTTACGCCACTGACCGGCAGGAGTTCGTGACGCTGGCTTGGGACGACTTGGCAGATCCGCTGTATCAGCCGCTGCCGCCGACGATTTGGGGGCACAATCCCGATTTGAACGCGATCGCGCCGAGCTTCGATCCTGATAAAGCGAGCGCCATGCTGGATGAGTTGGGTTATGTCGATGTCGATGGCGATGGTCTGCGCGAGGACCCCGATGGCGAGAGCTGGACGGTGCCGCTGGCGACGGCGTCGCCGGATGAGTGGCTGCGGCAGGCGGAAGTGCTGGAGGCGCAGTGGCGCGCCGTTGGCATCCCGCTGCAGATTGATGTGCTGGAGTTTTCGGCGCTGATCGACCTGACGACCACGGGCGAGCATGATCTCTTCCTGCTGCTCTATGGGTATCAGGATCCGAGCATCTTGACCTATTTCTTCGATCCGGAGCGCAAGGGCGGCAGCAACCGCGCCTGGTTCTCGACTGATGAATTGACCGATTTGCTGGTGGCGGCTGATTCGCAGTTGGATCCGGACTTGCGTTATGAAGCGGTGACGGCGGTGAGCGAGTACATCATTGAGGCGTCGCCCTGGGTCTATTTGGCGGTGCCGCCGGCGCTGACGGGCGTGCGCGCGGAATTGATGGGCTGGAGCATTCATCCGGATACGAGCTTCCTGTACTGGAACGCTTACTTTGAGGTGGAATAGGGGAACCCCCCATCCCAGCGTGGTGTAAATGGGAAGGGCGAGCCACCGGCTCGCCCGTACGCACAATATCCTGCTAGGAATATTAGCCACCTACGCCCGAAATCTTTCGAGGACAGTTCGGTCTTGAGCCAGTACATCCTGCGGCGGATCGCAATCGCCTTCCCTTTGATCCTGGCGGTGACGACGGTCGTCTTCGTGATGTTGCGGGTGGCGCTGCCGGGGGATCCGGCGCAGATCATGGCCGGTGATCGGGCGTCGCCCGAGCAGATTGAGATTATCCGGCGGAAGCTGGGTTTGGATCGCCCGGTAATCGAACAGTATCTGATCTTTTTGCGCGACTTTGCGCAGGGTGATTTGGGTCGCTCGGTCAAGTTTCGCGAACCGGTCATGGGCGTAATCGCCAGAGCGTTTCCTTTCACAGCGACGCTCACTTTCCTCAGTGTCACCGTTGGTACCTCTATCGGGCTGGTCATCGGTGTTATCACCGCGGTTAATCAGCGCACTTGGATTGATAATGTCGGCATCGTGCTGACAGTGTTTTTCTTTTCCATCCCGACCTTTTGGCTGGGATTGATGCTGATTCTGATATTCTCGGTGGGCTTACGAGTGCTGCCGGTGCAAGGGACGGGCAGCTGGCGGCATTTTGTCTTGCCGGTGGCGACCTTGGCGGTGGGGCAGAGCGCGCTGATCGCTCGATTGACTCGCTCAAGCATGATTGAAGTGTTGAGCGCGGATTATGTGCGGACGGCGCGGGCGAAGGGTTTGGCGAGGCGGCAGGTACTGGTAGGACATGCGCTGCGCAATACGCTGATTCCGGTGATCACGGTAGTCGGCTTGTCCGTCGGCGGGCTGCTTGGCGGCGCGGTGATCACTGAGAGCATATTCGGTTTGCCGGGCGTTGGGCGGCTGGCGATTGACGCCATCAGCAATCGCGATTATCCGATGATCCAGGGCGCTGTGATTTTGGTGGCGGCCTCCTTCGTCTTCGTCAATTTGATCGTCGACATCATTTACGCCTTTGTCGATCCGCGGATACGTTATGCCTAGCGCCGAGCTTGCAGGGGAGCGCGGGCGTCCCGACGGTTTATATCAACTGGCGCTGCTTAAGTTTGTTCGAAACCGGGTGGCGCTGTTCGGGCTGTTTTGCCTGCTGTTGATGCTGCTGGCGATATTGTTCGCGCCACAGGTGACGCCCTACGATCCGATCGGCAAGAATACGCCGGAGCGGAATCTAGCGCCGTCGCTGCTTCATCCTTTCGGCACGGACAAGCTGGGCCGGGATATTATGAGCCGCGTGCTTTTCGGGGGACGCGTGTCGCTGATGGTGGGTTTCTTGTCCGTTGGTCTGGCTGTCGTCATCAGTACGCCGCTTGGTTTGATCGCTGGATTTTTTGGTGGCGTGGCGGACAACGTGATCATGCGAGTGATGGATTTGATCTTGGCATTCCCGGGACTGATTCTGGCGATTTTTCTGGTGAGCCTGCTTGGGTCCAACATTACTATAGTCATAATCGCCATAGCGTTTTTCTCGCTGCCGACATTTTCACGTTTGATCCGCGGGATCACGCTGTCGATCCGCGAGATGGAATATGTGGTGGCGGCGCGCGGCATGGGCGCTGGTTCGCTGCGGATCATGTTTTTTCATATATTGCCTGGCGTATTGGGTCCGATGATCGTATTGACGACCTTGGGCGTTTCGGGCGCGATCGTGGCGGGGGCGAGCTTGAGCTTCCTCGGATTGGGTGTGCGGCCGCCGACGCCGGAGTGGGGGGCGATGCTGGCGGATGGGCGGAATTATTTGCGGACTCAGTGGTGGATCGCGGTTTTTCCGGGGATGACGATTACGCTGGTGGTGCTGATATTGAATATCATCGGGGACGCGCTGCGCGATGCGCTGGACCCGAATGTGCGTGCATAGACTGCGTCGGCGGCGGGCGACTCACAGCCGCGCGTAGGTCGCGTAGACACTGACCGCCGGTCGCCCCTACATTTCCAAGTTGTAGCTAGTCGCTTTTGAGCGTGAGCAGGTTGAATTGCTGATAGAGATCTTCGAGGCTTTCCAGGCGTTCGCGCGTTTTCTCTGGATAGCGCAGGGAGAGGGCGCCGAGGAGAGCATCGAGAAGGGCGAAGTGCACTACCGTGTTGCTGTATAGGCGGAGGCGGAAGGGCACGATCAGGGCGAGGTTGGAGCGGGTGGCGGCCGGCGATACGTGGCTGTCGGTGACGGTCAGCACAGCGGCGCCGCGCTGCGAGCCGACCTCCATTACGGTCAGCGTCTCGCGGGTATAGCGGGCGAAGCAGAGCGCAAAGATCAGGTCGCCCTCTTTCAGCGGCGTCAACTGGGCTGGGATGGGCTCGATGCCCGGCGTGAGCACGGTGGTATGAGGGCGGATGTAGCGCAGGACGATGCCGAAGTTTAGCGCGAGCGGAAATGACGCGCCCAAGCCAATGATGTAGACATGCCCGGCGCGATCGATCATGTCTACGGCTTCGTCAAAGATATGAGTAGGGACGTGTTGCGGCAGGTCGAGCAGGGTTTGAACTTCATCGCGCAGCACGGTGTTGAGCAAGTGCGCGTCATCTTGATCGTCCGCTGAGAGCTCTTCCAGCAGCTGTTGCGAGCCGATTTGCATGCGCTGGGCGATCTTGGCTTGATTGAGGAATTGTTTGCGCAGAATGGATTGCAACTCGGGGAAGCCCTCGAAGCCGAGCGCCTGCGCCGTGCGTACCACAGTCGAAGAGTTGACGCTGACGGCTTCGGCGATTTCGGTGATGGTCAAGTGCACGACGTTGATGCCGCCTTCGAGCAGGAATTGGGCGACCTTTCGCTGGCTGGGCGAGAGGGATTGGTGGTGGTGGCGGATCCAGCGGACGATGTCTTCTTGGGTTGGCATGTCGCTCATAATTCAAGTCCAGAGATCTGTGCTGAGGTATTTCAAGCCGGAGTCGGGGAGCAGGATGGCGATGCGCTCGCCCTGATGTATGCCTTCAAGGAGTTGCAGCGCGGCCGCGAGGTTGGCGCCGGAGGAGAAGCCGGCGAAGAGACCTTCTTCTTTTGCCAGGCGGCGCGCCATATCCGCAGCATCGGCATCGGTTACTTGCAGGCAGCCATCGACCAGCGCCAAATTGGGCATGGCGTAACCGCCGCCCTGGATTTTGTGATTGGGACGCGTCACTGTCTCGCCGGCGAAGGCGGCTGCCCCCTGTGGTTCGACGATGTAGCATTGAATGCTTGGGTCGCGTTCTTTGAAGAATTGGGCGCAGCCAGCGAAGGAGCCGCCGCTGCCGATGAAATCGCAGAAGGCATCGATGCCACCGGAGTCGTGGCTGTGTCTACGCGCCACCGCGCGCATGATTTCGGGCGCGGTATGCCGATAATGGGCGCGGGCGTTGCCGGCGAGCTGGAATTGATCGGCGCGAAAGGCGCCCCGTTGACGCACAATCTCGCGCGCTTTGTCTTCGACGCGCGCCAGGTCTGCGCCGGAGACTTCGCCCGGCTGCGAATCGGGGCATTGATCGACGAGCACGACCTCAGCGCCGAGCGCGGTCATCATGCGGGCGCGTTCGATCGAGTTGCCGCGGGACATCACAGCGACAAAGCGGTAGCCCTTGGCGGCGCAGACGATCGCCAGGCCGGTACCGGTATTGCCGCTGGTGAGTTCGACGACGGTGTCACCGGGGCGGAGCGCGCCTTCGGCTTCGGCGTCTTCAATCATTTGCAGCGCGATGCGATCTTTCTTTGAGTAGCCGGGGTTAAGGAATTCGACCTTGGCGAAGATGCGCCCTTGGTGGCTGCGGGTGATCCGCGACAGTTCGACCAGGGGCGTATTGCCGATGGCATCGAGTATTGACGAGTAAAGTCGGTCCTGTGGCAAGTTTTCGCTCCTTAAGCGGGTGGCGGCCGGCTCTTTCCGGCGCGCCCTCCGATTATAAGACGGCAGTGAAGGATTGCAAAATGACTGCGCTTTGCGGTCAGGGCAATCGCATCAATTTTTTTTCACCACAGAGGCGCCGAGGACACAGAGTTTAAGTTTTATCAGGGCAAAACCCCTCTGAAAGCTACGTGCTAATGGGCGAAGATGCTCCTAAATTGAAGTGCAGTTCCCCAAAATAATAACTGAAAGCCTTTTCTCTGTGCTCTCTGTGTCTCTGTGGTTAGAGCTGAGTTTGTTTTATGTTCATCGCAGAACATATTCATTTTGGTGCGATTGCCCTGG